>NZ_JBSGFZ010000028.1:0-145059 GCF_053603655.1 Kribbella sp. NPDC004138
CGATCGGCATAAGCCTTCTCGAACTTCGGTACGACGACCTTGGCGAAGGCGATGGCCAAGAGGACCAGAAAGACGAAACCGAAGATGATCTCGGCCGCCGGGTGCTCGTCTCCTCGGCCGGAGCCTCGGCGGCCGCCTCAGCCGGGGCAGCGGTCGGCGCGTCGGCGCCGTCCTCGGCTGCGGCCCGGGCCCGGGTGTTGCGGCCCCGGCGGGTGCTGCGACCGCCGTCCGCGTCAGCGGCCGTCTCGCGAGGCGCCTCGACGGCAGTGGAGTCGACGGCGGGGTCGACGGCGGGGTCGACGGCTGCGGTCTTCGACGTACGGCGGCGGGAGGTGCGCTTGCGGGCCGGCGCCTCGTCCGCGGGCGCCGCAACCGCGCCGGCGGTGACGTCGGCGGTGGCGTCGGCGACGGGGCCGTCCGTGACCGGGGAGTCCTCGGCCGGAAGCGTGGCGGCCGCCTTCTTGGCGGTGCGCTTGCGGGTGGTCTTCTTCGCGACCGGCGCGTTCTCGACGACCGGGCCGGCGTCCGCGGTGGACGTCGCGGTCTCCTCGGCGAACTCCGGGAACGCGTCCTGGCCGGCCGCCTTCTTCGCGGGGCGCTTGGCGGCGGTCTTCTTGGCCGGGGCCTTCGCGGCGGCCTTCGTGGCCGTGGTCTTCTTCGCGGCGGCCTTCTTGGCGGCCGCCTTCTTCGCCGGCGCCGGGGCCGGGTCGGCCGCCTGGTCGTCGGACTGGGTCGGGACCGCCGTCACGTCGTCGGCGACGGTCTTCTTCGCCGCACGCTTGCGCGGCGTGCTGGTCTTCTTCGCGGCCGCGGCCTTCTTGGCGGTCCTGCGCGCAGAGGCGGCGGGCTGGTCGGGGGCAGCGGTTTCGGCTGCTTCGGTGGTCGGCTCGTTGTCGAGCATGTAGTGCGGGTCTCCTCAAGCCCTCCGGCGCATCCTGCGACCCCTGTCACGGGTCCGGGCGCGGCCACAAGGCGGTCACGGTTCGCCCCACCTGGCCCTCGGGTACTGCACGGGCCGCGGTACGGCGGAAGCCTGCTGGATCCGCTCCGCCCGCGCTCAGGGCACAGAGGGAGCGGCGGCGTCGCCCTCCGCTGTGTGCGTCTGGTGGGGACCTGCCTGGCCGGTCGCGGTCGCCTGGTTGGCGTCGCGGTCACGAGCGAGCGGGTCTTCCACCGTGCCGGTGTCCGTGGTGAGCGGGCCCTGGGCGAGCCTGGTCAAAAGAGCCGGGCCCGTCACCGGGAGCGTCGCTACCTCGAGCACGCCGGCGAGAACGTCGTCGGGTCTCACGGCCGGGGTTCCGTGCCGTAACACCACTTGCAGTATCGCACACGCCGCAACCGACCCCGGTTCACTCGCGACGGTGAGTCGGAGAACGGCAGCCCGACAGTCGAACGAGCGAAGCCCTCGTTTGGTCATGCGCTCGACCGGAATTTCCTCCCGGTCGAGGAACGCCTGCACCGCCGCCGCGGCCGCCTCCGGATCCGCCCCCGGCAACGCGATCCGCCACTCACTGGCCTCCAGCCGCTCCGCCAGCGCACCCGGCCCGGCGACGACCACTTCGACGACGTCCAGACCGGGCGGCAGCGCCTCGTCGAGCGCGGCCCGGACCTGCTCGGCGTCCCGCTCCTGTGTGAGCGAAATCTCCAGGTATTCCGCTTCCGAGGCGGCCCCGGTCGGCGCGGCGCCGGCGTACGAGATCTTCGGGTGCGGGCTGAAGCCGTGCGAGAAGGCCACCGGCAGCTCGGCCCGCCGGACGGCGCGCTCGAACGCCCGCTGGAAGTCGCGGTGTGAGGTGAATCGCAACCGCCCGCGCTTGGCGAACCTCACCCGCAGTTTCTGGACGGCGGGCAGCTGCTGCGACGGCGGAGCTTGAACTGGTGGCACGCCGACAGTGTGTCAAAGACCGGCCGCCTCGCGCTCATTCGGACGCGGTGTACCGCTCCTCCGGCTCGAAGGCGAACTCGGCGTCCAGGTCCAGCTCGACGTGCACGACCCCGCGGAGATCGTCGAAAACGACCACCTGGCTGCCGTCGGCGGGCACCCGGTCGGGCGAGGTCCGCATCCGCCCCGGCAGCACGCGGGTTCTGGCCGGCGACTCATACGCGATGACGACGTCGAGCTCGGGATTGCGCCCGAGCCAGACCCTGACGTCGCCGAGCGTCACGGTTCCGGGGAACCGGCGGCCGTCGCGCCGGAGCCGCTCGATGGTCTCCTGCCGCCGGCGTGCGTGGCGCAGCGCCGACGGCAGCCGGGTCACCACCGTGATCCACCAGGGGGCCGCCAGCACCGTGACGACGGCCGAGACGGCGATCGCCTCGGTGCCGAGGAGGCCGTCGAGCGTTCGGCGGAGCGTTCCGGAGGGGTCGGGCGCGAGCGCGGCACCGGCCCGCGCCGACCGCAAAGCCCGGCGAGCAGCGGGGCGGACCACACGAGCGACGCCACCCGACGCTGACCGAGCCGTTGCCGCGCCTGCTCGCCGAGGTCGAGCGTGACGAGGAGGAGCAGGTAGCCGGCGACGATCACGGCGAGGATGCGCCACACCAGCGACACATCGCCGGGCAGGCTGACCGCACAGGTATTTTCGGCGCCGACGTCGCGCCGCAGAGCCACGACGTACCCAGCAGGCTCACCGCGCCCCAGACGGCGACACACAAGGCGCTCGTGACCGCTGCCTCCCCAGTCGCCGGTTCGCGACGAACGCTACCGGCCAGACGACCTCAGGGCTGGACCGCGGACTTGCCGGTCAGATAGAGGGCCCAGCCGAGGATCCCGAACGAGACCAGCGCGAGCAGCGTTCGGACCAGGTTGAAGGTCACCCACTTCGCCTCGTCGAACGCCGCGCGGGCCGCGGCGACGTCGATCGTCGCCGGGTCCCCGGCCGCCTTGAGCGCGTCGTTCAGCGGGACGTTGACCGCGATCGTCAGGATCACCGAGACCAGGTACAGCACGAACGCGACCGCGATCCACGGCAGCGCCTTCTCCTTGAGGCTGAACAGCCCCGCGAGCAGCGTGAAGAGCAGGGCGCCGACGAAGCCGAGGCCCAGGAACAACGGGTTCACGATCGCCCGGTCGACCGCCTGGAACGCGCTGACGAAGGTCCTGTCGTCGGTCTTCGCCAGGCCCGGCATGAACGCGTTCGCGTAGATCGCGTACACGCCGGCCACCAGCCCCGTCGTCATCGTCGCCAGCATCAACGAGGCCACCCGCAGTCCGTTCATCTCTCTCCTCCAGTACGGCGGGAACTCCCCGCACCAGAAAAGTTAGAGGCGCTGCCTCGCCGCGAACATGTCGGCGAGGCTCACGTGCATGTCCGGCTCGCTCAGAGCTTCGCGCACTGCCCTGAGCGCGGCCCGGACACCTGGTTCGGCGCCTCCAGGTTGGTCGGTGTGGGAGCGTTTCCGGAGCAGATCAGCGGGCCGTCGACGGTGTTCCCGGCGAGCGTGGCCGGGTCGGTCGTGCGGCTGTTCGTGACGGAGAGCGGCCCCTGGACCGTGCTGCCGACCGCGACCAGGCTGCGGCTGACGCCGTTCGCACTGACCGGCCCGGTGATCATGGAGCGCAGCAGGTGCAGATCGGCGGCCTGATCGGCCCGGACCGGGCCGTTGAGGCGCGAGTCGGTCGCCACCAGAGACGCGCCGGCGGCGACGAGGATCGGGCCGTTCACGGTCGCGCCGGTCAAGCAGGTGACGCCTGTGTGCACGTACAGCGCGCCGTCGTGCGTCCCGGTGACGGTCGTCGTGCAGGCCGGTGCCGGGCGCAGCAGCGTGACGGCGAACGAACGCGGGTCGCCGATGTTGCCGGTGGCATCGATGGCGCGGTACTCGACCCGATGGCGCCCGTATCCAGGCGGCACGTCGTCCCACGGCACGACCCGCGGTACGCCGAGCTTGCCGTACACGAGCTGGTCGATCGTCGTCCCCTCGGCGGTGAACCGGAACGGCGCGGACGCGTCGGTCGGCCAGCCGTAGTAGTTGTACCAACCGTCGCCGTCGACGCGGAACTCCGGGACGACGTACCCCGCGCTGTCGTCGCGCGCCGCCAGCCCCATCGTGAACGCGTCGTTGTAGATGTACTCGGGTCCGCTCGGTTTCTGCACTGTGAGCAGGGGTTTCGACATCGTTGGTGTGACCACCGGTTGGATGCCGTCGACGTCCCAGGTGCGTGTCTCGGTGCCGGCTGTCGCGGTCAGCGTGTGCCGGCCGGTCAGCGCCAGCGGCGCCAGGTCGAGGTCGCGGTCATTACCCGGATTGTCGACAATCCGACCGTCGACCTTCCACGTGATCGCACCGGCAGACTGCGCGGTCTCGGCGTACACGACCTCGTCGGCGCTCGCCGGGTGCTCGGTCGAGGTCGAGGTGGTGAACGTCGGCGTCGTGGGCTGCGGTGCGGTGGCAGCCGGGTCGATTGTCCACAATCGGACTGCGGTCGGGCGGACGGCGGGATCGCGGATGAACTCGGTCGGGTCGACGATCGTCGCCGACAGCGTGTGCGTGCTGGGCGCGAGGTCGAGCGCCGACAGGTCCACACTCCGCGCGTTCGCCGTCGGCAGCGCCGTCCCGTCGAGCGTCCAGGTGACGTCGAGCTCGTGGTCGACCGGATGCAGCGTCTCCAGCCAGACGGTCTGGTCAGGAGCGACGCGGCCGGTCGGGGTGCTGTCCTGGAACAGATTCGCCTTCGCGGAGAGGCGCTGCGTCATCCGCTCCCGCGACGGCTGGTCGAAGTAGTACCCGAGGGCCTTCATCATCGAGTGCGCGCTGGGCCGCCAGACGCCCGAACCGGCGTACATCCCGCCTTCGTACCGGCCGATCGTCCCGCCGGACTCGGACGGCTCCCCCAGCCAGCGGTACCACTTCTTCTGCTGCGCCAGCATCTGCTGCTCGGTCAGCAACGTGTGGTGGATCGAGGACGGCTCAGGACCCTGGTACGGCGCTCCGCGCTCGCCGCGGGCGTAGTAGTCGTACTCGTCCTGCAGCCCGCCGAGCGAGTGGCCGAGCTCATGCGGCGTGATCAGGGCGGAGAGCGCGTTGCCGCCGGACGCGGTGGCGTACGTCCCGCCCGCACCGCCGTACGTGTCGCTGTTGCCGATAGCAAGAATCTGCCGGTTGGCGCTGGTGGTGCCGGGGACCAGGTCGGCGTACTGGGTCGCGGCCGCCTGGCTGACCGTCAGCAGCCGCTGCACGCTGCCCGGGTTGCAGCCGCCCCAGAACCCCATCTGCAACGGGGTGTCGCGCTTCGGGTCGGTCAGGCCCGGATCGCAGTCGACGCCGGACTCGGGCGAGGCGATCTCGACGGCGTACACGTTGACGTAGTTGCGGTACGACTTGAACGGCTCGATGCTCCAGAGGATGTTCAAGTGCTTGTCCAGCTGCTCCCGGAACTTCGGCAGCTCGGCCGCGGTGTAGCCGTCGCCCATCACCACCAGGTTGAACCGTGACGCGGCGGGGCCGGTGACCTGGATCGCCACGACGGTCGCGTCCGGCGCGGCCGCCCCCGCGGGCAGCGCCGCCAGGACGCCGGCGAGCAGCGCGAGGACCGCGGTCAGGAGCTTGATGCGCATGGTTCTCTCCCCCACCTGGGCGACGGTGCCGTCAGCAGCTTACGAAGCTCCGGCCGGGCGTGTGAGGAGTTCCCGCGTTGCGACGGTACGAGCCAAGCTGGCGATCGTGCGGCATCATGAGGGTCGGGGAAGCGTGAGGCTGCGTCCTCTCAGATGAAGGGAATTCGATGACGGAACCGGCACAGTCGCCGCGGCGGGAGCCGGACCCTGCGGTCGTGGATGCCGGTGACGGCGACGGCAAGGGCATCTACTGGGTGCTGAAGAACGTGATCGTCGGACCGCCGGTGAAGCGGATCTTCCGGCCGAACGTGGTCGGCGCCGAGAACGTCCCGGAGACCGGGCCCGCGATCATCGCCAGCAACCACCTCTCGTACTCCGACTGGATCTTCATGCCGCTGGTACTGCGCCGGCGCGTCACGTTCGTCGCGAAGTCCGACTACTTCACCGGCGCCGGGATCAAGGGCCGGTTCCAGCGCGGGTTCTTCAAGGGCACCGGCCAGGTGCCGATCGACCGGTCCGGCGGGTCGGCCTCCGAGGGCGCGATGCGGGCCGGGATGAAGGTGCTCGAGCGCGGCGAGCTGTTCGGGATCTACCCGGAGGGCACGCGCTCGCACGACGGCCGGCTGTACAAGGGCCGGACCGGGGTTGCGCGGCTGGCGCTGGAGGCCAAGGTGCCGGTGATCCCGTGCGGCGTGATCGGCACCGACGTGGTCGCCCCGCCCGGGAAGGTCGTCGCGTCGTTCGCCTCGCCGACGGTGAAGTTCGGCGAGCCGCTGGACTTCTCGCGGTACGAGGGCATGGAGGGCGACCGGCTGATCCTGCGCGCGGTCACCGACGAGATCATGTACAAGATCATGGAGCTGTCCGGCCAGGAGTACATCGACATGTACGCCACCAAGGCCAAGGCCCTCGAGGGCCGCGCGGTCACCGGGGCGCCGGAGAAGGTCCGCAAGACGGACACCTGATCCGGTTGGTGAGATCGGGTGGGTCTACCCTGGGAGATCGTGGACGGACCGATCGCTTACCAGGGTGAGCCAGGCGCCAACTCGGCGATGGCGTGCACCGACATGTTCCCGGACCGCGAGCAGCTGCCCTGTACGACGTTCGAGGACGCGCTCGAGGCGGTCAGCAGCGGCCGGGCCGGGCTGGCGATGATCCCGGTGGACAACTCGATCGCGGGCCGGGTCGCGGACATCCACCACCTGCTGCCGGAGTCCGGGCTGCACATCGTCGGCGAGTACTTCCTGCCGATCCACTTCCAGCTGCTCGGCGTCCCGGGCACGTCGCTCGACCGGATCCGGACCGTGCGCAGCCACGTGCACGCGCTCGGGCAGTGCCGCAAGATCATCCGCGAGCACGGCTGGTCGACGGTCGTCGCCGACGACACGGCCGGCGCGGCGCGCGAGGTGTCCGAGCTCGGCGACCCGACCGTCGCGTCGCTGTCACCGCGGGCCGCGGCCGGGCTGTACGGGCTCGAGACGCTGGCCTCGGACGTCGAGGACGAGCACCACAACACGACCCGCTTCCTGGTCCTGTCCCGCGAGCCCGACGTACCGCCGGTGGACTCCGGCCCGGTGATCACGTCGTTCGTGTACCGCGTGCGGAACGTGTCGGCGGCGCTCTACAAGGCGCTCGGCGGATTCGCGACCAACGGCGTCAACATGACCAAGCTGGAGTCGTACCAGCTCGGCGGCATGTTCTTCGCCACCCAGTTCTACGCCGACATCGAAGGCCACCCCGAGGACCCCAACGTCGCCCTCGCCCTCGAGGAACTCGCCTTCTTCTCCGTCGAGGTCCGCATCCTCGGCGTCTACCCCGCCAACGAGTTCCGCGCCCAAATAGCCGAACCCGCCGCCAACCGAGCCCTCCGCCCCCACCACTAGCCTTGCCCGTCGTCCTGGTCTCCACCGACCCGCTCGGCCGGCATCCCGGGCGGCAGTGGACCGAACCCGGGCGAGAGGTCCCGGCACATGTCGTCGAGCACTACCAGTCGCTGACCGGCGAGCAGTTGGTGGACGTTTTGCTCGAGCTGCCACCCAACTGTCGTCCCTCCGGTGAAGACAGCTCCAGGGAGCTGTGAACAAGCTATTACCTGTTCACAGACCCCGGCAGATGTTCCCGACGACTGCGCGTACGGCGGCGCTCAGGCGCGTCCTGTCGTCGGTGTGGAGGTCGAACCACTCGTGGCCGGCGGTGTCCGGGGAGGTGACCGCTGCGGGTGGTGAGGGGAGGGTGAGGTCCATGACCACGCCGTGGTGGTGGAAGTCGATCGGCGTGCCGGTGGACGACTGCCGGACGTGAATCGCGAAGGGCCGGAAGTCACCGATGGTGCTGACGGTCAGGCCGAGTTCTTCCTGGAGTTCGCGTTCAAGGGTTTGTGGCCAGGTTTCGCCGGGTTCGGGGCGACCGCCGGGGAGGTCCAGGAGACCGGTGTACGGCCCGCGGATCTTCTGAACCAACAGGAGCCGGCCGGCGTCGCGGATCCGTGCGTACACCCCGAAGTGGTGCTGCGGCATCCGGGGATGCTAGTTCGGGTGTGCAGCTCGACAGGAGGTGTCGGTCCGTCGGGTAGTGCACCTGAGCGTGAATTGGAGCGCGCGTACGGTGTCTCGGCGGTGCACTACCTGTCCGCCGTGCACGCCGCAGGTGTAATTGGGGAGCGGGGCGTGGGGTGGGTGCATAAGGTCGGCGGGTGGAGATCATCAGGGTTGACGGATCGGATGCGGACGTGTTCCGGCGGTTTTATGCGGTGAAGTTCGGGGTGCGGCGGGAGGAGTTGGAGTTTCCGGCCGGGATGGGGGTGGAGGAGGCTCGGGTGGTGATGGCTCGGGAGCATGCCGAGGTGCGGGCGGACGGGCTGGGGCTGGTGGACGGGGACGCGTGGCTCGGGATCGCGTGGCTCGACTGGTGGCTGGTGGGGAACACGGACACCGTCGACGTTGAACTGGCCGTCGCGCCGGAGTACCGGCGGCGCGGGGTCGCGACGAGACTGCTCGACGCCGCGATCGACCGCGCGAAGGCCGAGGGCCGGAGCATCGTCTCGGGGACGAACATGGCCGGCGATCCGGTGACCGGTGAGAGCCCGGGTACGGCGTTCGCCGCGGCGCGCGGGTTCGTGAAGAAGCATGCCGAGCTGCATCAGGTGGCCGAGCTGCCGCTGGCCGGTCTCCCGGAGCATCCGGTCGACGGGTACGAGATCGTCCAGTGGCGGGAGCACGCGCCGGACGACTGGATGCCGCAGTTCGTCGAGCTGCTCAGCGGGATGAGCGAGGACGTACCGACCGGCGACCGCACGACCGCGGCGGTGCGGTGGACGCCCGAGCTGGTCCGCGACACCGAAGAGCGGCGGCTCGCCCAGGGCCGGTTCACCTACACCACGGCCGTCGTCCACACCGCCTCGGGCGAGCTCGCGGCGTACACCCAGATGGGCGGTACGCCGGAAACGCCCGAGCGCCTCAACCAGTACGACACCTACGTACGCCGTAGCCACCGCGGCAAGGGCCTCGGCATCGCGGTGAAGGCCCCGAACCTCCGCGCCCTGCAAGCCGGCGTCCCGCTCCCCGCCGTACTCCACACCTGGAATGCCCCGGAGAACGCGCCGATGATCGCCGTCAACACCAAGCTCGGCTTCCGTCCGGTGGCCCAGCGCACGATGTGGGAACGCGCGATCTGACCTACCGCACCCGTTCGGCCCGGTGCCGGCGGACCCGCCAGGCAACGATCGCGGCCAGGACGACGCCGGCCACGACCAGGGCCGCGACGCGGCCGAACGTCTTCTCCACGCGGGTGTACGAGTTGCCGGCAAGATACCCGAGCAGCACCACAGCCGTGCCCCACACGATCCCGCCGGCCGCGTTGAACGCGAGGAACTTCAGGTACCGCATCCCGGACATCCCGGCCAAGGCGGGCATCGTCGCGCGCAGGAACGCCACGAACCGCCCGAGGAACACCGCCGCACCGCCCCGCTCCGCGAGCTGCTTCCGCGCTGCCTCGAGTCGTCCCGCCCGTCGCTGCAGCACGCGGTGCGTGAGCAGGCGCGGCCCGAAGTACCGCCCGACCTCGTAGCCGACGGTGTCGCCGAGGATCGCCGCACCGACGACGACCACCAGGATCACCGGCAGTGAGGTGTGCCCGAGCGCGGCCGTCACCCCGCCGAGCACCGCCGCGGTCTCCCCCGGCAGCACGAACCCGACGAACAACGCGTCCTCGGCGAAGACCAGCAAGCCGACCATCCCGTACACGGCGATGCCGTGCAGACCCAGCAACCAGTCGGTCAAACTCTTCACCCTGCCAGGGTCCCACCTCCCACCAGGCCGCTGCTGAAATTCTCCAACCGCCACAAGGGGTTCCGGCGAAGTTGACTGCCGGGTGTACGAAGCCTTGTGCGCGGTCGGTGATCGGCGGATCGTAAATCGCAGAGCAGGGCGTTTGGGGGCCGACTGTTCGGTGGGGGAAGACGGCAGGACCGTCTTCGATCGAGGGCGCGCTGGGGGTGATCGCTTCGGTTCGGCGTACGCCGGCCTGCTCGGGTGCCCCCGCGGAAGGGGGAAAGATGCCGAGGAAGGCCAACGGGCGAGCGGACAAGCACCGCGACGAGCACCGGATGCCGGGCGAGTCACCGGCGACCGAGCCGGACGTGCAGACCGCGAACGGACAGCCCGCGGCGGACGGCATGCCGACGGCCGGGATGAACAGCCCGGCCGCATCGAGCGGTACGGCGAACATGACCAGCAGCGGATCGCCCGCGGCCGGCATGGGCGGTGGCGGGTCGCCGGCCGCGAACATGAGCGGCGGCCAGGCCGGTGGTGCCGGTATGAGCGGCGCGACCGACGGCGGGCGGACCGAGTACCCGACCCGTCGCGAGTGCGGTGTGATGGACGTGCACCGGCGGCTGCTGTCGACCTCGCCCGGGTACGCCGCGGCGCGGTCGGCGCTCGAGACCGCGACGATGGCGTACGTCGCCGGCGAGGAGCGCTTCAGTGGGATCGCGCGCATCCCGGTCGTCGTGCACGTCGTCTGGAACACCAACGCGCAGAACATCTCGCAGGCCCAGATCGACAGCCAGATCGACGTGCTGAACCGCGACTACCGCGCCACCAACCCGGACATCAGCATCGTGCCGGGTGTCTTCAGCGGTCTGATCACGGACTCGAGGATCGAGTTCTACCTGGCCACCGAGGACCCGAACGGGAACCCGACGACCGGCATCACCCGGACCCAGACCACCAGCACGAGCTTCGGCACCGACGACAAGGTGAAGTCGTCGGCGACCGGCGGCATCGACCCCTGGGACACGGCGCACTACCTGAACATCTGGGTGTGCCAGCTCGGCGGCGGCCTGCTCGGGTACGCGCAGTTCCCGGGCGGACCGGCGAACACCGACGGCGTCGTGATCCTGCACAGCGGGTTCGGCACGAACGGTACGGCGGCGGCGCCGTTCGACCTCGGGCGCACTGCCACCCACGAGGTCGGGCACTACCTGAACCTGTTCCACATCTGGGGTGACGACGGCAGCGGCTGCAGCGGCAGCGACGAGTGCGCCGACACCCCGAACGCGGCCGGCCCGAACTTCGGCGTACCGACGTTCCCGCACGTGACGTGCAGCAACGGGCCGAACGGCGACCTGTTCTACGACTACATGGACTACACCGACGACCGCGGCATGGTCATGTTCACGGCCGACCAGGTGACCCGAATGCAGGCCTGCCTGGACACCGTCCGCAAGGACCTGCCGGACTTCGGCGGCGGCGCCGCCGGGACGCCGGAACCGGCCGGATCGGTGGTGGCCTGGGGCGCGAACCGGCTGGACGCGTTCGTGCTCGGCACCGACCTGGCGATGTATCACAAGTGGTGGGACGGATCGGCCTGGGGACCGTCCGTCGCGGGTTACGAGTACCAGGGTGGGATCTGCATGAGCGCTCCTGAAGTCGCGTCCTGGGGGCCGAACCGGCTGGACGCGTTCGTCCTCGGCACCGATCACGCGCTGTACCACAAGTGGTGGGACGGCTCGTCCTGGAACGGCTACGAGTACCTCGGCGGCGTCTGTACGAGCCCGCCGCGGCTGGCGACCTGGGGCCCGAACCGGCTCGACGCGTTCGTCCTCGGCACCGACCGGGCGCTGTACCACAAGTGGTGGGACGGCTCGTCCTGGAACGGCTACGAGTACCTCGGCGGGATCTGCATGAGCCCGCCCGAAGTCGTTGCCTGGGGCGAGAACCGGCTGGACGCGTTCGTGCTCGGCACCGACAACGCGGTCTACCACAAGTGGTGGGACGGCTCGTCCTGGAACGGGTACGAGTACCTCGGCGGGGTCTGCGCCTCGCCGCCGCGGGTGGTGGCCTGGGGCGAGAACCGGCTCGACCTGTTCGTGATCGGCACCGACTCGGCGCTGTACCACAAGTGGTGGGACGGCTCGTCCTGGTCGGGCTACGAGTACATGGGCGGTGTGTGTACGTCGGCGCCGACCGTCGTCTCGTGGGGCTCCGACCGGCTGGACGTGTTCGTCCTCGGCACCGACTCCGCGCTGTACCACAAGTGGTGGGACGGCTCCGCGTGGGGACCGTCCGTCACCGGGTACGAGTACATGGGCGGGATCTGCACCGACGAGCCGCGCGTGGTCTCGTGGGACGCGAACCGGCTGGACGTGTTCGTCACCGGCACCGACAAGCAGCTTTACCACAAGTGGTGGGACGGCTCGGCCTGGGGACCGTCGGTCACCGGGTACGAGGCGCTCGGCGGCGTGATCAGCGACTTCAAGGTCACGATCCCCGAGACACCCGCCGCGATCGGACAGGAAGTGAAGATCTGACCGCCTCGCCGATCGGGCACTGGACGCATTCCGCCGAGGAGGACCACGACGGGATCAGCGTCTACCGCCGCGACGACTTCGCCTTCCCGCCGGCCCGCGGCCGGCGGGGGGTGGAGTTCCGCGCCGACGGCAGCTTCGTGGAGTACCTGATCGGTCGCGGAGACGCCCCCGAACCCGGGCCGACAGGACGCTGGGCGGCCGACGGCCGCCTGACCGCCGGCTCCGGCACCCCCGCCCACTTCACCACCACAGCCGACCGCCTCGACATCACCTGGCAGCACTGAAGTCCCGGGGCGGGGAGGAGTGACATGACCGCTGCACCTGTGCGTTATCTCGTTGTACCGACCGCGGATGCCGCCGGAGGGGCGCGGGCGGCGCGGTTCGGGGACAAGACCCTGCTCTGGGTGCCCGCGGACCAGCGCCTCGGGCGCGCCTCCCGCACCGCGCCCGGCCTGCTGCTCGTCACGCAGATGGGCCGGAGCTTCCAGAACGACTACCCGGACGTCGCCCCCGTGCTCGATCACGGCCGGCATCTGGTGATCTCGGCCGCCGACAAGCCGCGCCGACGGTCCAACAACTGCTGGCGGATCGAGCCCCTCCGCGCCGGCACCACGGTCGTCGATGTCCCTCCGGTCGTCGCCGCGCGCGCGGATCCGTTCGTCGCGGACCTGGTCGCCGACGTGTCCACAGCGTCGTACCAGAACGACCTGACCTGGCTCGCGAACCTGCCGACCAGGCACTCGCTGAGCGCCGGATTCGCGCAGGCGATGGACTTCGCCGCCGACCGGATGGTTGCCCTCGGCTACCAGACGGGCCGGACGCCGATCACGGTCGGCGCCGGGCAGTCGGCGAACCTGGTCGGCGACCGGGCGGGCGTCGGCGCCAACCGCGGACTCGTGATCGTCACCGCGCACCTGGACTCGATCAACCTCGCCGGCGGCTCGGCCGCGGCGGCGCCGGGAGCCGACGACAACGGGAGCGGTTCGGCCGGTGTGCTCGAACTCGGCCGGCTGCTGGCGGGCAGCCCCTGGCAGCACGACCTCCGGCTGATCCTGTTCGGCGGCGAGGAGGAGGGCCTGTTCGGCAGCAAGCAGTACGTCGCGGCGCTGCCGCCGGCCGAGCGGACCCGGGTCCGCGCGGTCCTGAACATGGACATGATCGGCACCCGGAACACCGCGACACCGACCGTCCTGCTCGAGGGCGCGGCGGTGTCGTCCGCACAGATCGGCGCGCTGGCGACCGCCGCCGCGACGTACACCGGCCTGCACGTCGAGACCTCGCTGAACCCGTTCGCGAGCGACCACGTCCCGTTCATCACCGCGGGGATACCCGCCGTGCTGACGATCGAGGGCGGCGACAGCGCGAACGGCCACATCCACTCCGCGAACGACACGCTCGCCTTCGTCGACTGGGCGTTCGCCGCCGAGATCCTGCGGATGAACATCGCCGCGCTGGCCGGCTGGCTGGAGCCCGCGGCCGCTCGCCGGCGTCCGCAACCGGCGGGTTCGGTGGTCGCCTGGGGTCCCGGCCGGCTCGACGTCTTCGCGGTCGGCACGGATTCCGCGTTGACCCACAAGGCGTTCGACGGAAGCTGGCACGACTTCGAGTCCTTGGGAGGCGTTGTCCTAAGCTGACACGCATGTGGAGCCCGAATGCGCGTGACGTCGGCGGACTTCCGACCCGGTACGGCGTACCGACGCGCTCGCGGGCGCTGGTGCGGACCGATGCGCTCGGCACCGTGCACGACGACCTCGTCGCTCTCGACGCGGGACTCGTCCTCGATCTGCGGTCCGACTGGGAGCTGAAGCAACCACATCCGCTCGACGGCACACCGGCGTACCGGCGGATCCCCTGGATCGACCCGGACGCCGAGCGGCTGCGGGATCCGGAGGCGGAGCCGCGGCTGCTCGACGTCTACCGCAACAGCCTGACGCGGAACGCCGCCCACGTCGGCCGGATCTTCGCCGCGATCGCGGACGCGCCCGCGGACCGGCCGGTCGTGGTGCACTGCAAGGCGGGCAAGGACCGGACCGGTCTGACCGTCGCGGTGCTGCTCGAGCTGGCCGGCGTGCCGCGCGCCGAGATCGCCGCCGACTACGCGATCAGCGAGGTCCACCTCGGCACGCAGGACGGGCCCGAATTCTCGCGGACCCGCCCGGAGACGATCATCGGATCGCTCGAGCATCTCGACGAGCTCGGCGGCGCGCGCGCGTACCTGTCCTGGCTGGGGCTGAGCGCGGCCCAGATCCATCGGCTGGCGACCCGGCTGGTGCCGGTCGACGTACCGGCGATCGTCTTCGACTTCGACGGCCTGCTGATGGACACCGAGACGACGATGGTCGAGAGCTGGCAGGCCGAGTGGGCCCACCACGGCCTGGAGCTCGACCTGACCGGCTTCTGGCCCGGCCACGGCGGCGACATCACCGAGGAGCGGTACGCCGTCCTCGCCGCGGCCGTCGGCGCCGGCTTCGACCGCACGGCGAGCCACGCCCGCCGCGTCGCGCACCGGAACCGGTTGCACGCCGAGCTCGACTTCCGGGCCGGGATCCGGGACTGGATCGCGACCGCGCGGGAACTGGGCCTCCAGGTCGCGATCGCCAGCAGCTCACCGCGTACGTGGGTGCTGCCGCACCTGGAGCGGGTGGGCGCGGTCGACCTGTTCGACCACATCGTCACCGGCGACGAGGTGGCCGCGCACAAGCCCGACCCGGCGATCTACGAGCTGGCCCTGCGGCGGCTCGACGTACCGTGGGCGGTCGCGGTGGAGGACACGGCGCACGGCGTCGCGGCGGCGCAGTCGGCCGGGATGTACGCGGTCGCCGTCCCCAATCCGTACGTGCAGGCCGCCGCGGTGGCGGCCGCCGACCTCGTTCTGGGCAGCGCTGACGATCTTTTGCTCACCGAACTGCTGCTGCACGCCACGCCGAAGGGCTCGACGGCTGTAACTGAGTGACCTAATCTGCTGACACTCTGTAGGTTTCCAACTGAAGGGTGCTCAGATGCGGAAACTCGTTGGTGCGGTCGCGGCCGCTGCTGCTGCCGTCGCCGGTCTTGCCGTGGCGACGCCGGCCCAGGCCTCGACCTCGGGCACGCAGGCGTGCGATCTGGTGACAGCCAAGTCGGTCGGGTACTCGGCGTTGATGCTGTACGTCGCCGTCGGTCTCGAGGGGTGTTCGAACAGCGTGACCGAGGTCCGGGTCGAGCTGCAGAAGGGCTCGAGCGCGTCCGGCCCGTTCACCACCGTCGCGGAGACGTACGCCTACTCCGGCGGCGGCGCCTGGTTCGACGAAGGCACCGGCTGCGGGTACTACGTCGGCGTCGCGCACTGGCAGGACCAGACCGAGACGACGCCGACCCCGGCGTACTACTGCAACTAGACGACTGAAAGTGGGAGGAGCTTCTTCCCGGTCGGGCCGATCTGGATCTCCGTGCCCATCTGTGGACACACTCCACAATCGAAGCACGGGGTCCAGCGGCAGTCCTCGACCTCGATCGCGCCGTCCTCCTCCAGCGAGTCCTGCCAGTCCTCCCAGAGCCAGTCGCGGTCCAGCCCGGAGTCCAGGTGGTCCCAGGGCAGCACTTCGGCGTACTCACGCTCGCGCGTCGTGTACCAGGCGAGGTCGACCGGCTCGCCGGCGAGGGCCTTCTCGGTGCACTCGACCCAGCGGTCGTACGAGAAGTGCTCGCTCCAGCCGTCGAACCGGCCGCCGTCGCGCCAGACCGCCTCGATCACGCGGCCGACGCGGCGGTCACCGCGCGACAGCAGGCCCTCGATGATGCCGGGCTTGCCGTCGTGGTACCGGAAACCGATCGCCTTCGCGTACTGCTTCTCCGAGCGGATCGCGGCGCCGAGCTTCGCCAGCCGCGCGTCAGTCTCCTCGGGGCCGAGCTGCGCCGCCCACTGGAACGGCGTGTGCGGCTTCGGCACGAACCCGCCGATCGACACCGTGCAGCGGATGTCGCGCCGGCCGGAGGCCTCCCGCCCGGTCGCGATCACCTTCTTCGCCAGGTCGGCGATCGCCAGCACGTCCTCGTCGGTCTCGGTCGGCAGCCCGCACATGAAGTACAGCTTCACCTGCCGCCAGCCGTGGCTGTACGCCGCCGCGACGGTGCGGATCAGGTCCTCCTCGGTGACCATCTTGTTGATCACCTTGCGCATCCGGTCCGACCCGCCCTCGGGCGCGAACGTCAGGCCGCTGCGCCGGCCGTTGCGGGAGAACTCGTTGGCCAGCGTGATGTTGAACGCGTCGACCCTTGTCGACGGCAACGACAGCGAGACGTTGCTGCCCTCGTACCGGTCGCCGAGGCCCTTCGCGACGTCGGCGATCTCGCTGTGGTCGGCGCTCGACAGGCTGAGCAGGCCGACTTCCTCGAACCCGGACTGCTTCAGCCCGTTCTCGACCATGTCGCCGATCGTGGTGATGCTCCGCTCACGCACCGGCCGGGTGATCATGCCCGCCTGGCAGAACCGGCAGCCGCGGGTGCAGCCGCGGAAGATCTCCACCGAGTACCGCTCGTGGACGGTCTCGGCGAGCGGGACCAGCGGCTTCTTCGGGTACGGCCACGCGTCCAGGTCCATGACCGTGTGCTTCGCGGTCCGGAACGGTACGCCGGCGCGATTCGGCGTGACGCGCTGGATCCGGCCGTCGGCGAGGTAGTCGACGCTGAAGAACTTCGGGATGTACACACCGCCGGATTTCGCCAGCCGGAGCAGGACCTCGTCGCGACCGCCCGGGCGGCCCTCGTCCTTCCACTCCCGGATCACCTCGGAGATCGCGAGCACGATCTCCTCGCCGTCACCGAGCACCGCGGCGTCGAGGAAGTCCGCGATCGGCTCCGGGTTGAACGCGGCGTGCCCGCCGGCCAGCACGATCGGGTCCTCGTCGGTCCGGTCGGCGGCGTGCAGCGGGATGCCGGCCAGGTCGAGCGCGGTCAGCATGTTCGTGTAGCCGAGCTCGGTCGAGAACGACAGCCCGAACACGTCGAACGCCCGCACCGGCCGGTGGCTGTCCAGCGTGAACTGCGGGATCGCGTTGTCCCGCATCACCTTCTCCATGTCCGGCCAGACGGAGTACGTCCGCTCGGCCAGGATGTGGTCCCGCTCGTTCAGCACCTCGTACAGGATCTGCACGCCCTGGTTCGGCAGCGCGACCTCGTAGGCGTCCGGGTACATCAGCGCCCACCGGACACTGACCGCGTCCCACTCCTTGCTGACCGAGTTCAGCTCACCACCGACGTACTGGATCGGCTTCTGCACACTCGGCAGCAACGCCTCCAGGCGCGGGAACAGGGATTCCACAGTCATAGACAACTTCCAGTCAGCGATTCGGAGCGCCTACCAGCCTAACCGCGGTCCGCCGTCAGACCATCATCGCTCCGGCCACGGGGGCAACACCGGCGCCAGTACGTCGACCATCGCCGCACGGCGCTCCCACGTGCAGTCCACCGGTTGCGCACCGCACTGAACCTGTAACAGCGAGCCGATCTGACGAAAATCGGTGAAGATCCCCGACGCTTCCAGAGCGGCCCGGCCTCCGAGCAACTCCAGGTGCCCGGGCCCCAGTAACACCCGCCACGCAGGCCCACGAACACTGCTCCGTGGATCCCGCTGCTCGCCGACCGGCACACCGGCGAACGACTCGTAGCGCGACGAACCGTCGCCCAGGTACAAGATCCGGGCTGCGTCGACCCAACCTCCGGCGACCGGCAATGAGGCCACCGCTCGACCGACCAGATCGTCGACGAAGGGTCCGCGGACCAGTCCGCGCATCGGGTCGGAGATCTTCACGGTCAGATGGGCGGGCAGGCTGTACAGGCGTTCATCCGCGGCGAACTGCGCCCCGATCGACAGGTCGCCCCACGGCTGGACATCCCGCACACTTCCGTAGCCGTCCGCAACTGCCGCTCCCAGCGAGACCGAGGTCAGCTCCCCGGCTCGAAGCCGCTTCACCACGCGATGCCACGAGGGGTCGTCACCGCCTGCGCTGCCGTAGCGGCCGCGAACCGATCTGTAGCTCACGCCCAGCGTCAAACCGAACCCCGGGACCTCGCCGTCGCCGCGGTGGACGGTCCCTCCGGCCTGCTCGAATTTCTCGGCCAACGTCGTGTACAGCAACGTGCGACCGTAGTCGAGCCAGTCGGCGACGGTATCGGCGCGGTCCAGCAGCCGTTCACCCATCGCGAGCTCGATGCCGACGTGTACCGGATCCGCGATCGAGTGCCGCCACCACTCGTTCTTGCTGGTGTCCGGATACCGCCCGGGGGCCTCGACTCCGTCGGGATAGTCCAGCGGGACTTCGACGTTCAGCAGTAGTCGATCCTCGTCGGCCGGTCGACCTTGTGTCCCCACATGCGCAAGCGCCCAGGCCGCTGCCGCAAGCATGCTGCCGGCGTGCTCGGGCGGTACCTCCTGCCAGCCACCGCTTACTCCGTACAGCCCCGAAGCCCACTCACGGTCGGAGTCGCCGGCAACACCACCCACCGAGATCGGTGGATCGAACGCGATGTAGGCGGAGCCGTTCAGCGTGACGATCGACGGCGGTTCGCCGAAGCTGTGCAGGAAGTTCCTGGCCACCAACCCCCGCCAACCGGGCGAAGTGTGGTCGATGGCGGCAGCCAGAACTCCCGCCATGGTCTCCCCGGCCGGTCGGGGCGGTTCCGCTTCGGCGGGCCCGGCCTCGTCGAAGGGCCTGCCGTACGCATCGACCACCGGATCCAGATCTTGGTATTCGACCGGGCTGTCGCCGGACACGATGCCCAGGCTCTCCAGCAGTTCGCCGACGCCCTCTTCGGCGAAGGTGTGTCCGCGTTGCAGGATGTCGGTCAACACCTCGCGGTCCGTCGTGAGCCGGGCGCCGGCCGCCCATTCCGCGATCGCGCGCGAGGCTTCCTCGGCCCGATCCGGCAGGCTTTCCTCGAGTTCGAGATGGTCGACCGGCCGCTCCTCGAACGCAGCAAGGGTGGCCTCGCCGTACACCCATCGCCAACTGACCTTTCCGGCGGTCAGGCCGCGGATGTCGGCGACATCGCTGTCGAAGATGTGCGCCACGACGGTGTGTCCCGGGCCGGGATCCCACGCAGCGCCCTGCGCGAGCGGCAGTTCCCACCAGACCCAGCCCGGCACGGTCTTGCTGTGTCGCGCGTACGCCGCCGGTGGATCCTCCCGCTCACGTCCGATCAGGTAC
This sequence comes from Kribbella sp. NPDC004138, assembly GCF_053603655.1. NCBI lineage: Bacteria > Bacillati > Actinomycetota > Actinomycetes > Propionibacteriales > Kribbellaceae > Kribbella > Kribbella sp. NPDC004138. The sequence goes on from NZ_JBSGFZ010000028.1 coordinate 19,551, forward strand.
GTCGCCCAACGCCCCACCCTTGGCCTCCCTCGCCGATGTGCGTCGGAGCGTAGCGGCCGCCTCGGACAGTGCTCAGCCGAGGTGGGCGAGCAGGAGGGGGTTGATGACGTCGGGGTGGGAGTAGGTGACCAGGTGGGCGGCGTTCTCGATGACTTCGAGGTGGGCGCCGGGGATCTGGCCGGCCAGCGGGACGACGGTTTCCGGCGGGACGGAGGTGTCGGAGTCGGTGGTGATCAGGAGGACGGGGGCGGTGATGGTGCCCAGGCCGGGGATGAGGTTGAGGGTGCTCAGCGCCTCGCAGCAGGCGGCGTACCCCTCAGCGGGGCAGGCCAGGAGCATCTGGCGGATCGGGTCGGTGTCGGTGAACTCCGGGAGGAACCACCGGCCGAGAGTCGCGTCGACGATGGCTTGGGTGCCCTCGGCGCGTACTTGCGCGGCCCTGTCGGTCCACGGCTGCGGGTTCTCGGCCAGGTTGGACGGTGGGCAGAGCAGCGCGAAGCGATGGAACCGCTCCGGGGCGTTCTGCGCGAGCCATAGGCCCACCGCGCCGCCGAGCGAGATCCCGACGTACGACGCCTGCTGGACCTCGAGCGTGTCCAGCAGCTCGACGACATCGCCGCCCAAGTCGTCGATCGTGTACGGCCCCTCCGGTACGTCGGAGCCGCCGTGACCGCGATGGTCGAACGCGATCACCCGGAACCGCTGCGCCAGTACGTCGACCTGCGGTGCCCACATCGCCTGGCTCGCCCCGAGCGACGACCCGAGCAGTACGACGGGCGCATCGGCCGAACCGGTCTCCACGTAATTGAGTCGCATACCCACCACCCTACGAAACCCCATCCCCCGCCACACCCACCGTGATGCGCCGCCCGACCCCGACGGGTTGATGAGGAGACAAGCGACGGGAACGCGAGACAGCTTCGGCTCTTGTGCGGCAACTCGAGACCTGAACCGGTAGCCAGAGCCCTGCTATTTCAGGTCCCCGGTCACCGCTGCGGGTCTCCGCAGACCACAACCCTTGTAGCTGACGCACAGCGGACGTCGGTCACGGCAGGATCGGGCCGCGGAGAGCCGGGTTGATGGGGAGACAAGCTACGGGGGCGCGAGACAGGCTATTTCCTGTTCCCACACCCCGCGGGCTGTCGTCGGGCCCGCCCGGCCGCACGCGGTCAGTGGTCTGGTAGGGGCATGATCGTCGTACGGCGGTGGTGTTCGAAGACCACCGAGCTGCGGATGTCGGCGATCTCCTGGCGTTTGGCGAGCGCCAGGACCAGGTCGCGGAGCGCCTCGGTGTCCTTGACGGCGACGTGGGCGAGGAAGTCGGCGCCGCCGGAGACCATGAACATGTCCAGCGTCTGCGGCAGGTCCATCACGTACGCCTGGAACGCCGTCGCCACCGCCATCGCCTGCGGCCGGAGCTTGATCGAGATGATCGCCTGGGTGGACCGGTCGATCGCCTTCAGGTCGACGGCCGCGTGATACCCGCTGATCACGCCGCGGTCGCGCAGCCCGCGGATCCGCTCCAGACAGGTCGACGGCGCGATCTTCAGCTCGGCCGCCATGTCGCGGTTCGTACGGCGGGCGTCGTTCTGCAGCATCCGCAGCAGCGCCGTATCAAGTTCGTCCATGCCGCCCAGTTTCGCAGATCCACCGAACGATGTTCGGGATCAGCGGCGAATCACCGCCCAACGGGCTACGGTTCTCGCCGTGCTGACGAACAAGATGGTCGTGATCATCGCGACCGAGGCTCCCATCGGCGTCGCCCTCAACACCGCCGCCCTGCTCGGCGTCGGCCTGGGCAGCCATCACGACGACACCGTCGGCCCCGACACCGCCGACGCTTCCGGAACGCCGCACACCGGCATGTGCGCCCACCCGATCCCAATCCTCCGCGGGGACGACCTGCAGGCCCTCCGCGCGCAGGCGGCCGCCCGCCCGGACGTGACCGTCCACGACATGCACCAGGTCGCCCAGCGGGCGCGCACCTACGAACAGATGTCCAGCACGCTCGCCGGCACGAAGCCCGAGGACATCCAGTACCTGGGCCTCGCGCTCTACGGCCCGCGCCAGTCGATCGACTCGCTCACGGGTGCTCTACCGCTCTACCGCTGACAGCTTCTCCGGGTTGGCCTGGAGGTGGATCGCGGTGATCCCGGAGCCGTCTGTGTGCACGGTGAGGACGTGGGGCTCGCCGCGGACCAGGACCTTCAAGGCAGGCCCGGTGGCCAGGTCCACCGCGGTGACGGCGAAGCCGGGGCGGGTGTAGATGTGCGCGAAGAAGTGCGCGACCCTCTCACGGCCGATGACTGGCCTGCGGGCGGCGCGGAGGCGCCCGCCGGAGTCGGTCCAGGACGTGACAGAGTCCTTGAGCATCGACTCCAGACGTGCCAGATCGCCCTCGCGGGCGGCGGCCACGAAGTCCAGGAGCAGGCGGCGTTGCTCGGCCGCCGACGGGCGGAACCGCGGCCGGTCGTCGTCCAGAGCCTGCCGGGCCCGGCGGTGCAGCTGGCGGCAGTCCTCCGGCGTACGGTCGAGGATCTCGGCGATCTCGTCGTACGGGAGGGTGAACGCGGTCCGCAGCACATAGACGGCGCGTTGCGGAGGAGTGAGGCGCTCCATCAGGTGCAGGAGCGCCAGCGACACGTCATCCAGCTCGAGGGTGTCGGCCGGCACCGGCTCGGGGAGCCACTCGCCGATGTAGCTCTCGCGGCGCGCCTGCCGGGTTCGCAGTACGTCGACCGACAGCCGCGTCACCACTCGGGTCAGGTAGCGGCGCGGCTCAGCCACGTCGGTACGGTCCGCGGCCGACCAGCGAACGTACGCGTCCTGCAGCACGTCCTCCGCGTCGTGCCAGCTCCCCAGCATCCGGTACGCGAGCCCGGCGAGCATCCCGCGCGCCGACGCGAACTCGGTCAGCGTGCTCGTCAGCCCGTGACCTCCGGCAGCTTCCGGGTCGCGATCATCAGGCGGTTCCACAGGTTGATCATGCCAATCGCCAGCAGCACGTGCGCGGTGCCCTCTTCGCCGAACTGCGCGACCGCGGCGTCCCACACGTCATCGGGCACGCCGCCGCGCCCGAGCAGGGTGACCGCGTCCGTCAGGGCCAGGGCAGCCCGCTCGCGCTCGTCGTAGAAGGGCGACTCGGTCCACGCGGCCAGCCCGAACAGTCGCTGCGTGGTCTCGCCGTCCTTGAGAGCGTCGGTGGTGTGCATGTCCACGCAGAACGAGCACTCGTTGACCATCGACGCACGCACCTTGATCAGGTGCAGCAGCGTATGGTCGACCTGACTCTGGGCATAGCTCTCCACACCGAACACGGCCCGGAAGGCGGCCGGGGCGATCCTGCTGAAATCCATCCGTTGTTCCATGCCAACACGACGGTCCGCCCCACGGCCGGCGTGACGACGAGGGTTGTGACGCCGGTCACGCCGGCTCGAGCACGTGGCGCGCCTTCGTGACCGCTGCCTCGGTGGCCGCGTCGAGTTCGGTGCCCTGGCCGGCGAGAACGCCGACCGACACGATCACGTCGTCGACGCCGGTCACGACTGCGGCGTACTCGAGTCCGCGCTTCGGGCCGCTGGTGCCGGTGAGCCGGAACGCGAACGGCTTCGATCCGTACTCCGGGGCGGTGATCGCCTCGACCTTCATCGACGTGCTGCCGGCGCCGTCGGTCTTGAGCGTCACCTTCGGGCACGACTCGACCGCTTCGGCGTACGAGTCGCGCAGCTCGGCGACCTTCTCGGCGGTGCTCATCGAGTCGAGGCCGAAGTCGATGTAGGGGCCTTCCTGACCGCCGGTGAACGTCCGCGCCACGCTGGCCTTGGACCCCGGCGCCTTGGTGGCGTTCAGGTACTTCACGAGCGTCTTGCAGCGGCTGCTCGGCGAGGAGAACGGCTTGGCGTCCTCGTCGGGCTCTTCCTTGTCCTCGGTGAAGCCGCCCGGCAGGTCGGCCAGCTCCAGCAGCGCCTTGGTGAGCTCGGCGGTCGTCCGGGCGACGGGCGCGGCCGGTGCCGAGGCCGTCGGGCTCGGCGTCGGAGTGGCAGCCGGCGGCGCGGCGCTCTGCTTGTCGTCACCTCCGCCGCAGGCGGACAGCGACAGCGCGAGAACGGCGAGCATCACAAACCTCGTCATGGGGCGGACCTTCCGAGCTCCGGGCGGGGGCCGAGCAGGGAGCAGCGTACCTGACCTGTCAGTCGGCGGGTCAGTAGCGGTGCGAGCGGAGGTGGATGTTCTGCAGCAGGCCGATCGCGAGCAGGCAGGCGAACATCGACGAACCGCCGTACGACACGAACGGCAGCGGCAGGCCGGTGACCGGCATGATGCCGAGTGTCATCCCGATGTTCTCGAACGCCTGGAACGCGAACCAGCAGACGATCCCGGTCGCCACCAGCCGCCCGAACACATCCCGCGCGTTCACCGCGATCCGCAACCCGCGGAACAGGATGATCGCGAACAGCACGATGATCGCGCCGGCGCCGATCAGGCCGAGCTCCTCGCCGGCGACCGTGAACACGAAGTCGGTGTGCTGCTCCGGGACGAACGCGTTCTGCGTCTGGCCGCCGTGGAACAGGCCCTGCCCGAACACGCCGCCGTTGCCGATCGCGATCCGCGCCTGGTTCACGTTGTACCCGATGCCCTGCGGGTCCGACGACGGGTGCATGAACGCGGTGAAGCGGTCGATCTGGTAGGTCTTCAGCACCTGCAGCTTGATCGCGATCGCCGCGACCAGCACGCCCGCGGTGAGCAGCCCCAGCATCCAGCGTTTCGGGACGCCGGAGACCGCGATGATCCCGAACACGATCGACCCGAGCACCATCACCGTGCCGAGGTCCGGCTGCAGCATCACCAGCACCACCGGCACGGCGGCGACCGCGACCGCCTGCGCGACGTCGAGGGTGCGGGCGTCCTCATGACGGTCGGTCTCGCTCTTCTCCGCGATCAGCAGCGCCATGCCGACGATCACCGCGAGCTTGGCGAACTCGCTCGGCTGGATCGACATGAACGGCAGCTGGATCCACGACCGGGATCCGTTGATCGTCGAGCCGACGCCGGGCACCAGCACCAGGATCAGGCCGATCACCGAGGCGACGTACAGCAGCGGGGCGAGGATCCGGACCCGGCGGTGGTCGGTGATCGCGGCGCCGACCGCGAGCACCAGGCCGATCGCGAAGTTCAGCGCGTGCCGGACCAGGAACGCGTTCGGGTTGCCCTCTGTCAGCGACGTCCGGTTGTGGGTCGCTGACCAGATCAGCATCGCGCCGAGGAACGACAGCGCAACCACGCTGAGGACCAGGACCCAGTCGACGTGCCAGACCGTCGACCGGCGGTCCATCCGCGGCCGGGTCCGGATCGGAGTCAGCAGTGCCATCTCACTGCCCCGGCTTCTGCTGGGCGGGCGGCGCCGGCTTGATGTCGTACAGCGTCTCGTAGATCTTGCGGACTGCGTCACCGCCGGCGCCCGAACCGGTACCGGCCTGGCTGATCATCATCACCACGGCATACCGATCGGTGTACGACGCGAGCCACGACGTGGTCTGCTTCCCGTAGACCTCGGCCGTCCCGGTCTTGGCGCGGACCGGGATCTTGTCGAGCGGGAAGCCCTGGAACTTCCACGCCGCCGTGCCCGACACCGTGGTCTGCTTCAGCGCGGTGTCGATGTACTTCAAGGTGTTCCGCGGCACCGGGAGCTTCGCCTTCACGACCGGCTTGATCTCGTGCGGTTTGCCGTTCGCGCCGATCCAGGACTGGACGACGCGCGGCTCGTACAGCGTGCCGCCGTTGGACAGCGCCGAGTAGACGGTCGCGAGCTGCAGCGGGGTGAGCGTGGTGTCGCCCTGGCCGATCGCGAAGTTCACCGCGTCACCGGCGCGGTACTTGTACCCGTCGACGCAGAACTCGCGGGAGAACTGCTTCAGGAACGCCGACGTCCCGGCGGGCGGGTTGTCCGCGATCTTGCAGTAGTAGTCCTTCTGCGCGTCGTAGTACGTCTTCTTCCACTTGCGGTCCGCGATCCGGCCGCTGACCTCGCCGGGCAGATCGATCCCGGTCGGCTTGCCGAGCCCGAACTTCTGCGCCATCTCGACCAACGGGTCGCGGGTCGTGACGTCGCTGGAATTGCCGCCCTCCTTGAGCCACAGCGCATACGCGATCCGGTAGAAGAACGTGTCGCAGGACAGCGCCAGCGCCTGGTCGAAGCCGATCATCCCGTACGACGCGGACTCGTAGTTCTTGAACTTGCGGTTGCCGACCTCGAAGAACGACGAGCAGTCGAGCCGCGTCTTCGGGCTGTACCCGGCGCCCATCGCCGCGGCCGTGGTGATCGGCTTGAAGGTCGACCCGGGCGCCAGCTGGCCCTGCAGCGCGCGGGACACCAGCGGCGTCCCGGACTTGGTCGAGTAGAGCGCGTCCAGCTCGCGCTGGGTGATGCCGCCGACCCAGACGCCCGGGTCGTACGTCGGGTAGCTGGCCATCGCGACGATTCGGCCGGTCTTGGTGTCCATCACGACCGCGGCGCCGGAGTCCGCGACGTACTTCTTCTTGGTGATCTTGTCGTACTGCTTCCGCGCGGTCATGATCGCGTTCTTCAGCTGCGCCTCGACCGAGGCCTGGATCCGCGCGTCGATCGTGGTGACCAGCGTGGCACCCGGGACCGGAGCGGTCTGCTTCTTGATGCCGGTGGTGTACCCGACCGCGTCGACGATCACGTCCTTCTCACCGGGCGTGCCGCGCAGCAGCTTGTCGTACGACCGCTCGACGCCGGCCCGGCCGACCAGGTCCGAGCGGTGCGGCACCGAGTCCTGCCCGGCCTTGTCCATGTCCTCGAGCTCTTCGGTCGTGATCGGCGACAGGTAGCCGAGGATGTGCGCCGCGTTCACCTTGAACGGCGAGGGGTAGGCGCGCAGCGTCTGCGAGTCGGCGGCGATCCCCGGGAAGTCCTCGCGGCGCTCCATCACCTCGATCGCGACCTGCTCGCTGACGTCCTTCGCGACCGGGATCGGCTGGTACGGCGTGCCGTTCCAGCAGGCGGGCGGTTTGGACGCGCCCGGCTCACCGCACAGCATCGTGCGCGCCTTCAGGTCCTTCGGCTTCTGGCCCAGCACCTTCGCGAGCCGGGCGAGGACGACGTTCTGCTGGCTGTCCGGGAGCTTGGCGAGCACGGACCGGTCGACCGTGATCACCACCGAGACCCGGTTGCCGACCAGCGTCCGGCCCTGCGAGTCGACGACGGTGCCGCGCGGCGCCGGGATCAGGACCTGGCGGATGTGCTGCTGGGTGGCCGCCTGGCTGTAGTCGGCGCTCGACATCACCTGCATGTACCAGAGGCGGCCGAACAGCGTGCACAGCAAGGAGAAGACCAGCACCCCGATCACGAACAACCGCAGCCGCGCCTTCAACGGCGCCTCGAAACCGTCCCAGCTCATGGCGTCACTCGCCTGCGCTCACGAGCTGGTTTGAGGCGGCCCATCAGCCACATGACCAGCGGGATCACCACGATCGCGCCGACCACGTCGTACCCGGCGGCGATGCCGAGGCGGACGCCGAACTCGCTCCAGTCGACCGTCGGGTCGTGTAGCAGCGATCCGGTGGCGCAGTACAGGAAGAACGAGATCGCGGTCCCGAGCACGACCGTCAACGCGACACCGAGCGGCCCGACCGGGCTGCCGGACGTCTCGCGGCGGATCAGCCCGGCGACGTAGCCGGCGATGGCCAGGCCCAGCGCCCAGCGGCCGGCGGTGTGGTCGGCCGGTGGCACGACGTCGAGCATCAGGCCGCCGGCGAACCCCGCGATCGCACCCCACTCCGGGCCGCGGGACAGCGCCAGCGCGATCACCACGATCAGCGTCAGGTCGCAGGTCACGCCGGCGACCGCGATGTTCGTCAGCACGGACGTCTGCACCGTGACGGCGATCATCAGGAACAGGGCAGCCAACCCGATGCGTAGTGCTATCACGTCAGTTCCCCTTCCCGGTGATTTGTGCGCGCGGCGGCCGGGCGGGAGGCCCGGTCACCACGCCGACGGTGTCGATCCGGGTCGGATCGACAAACGGCTTGACGGTCGCGGTGGACCCGAGGGCGCCCTGGTTCGGCGTCACCGAGGTGACGACGCCGATCGGGACACCCGGCACGTACGGCGCGTTGCCGCTCGAGCCCCAGGTGACGATCCGGTCGCCGGCCTTCGGCCGCGCCTTCGGGTCGACCAGCTTGTAGTCGAGGGTGCCGGCCACGTCTCCCCGTCCGGAAACGAAACCGAGCGCCATCGTCGCATTCAGCCGGCCGCCCACGGTCGAGTTGCGGTCGCCGATCAGCAGCACGGTCGCGGTCCCCTGGGTGACTCGCACCACCCGGCCGACCAGACCGGTCCCGTTCAGCACCGTCATGTCGGTGCGCACACCGTCCGCCGTCCCGGCGTCGATCGTCACCGTATGGCTGAAGTTCTGCGCGCCACCGATACCGATCACCCGGGCCGGCGTCATCGTGTACGCCGGGGCGACCTTGAGCAGCTTGTCCAGCTCCTGCGCCCGGTTGCGGGCGTAGTCGGAGGTGTTCAGCTCCCTGGTCAGGTCCTCGTTGTCCTTCTTCAGTTTTTCGTTCTCTGCTTTCAACCTATCCATTTCCGCGAAGCGGTCGCGGAGGTTGTCCACAGGCTGCCGGGCCGAGGTGGCGGTGGACTCGAGCGGGCCGAAGACACCGGCCGCGGCCTCCCGCAACGGCTCGACCGGGGATCCGGCCGAGCGGCGGGCGTCCAGCACGATCAGCGTGAAACAGGCCAGGACCACCAGCAGCAGAACGGTCCGGCGGCGACGCACTTCGCGCGGCGTACCCGCCGAACGCAGCGGGGCCTCCCCTGCCGAGCGGAACGCGCTCCGGGTCGACGGCGTACCGAGGTCTTTGAGCATCGCCTGCTACCTCAGCGCCGGTTGTCGGTGACCAGGATGCGGTTGAGGGTCTCGATGTTGTCGACGCACTTGCCGGCGCCCAGCACGACGGCGTCCAGCGGGTTCTCGGCGACGTGGATCGGGATGCCGGTCTCGTGCCGCAGCCGCTCGTCCATCCCCTTCAGCAGCGCGCCGCCGCCGGTCAGCACGATGCCCCGGTCGACGATGTCGCCGGCCAGCTCCGGCGGGGTCTTGTCCAGCGTCGCCTTGACCGCGTCGACGATCGCGGTGATCGGCTCCTCGATCGCCTGCCGCATGTCCGCCGACGACACCTTCACGGTGCGCGGCAGGCCGGAGACCATGTCCCGGCCGCGGATCTCGCTGTCCGGGCCGTCGGTGGTCGGGAACGCCGACCCGATCGTCATCTTGATCTGCTCCGAGGTGGCCTCGCCGAGCAGCAGCGAGAACTCCTTCTTGCAGTAGTTCACGATCGCCTTGTCGATGGCGTCGCCGGCCACCCGGATCGACTGGCTGGTCACGATCCCGCCGAACGAGATGACCGCGACCTCCGTCGTCCCGCCGCCGATGTCGACGACCATGTTGCCGGTCGCGTCGCGGACCTCGAGATTGGATCCGAGCGCGGCGGCCATCGGCTCCTCGATGATGTACACCTTGCGGGCGCCGGCCATGTACCCGGCGTCGCGGACCGCGCGCTGCTCGACCGCGGTGATCCCGGACGGCACGCAGACCACGATCCGCGGCTTCGCGAAGTACCGCCGGCGGTGGACGCGCTGGATGAAGTACCGCAGCATTTGCTCGGCGGCGTCGAAATCGGCGATCACGCCGTCCTTCAGCGGCCGGATCGCGGTGATGTTGCCCGGCGTCCGCCCGATCATCTTCTTCGCCTCGTGACCGAACGCGACCGCCTCCTGCGGCTCGTCGGTCCGCGTCGCCACCACGGACGGCTCGTTCAGCACGACGCCCCGGCCACGCACATACACCAGCGTGTTCGCCGTCCCGAGATCTACCGCCATGTCGCGGCCCAGCATGCTGTTCGCCACCGCGGCACCTCCCACTCGACCCCCGACCAGGCTAAGCGCCGCCCGCGCACAGCCCGTGGACCGACACGACCCGTCCGCCCAAGACAGATCGTATCGGTCCGAGCACCTGCAGTCCGCAACGGCCGTGCAATTACAGCGATTCGGCGGCCTTCTCCAGGTCGTCGACACTTCCGGACATGATGGTCGGAAGGTGCTTGGTGAGGTGGTCGAGAGGCCAGTTCCACCAGGCGATCGTGAGGAGGCGGTCGACGTCGGCGTCGCTGTAGCGGCGGCGGATGAGTTTGGCCGGGTTGCCGCCGGCGATGCCGTAGTCGGGGACGTCGGTGGTCACGACCGAGCCCGAGGCGACGATCGCGCCGTGGCCGATCCGGACTCCGGGCATCACCAGAGTCCGGTAGCCGAGCCAGACGTCGTTGCCGATCACGGTGTCGCCGCGGCCGGGGAGGCCGGTGATCAGGTCGAAGTGTTCGGACCAGGAGCCGCCCATGATCGGGAACGGGAACGTCGACGGGCCGTCCATCCGGTGGTTGGCGCCGTTCATGACGAAGCGGACGCCCTCGCCCAGCGCGCAGAACTTCCCGATGACCAGCTTCTCCGGGCCGTAGTGGTACAGCACGTTGCGCGTCTCGAACGCGGTCGGGTCGTCCGGGTCGTCGTAGTACGAGAACTCCCCGACCTCGATCAGCGGCGAGGTGACGAGCGGTTTCAGGAGCACCACCCGGGACTGGCCGGGCATCGGGTGCAGCACGCCGGGGTCGGGGAGTCCGGGCTGGTTCACGGCAGGTCGGGGAACCAGATCTTGATCTCGCGGGCGGCGGACTCCTCGGAGTCGGAGCCGTGCACGAGGTTCTCGCGGTTGGACAGCGACAGGTCGCCGCGGATCGTGCCGGGCGCGGCCTTGCGGCCGTCGGTGGCGCCGTTCAGCGCGCGGACGACCTCGATCGCCTCGTCGCCCTCGAGGACCATCGCGACCATCGGGCCGCTGACCACGAAGTCCCGCAGGGGCGGGTAGAAGGCCTTCTCGACGTGCTCGGCGTAGTGCTGGTCGGCCAGCTCGCCGTCGATCGTGCGCAGGTCCATGGCGACGATCCGGAGCCCCTTGGCCTCGAACCGGCCCAGCACCTCACCGATCAGGCCACGGCGTACCGTGTCGGGCTTGAGCAGGACCAGGGTGCGCTGCGACATCTGTCAACTCTCTTTCGAAGTGGTCTGGCCGGCTGAGCCTAGCTGCTCCTGCGCTCTCTTGGTCTCCTCGATGCGGCGGCCGAGGACGATCGCCGCGACCCAGAAGGCCGCGAAGGCGAGGCCGAGGACGAACATCACCGGGACGACGAAGCCGAGCCCGACCGCGCCGACCTGGACCAGCGAGCCGAGCACGTACCCGGCCCGGAACCGGAGCAGACCGGTCGCGACGAGCGCCAGCGCGAACAACCCGACGCAGACGGGGACGGCCACCGCGGGGCGGACGTCGGCGACCGAGATCATCACCGGGGTGACCAGAGCCAGGACGACCGACTCGAACGCGAGCACGATCGACGCGAGCGACCTCATGTCTGGTCCTTGCCCTTGCGGACCAGCAGCGCCCGCGCCTCACCGGCGGTGATGACGGAGCCGGTGATCAGTACGCCGCCGCTGCCCAGCGCGACCGCGTTCTCCTCGGCGAGCCGGATCGCGTCGTCGATCGCGTCGATCAGGTGCGGGCGGACCAGCACCCGCTCCTCACCGAACACCTCGGCCGCCAGCTCGCCGAGCTCCTCGGCCGGCATCGACCGCTCGACGAAGCTGTTCCGGGTGCAGATGACGGTTTCCATGATCGGCTCGTAGGCCTCGAGGACGCCGTACACGTCCTTGTCCTTCATACAGCCGAGGACGCCGATCAGCGGCTGGAACTGGAACGCCTCCGACACCGCGGCCGCAGTCGCCTCGGCACCGTGCGGGTTGTGCGCGGCGTCGACGACGATCGTCGGGCTCTGCCGGACCACCTCGAGGCGACCCGGGCTGGTGATCTGCTCGAAGCCGGCCTGGAGCAGCTCGGTCGTGACCCGGCCGTCGGTCTCCGGGCTCGCTCCGAGCAGGGCCTCGACGGCCGCGACCGCGGTGGCGGCGTTGTGCGCCTGGTACTCGCCGTGCAGCGGGAGGAACAGCTCGTCGTACTCACCGCCGAGGCCCTTGATCGAGACGACCTGGCCGCCGACCGCGAGCGTCCGGCTGACGACGCCGAACTCGATCCCCTCGCGGGCCACCTGCGCGCCCACCTCGGCGGACCGGCGGAGCAGGACCTCGAAGACGTCCAGGCTCTGCTGCGCCATCACCGCCGTACCGCCGGGCTTGATGATGCCGGACTTCTCGCCCGCGATCGTGACCGGATCCGCGCCCAGCAGGTGCGCGTGGTCGACCGCGACCGGGGTGATCACCGAGACCGTGCCGTCGGCGACGTTGGTGGCGTCCCAGGTCCCGCCGAGGCCGACTTCGATCACCGCGACGTCGACCGGGGTGTTCGCGAACACGGCGTACGCCATCCCGACCATCGCCTCGAAGAACGTCAGCGGGTGCTCCCGCTCGGCGTCGACGAGGTCCAGGTACGGCGCGATCTCCTCGTACGCCTCGACGAACAGTTCCTCGCTGATCGGCTCGCCGTCGAGCGTGATCCGCTCCCGCACCGACTCCAGGTGCGGGCTGGTGAACCGGCCGGTACGCAGCCCGGCCTCGCGCAGCAGGGTGTCGATCATCCGGGCCGTGGACGTCTTGCCGTTGGTGCCCGTCAGGTGCACCACCGGGTAGGCCTTCTGGGGGTCGCCGAGCAGCTCGACGAGCCGCCGGACGCGCTCCAGGGTGGGCTCGATCTTGTGCTCCGGCCAGCGCTGCTGGAGCCGTGCCGACACTTCGGCGAAGGAGAGGTCGCTCATCAGGAGGCCAAGTCTAGAGAGCGCTGTGGATAACCGGTCGGAAGCACCCCTTGACAACCACTAACATTGTGCGCATGAGCCAGACGTCCCGCGTTCCAGACAAGCCCAGCCTCGACGGCCTCGAGGAGAAGTGGGCTGCCGTATGGAAGGAGCAGCAGACCTACGCCTTCGACCGCACCGCCGAGCGTGCCGATGTGTATTCCATCGACACCCCGCCGCCGACGGTCTCCGGGTCGCTGCACGTCGGGCACATCTTCAGCTACACCCACACCGACCTGGTCGCCCGCTTCCAGCGGATGCGCGGCAAGAAGGTCTTCTACCCGATCGGCTGGGACGACAACGGCCTGCCGACCGAGCGCCGCGTCCAGAACTACTACGGCGTCAAGTGCGACCCGTCGCTGCCCTACGACGCGGACTTCACCCCGCCGGAGAAGCCGGATCCGAAGAAGCAGCTCCCGATCTCCCGGCAGAACTTCGTCGAGCTGTGCGGTGAGCTCACCCACATCGACGAGCAGGCCTTCGAGGCGATGTGGCGCCGGGTCGGCCTGAGCGTCGACTGGGAGCACCTCTACACCACGATCTCCGAGGACTCCCGGCGGACGTCGCAGCGCGCCTTCCTGCGCAACTTCGCCCGCGGCGAGGCCTACCTGTCCGAGGCGCCGACGATGTGGGACGTCACGTTCCAGACCGCGGTCGCGCAGGCCGAGCTCGAGGCCCGGCCGTATCCGGGCGCCTACCACCGGATCTCGTTCCACGGCGCCGACGGCCCGATCTACATCGAGACCACGCGGCCGGAGCTGATTCCGGCCTGTGTCGCGCTGATCGCGCACCCGGACGACGACCGCTACAAGCACCTGTTCGGGACGACGGTGACGTCGCCCCTGTTCGGTGTCGAGGTCCCGGTCCTGGCGCACGAGGCCGCCGAGATGGACAAGGGCGCCGGCATCGCGATGTGCTGCACGTTCGGCGACCAGACCGATATCCAGTGGTGGCGGGAGCTGCAGCTCCCGGTCCGCACGGTCATCGGCCGCGACGGCCGGCTGCTGCGCGACACCCCGGCGTGGCTCGAGGGCTCCGAGCTGTACGGCGAGCTCGCCGGCAAGACCGTCTTCAGCGCGCGCGAGCTGATCGTCCAGAAGCTGCGCGACAGCGGCGACCTGGACGGCGAGCCGAAGAAGACCGAGCGGATGGCGAACTTCTACGAGAAGGGCGACAAGCCGCTCGAGATCGTCTCCACCCGGCAGTGGTACATCACCAACGGCGGCCGCGACGCGGGCCTCAAGCAGGAGTTCATCGAGCGCGGCAACGAGCTGGCCTGGGTCCCGGAGCACATGCGGCACCGCTACCTGAACTGGGTCGAGGGGCTGAACGGTGACTGGCTGATCTCCCGCCAGCGCTTCTTCGGCGTCCCGTTCCCGGTCTGGTACCCGATCGACGCCGACGGCGAGGTCGACTACGACCACCCGCTGATGCCGTCCGAGGCCGAGCTGCCGATCGACCCGACCTCGCAGGCTCCCCGCGGGTACGACGAGGCGCAGCGCGGCAAGCCGGGCGGGTTCGAGGCCGACCCCGACGTGATGGACACCTGGGCGACGTCGTCGCTGACCCCGCACATCGCGTGCGGCTGGGAGCGGGACGAGGACCTGTTCGGCCGGACCTTCCCGATGGACCTGAACACGCACGCGCACGAGATCATCCGCACCTGGCTGTTCTCCCGCGTCGTCCGCGCGCACTTCGAGAACGGCTCGCTGCCGTGGGCGCGGTCGATGATCTCCGGGTTCGTCGTCGACCCGGACCGCAAGAAGATGTCGAAGTCCAAGGGCAACGCGATCGTCCCGTCGGAGATCCTGGAGAAGTTCGGCTCCGACGCGGTCCGCTGGCGGGCGGCGATGGCGCGGCCGGGCCTGGACTCGCCGTTCGACGAGTCGCAGATGAAGGTCGGGCGCCGGCTCGCGATCAAGGTCCTGAACGCGTCGAAGTTCGTCCTCGGGTTCGGGGCGACCACGGTCGACACGTCCGCGGTCACCGAGCCGGTCGACCTCGCGATGCTGCAGCGGCTGCGCGCGGTCGTCGCCGACGCCACCGCAGCCTTCGAGCGGTACGACTACACCGGCGCGCTGGAGATCAGCGAGCGGTTCTTCTGGACCTTCTGCGACGACTACGTCGAGCTCGTCAAGGAGCGGGCGTATGGCGGGCAGGGCGAGGCGCCGGCCGCCTCCGCGAAGGCCGCGCTGGCGGTCGCGTTGTCGGTCCAGCTCCGGCTGCTCGCGCCGTACCTGCCATTTGCGACCGAGGAGGTCTGGTCGTGGTGGCAGGAGGGTTCGATCCACGTGGCGTCCTGGCCGACGCCGGACGGTGACGTCGCGGTCGCGGCGCAGGAGCCCGAGGTGCTGGACGCGGTCTCCGAGGTGCTCGCGGGAATCCGGGGTGCGAAGTCCGAGGCGCAGGTCTCGATGAAGACCGAGGTCTCCAAGGTCGAGGTCACCGGTCCCGCCGCGCGACTGTCGTTGGCCGAGCGGGCCGAGCCCGACCTGCGCGCCGCCGGCCGGATCACCGGCGAGATCGTCTGGAACGCGGATGACTCCGATGCGGTCAAGGTCGTCGCGACACTCTGACCGGGTCCGCCGAGTGCCCGCCGCCCCGGCCCGGGGAGGCGGGCACTCACGCGTTCCGCCGGGTGAATCCTCACCCTGTGAGATCGGTTTGTCATCATGTGGAACCATCGGGGCGAGCCAAACGCTGCACCCCGTGACCCGACCGTCCGAGGAGCCAACCGATGAGCGACCCCACCAACCCGGCGCATCCAAAGGACCAGCCCACCACCCCGCCGAACACACCCCCGCCGCGGCCCCATCTGACAGCCCGGCCGACACCAGCGCCGACACCCCGGCCGACACCGCCGCCGACACCGCCGAACTCCCCGCAGTTCCCGCCTCCCCCGAGCCGTCCGATCCCCCGGCGACCCCGACGCCTGATCCCGGCTCGGGCGCGGGTACGACGGGCGCCGCCTCGGGAGCCGGTGCGGCGGTTGGTGCTGGCGGGATGGGGACGAGGGCTGGCGCGGCGGACCCGGGCTCGCGTGAGCAGGTGGGTAGTGGCGGGGTGGCTACCGTGACTGCGGAAGCTGACGGGCCGGCGGCTGGGAAGACCGCTGCAGATGGGGAGAAAGCTGCGGACGGGCAGGCGGCTGCGGGTGGGAAGGCGGGAAAGAAGGGGCTGCGGCGGTTCAAGGTTCGTGGGCCCTGGGTGACGGTGGGTGGGGCTGTTGTGGTGTTGGGGGTGCTGGCCCTGCTCGGGTATGTCTGGGGTCTCGGGCCCTTGAGCAGGCTGAACGCCGAGCGTGCGATCACCCCGCCGGCGAAGGTCGCGGGACTGGACCGGATCACCGATCCGAAGATCCGCACCGAGGCTCAGCTCGACCAGATCCGTGACCGGCTGAGTCAGATCAACGACGGCAAGAAGGTGATGGTCGAGGCGTACGGCAGCCTCGAAGGTGACCGGTTCTACGTCGTGATCGCGCTGCGCGGCCGGGTCGACGTCGACAAGGTGGTCGCGGACTCCGGTGCGAGTCCGGACAAGATCAAGAAGATCGGCCATTCCACGTGTATCGACGCGGTCGGCAATCTCCTCACCCAGTGCTACCGCGGCTCCAACAGCCTCACCGTCATCGCCCAGGTCGCCAACGAAGGCGTCACGGTCGACCAGGTAGAACCCGTCGCCGAAGAAGCCTTCAAAGCAATGCGATAACAAAGACAACCAAGTTTGGTACGTTCATTTTTGGTTGTATCATGTGTGGGTCTCTGAGGGACGGTGCACATGGATCACTTCTACGGCCGGATCCGGGAACTCGAAACGCTCGACAGGCTGCTGCGTCGGGTCGAGGACCGCGGTCGGACAGGACGTCCGGGCAAGGCTGTGCTCATGCGTGGGCGCCGTCGGGTCGGCAAGTCGCGGCTCGTCGAGGAGTTCATCGAGCGTTCCGGGCTTCCCAGCCTGTTCTTCACAGCGTCCGCCCAGTCGAACGCCACCACAGACGTCCGATTGTTCGTCGAGGCAGGAGCCGGCTCAACACTCCCGCAGGCCAAACTGTTCGCCGGACAGACGCCGCACGACTGGGATGCGGCCCTGCGGCTGCTGGCGGCCGCACTGCCCGCAGACCAGCCCAGCGTCGTCGTCCTGGACGAAATGCCGTACCTCATCGCGAACGACCCAGGGTTCGAAGGCACGCTGCAGAAGCTCTACGACCGTGAACTGTCCCGCAAACCGGTGCTGCTGCTCTGCGTGGGGTCGGACCTCGCCATGATGGAGCGCCTGAACGACTACGACCGGCCGTTCCATCAGCGGAGGACGGAGATGGTCGTGCCCCCGCTGAGCCCGGCCGACGTCGCGGACATGCTGCGGCTGGAGCCGGCCGAGGCGTTCGACGCGTACCTCATCTCCGGTGGTCTCCCACTGATCCTCGAGGACTGGCCGACGAACGCCGGAATCTTCGACTACCTCGGATCGGCACTCGCCGATCCGACAACAGCGCTGATCGTCAGCGGCGAACGCTCGCTCGCCGCCGAGTTCCCCGCGGACGCCCACGCCAGGCTGGTGCTCTCGGCCATCGGATCCGGCGAACGGACCCATACGATGATCGGCCGGGCCGCCGGCGGCCTGCCCGCCACCAGCCTCAATCGCGCACTGCACCTCCTGACCGCCAAGCGTGTGGTCGAGGCGGTAACGCCGCTGTCCACCCGCCCGTCGAAGGAGACGCGGTACTACATCGTCGATCCACACCTTCGTTTCTGGCTGGCCTTCCTGGGCCCGCACCTCACCGAGGTCGAGCGCGGGCGCGGCGACCTCACGCTGGCACGCATCCGTGAGTCCTGGCCGTCATGGCGCGGCCGAGCCATCGAACCCGTGGTGCGCGAGTCCTTGTTCCGCCTGCCGGCCGAGGGGCTCCCCCACGGCACCGGCGCGATCGGCGGCTACTGGACGCGAACCAACGATCCCGAGATCGATCTGGTCGCTGCGGATCGCGGCCCGGTCGCCCAGCGCATCACCGCCGTCGGCTCGATCAAATGGCTGGAGCGCAAGTCCTTCGACACACACGACCTGAGCCGGCTGCATGTCCATCGATCTCAGCTCCCGGGCGCGAGCGAGGCGACCCCGCTGATCGCGGTCGCCCGCGCGGGGGTTGCGGTCGAGGGCGTCCAAGCGGTCGGTCCTGAGCAACTCTTGTCCGCCTGGCGCTGAGCCAGTCGGCCAGGTCAGGTGAGGAGGCCGGCGATGAGGATCATGACTGGGATGGAGAGCAGGGTGCTGAGGAGGACTGCGCTTCGGGCGAGGGTTCGGCTGGCTCGGTAGTGGACGGCGTAGACGTAGACGTTCTGGGCGGTGGGGAGCGCGGCCAGCAAGGTTGGGGCCAGTAGGGCGGGGCCGTGCAGGTCGAGGACCCAGCGTGCAACCGCGTACGCGACCAGCGGCTGTGCGAACGTCTTCAGCCCGACGGCCAGTACGACGTCACGCCGCAAGGTGATCGAGTCCTTCGTCCCGGCGCTGAGGCTCAGCCCGTAGGCGATCAGCGCGACCGGTACCGCCGCCGCGGCGATCAGGTCGATCGGGCGCATCACCAGCTCCGGCAACCGCACCCCGAGCAGCGACACCAGCAGCCCGAGCAGTGACGCCACGGTCAGCGGATTGCGTAGCGGTCGCGTGACGACGGTCCGCAGCGACATGCGCCGCCCGCTCCCCTGCCGGTCACCGTCCAGTACGGCGAACGCGACCGGCGCCATCATCAGCACCTGGAACAACACGATGGGTGCGACCAACGCACCGTCGCCGAGCACGTACGCCGCCACCGGTACGCCGAGGTTGCCCGCGTTCACGTACGACGACGCGAGCACACCGATCGTCGCCTGGGACCTGCTCCGCCGCCAGATCACCGCCGCGATCAGCAGGAACACCACCTGCACCACGAACAGGCTGATCAGGTTGGTGACGAGGACGACCGAGAAGATCGCCTGCAGGTCGGCCCGCGCGACGGTCGTGAACAGCAGCGCCGGCGTCGCGACGAAGAACGCCAGCCGGGACAGGACGAGCTCGTCCTGTGAGCGCAGTACGCCGAGAACGCCGACGACGTACCCGAGCACGGCCACCGCGACCAATGCGCCGAAGGCACCGACGACGGCGGACATCTCAGGTACTCAGCGGGCTGGACACGCTGACGATGGTAGAGGTAAGCGCTGTCCGTCGAACCCGGATGCTCAGGAGCTGGACGGTGACGTGCGGCACCTCGCGACGATCCCGGCCAGGACTGCCCGGAAGTGTTCCCGGTCAGCCGCACTGAGCTGCCCGACGAGGTCGTCGAGCGCCTTTCCGACCTCGGCATGGAACGCGGTGGCAGCGCGGCGGCCGGGCTCGGTCAGCGTCACCCTCACCGCCCGGCGGTCGCCAGGAACGGGCGACCGTTCGGCCAGGCCGCGCTTCTCGGCGCGATCCATCAGGCCGGTCAGCGCCGCCTTCTCGACGCCGAAGCACTGCGCGAGCTCGGCCATGCCCTTGGGGCCGTCCAGCAGGACGCACAGCAGCCTCGCCTGCTGCGGTGTCAGGTCGTGGCGCTCGGAGATGCCGCCGTAGAGGCCCTGCACCAGACCGGT
The DNA here is from genome assembly GCF_053603655.1 of Kribbella sp. NPDC004138. Taxonomy (NCBI): domain Bacteria; kingdom Bacillati; phylum Actinomycetota; class Actinomycetes; order Propionibacteriales; family Kribbellaceae; genus Kribbella; species Kribbella sp. NPDC004138. The sequence continues at coordinate 39,035 of NZ_JBSGFZ010000028.1, forward strand.
CACCTGCACGAGCCCAGTCACCGCATCCATCTCCGCAGGGTCCAGGTCTGCGCCGTGCACCTGCGCCAATCCGGCGAAGCGCCACGCGCGAGCCGCTTCCGGCGGCGTCTCCGTCTCACTCACCACTCCACGGTACATGGGATGTATAGTTAATGACGCATACAGTAAATGCCATGAACTATCGAGGAGGATCGATGTCCTTCAGCGAAGCGGAGGTCGCCTACCTGCGGTCGCAACCCCTGGGCCGGCTCGCCACTGTCGCGGACGACGGCCAGCCGGACGCCGTCCCGGTCGGCTTCGAGTACGACGGCACGCACCTCTACATCGGCGGGATCGACCCGGTCCGGACCCGCAAGTACCGCAACGTCCGGGACGGGAACACGAAGGTCGCGTTCGTGGTCGACGACCTGGTGTCGGCCCGCCCGTGGATCCCCCGCTACCTGCGGATCTACGGCGAGGCGGAGCTCGTCGAGCGGGACGGCCAGTTCGGCACCGCGGCGTACCTGCGGATCACGCCGACCGTGTCCTGGAGCTTCAACCTGGACGGACGCCCCTTCACCCACGACGAGAAGGTCGTCACGACCCGCACCGTCCACACACCGGAAGGGGTGCCGAGCCGATGAGCTTCGACACCCGCCCCGGGACCCGCGGCGCCCGGCAGCCGAAAGGCCGCATGCTGCGCTGGATCAACACGCTGCTGGCCCGCCGGATCCGGCGCCGCGGCGGCAAGTTCATGGGCTTCGACGCGCTGGTCCTGCACACCGTCGGGCGGAAGACGGGTGCGGAGCGCATGACCCCGGTCGGCTGGTTCCCGGCAGCCGACGGCAGCCGGTTGATCGTCGCCTCCGCGGCCGGCGCCCCGGGCAATCCAGCCTGGTACTACAACCTCGCCGCCAACCCCGATCAAGTCCGGATCGACGTCGACGGGCAGACCGTCGCGGTCCGCGCGGAGCAGCTGCACGGAGCGGAGCGCGCCGCGGCCTGGGAGCGGATCGTCGAGGCGGCGCCACGCTTCGCCGAGTACCAGGTGAAGACCGATCGGGAGTTGCCGGTGATCCGGCTGGTCGAGCGGCGCTGAACCGTAACCTGGAAGATGCTTACGAGTCGGGGCGAGGTCTAGAAAGATTCCACCACATCCTTCGAGGATGGGGTATGACTACTTCCGCTCGAGTCTTCACGACCGCGCTGGCAGCGGCCGCGGTGTTCGGATCCCTGACCGTCGGCGTTCCCACCGCCACCGCGGTTCCCGCCGGAGAGCAGGCCACGCAGGGTTTGCCGCTCGGCGACGCCGATCTGGCCGAGACGCGCACCGACCGGACGCTGGCGCGCGGCGTCACGCTGACCCGGATCGTGCGCGGTACCGACCCGGCGCCGGCCGACCAGATCAACACGACGCCGCGCGGCCCGTGGGTCGTCAACGTGCTCACCATCGACCCGCGGACGGCCCGCGGTCACCTGAAGGCGACGTACGGGCCCGACCTGGCCCGCGTCGAGAAGACCTCCGACCTGGTGAAGTCGGCCGGCGCCCTGGCGGGCGTGAACGCGTCGTTCTTCACGTTCACCGCGAACCCGCAGTACCCGGGCGATCCGGTCGGCCTCGGCCTCTTCGACGGCAAGCTGCTCAGCGAGCCGCTCACCGACCCGACCGAGGCCAATCTGGTGATCGATGCCAACAGCAACAGAGTCGTGACCGGCCACCTGCGCTGGACCGGCACCGTCCGCAACCGCGCGACCGGCGCCGAGTTCCCGCTCGAGTTCCTCAATCACCCGGCGGTCGTCCCGACGGCGTGCGCCACGCTGCCCGATCAGACCGCGTGCGCGGTACCGGGTGACGTCGTGCGGTTCACGCCGGAGTTCGGCGCCTCGACCCCGGCCGGTGCCGGCGTCGAGGTCGTGCTCGACCGCCGCGGCTGCGTCGTCCGTACGGCGACCACGCGCGGCACGACGCTCAGCCCGAGCCAGACGTCGTTGCAGGCGACCGGCCGGGACACCGTCCCGCTGCTCCAACTGGCGAAGGGCTGCCTGCGCACGGATCTCGCGGTGTCGGACGAGAGCGGCCGCAAGGTCGCGCTGCGCAGCGGACTGTACGGCGTGACCGGCCGCTACCAGCTCACGAAGAACGGCGAGATCGTCGTACCGGACGGCACCGGCAGCTTCTTCGACCGCAATCCGCGCACGATCGCCGGGACCACGCGCGGCGGGACGATCGTCCTGGCCACGATCGACGGCCGGCAGACCACGAGCGTCGGCACCACGATGGCCGAGACCGCGGCGGTAGCGAACGCGCTCGGCCTGCACGACGCCATCAACCTCGACGGCGGCGGCTCGACGGCGATGGCGCTCGGCGACGGCACCGTCGTCAACCACCCGAGCAGCACCGGCGGCGCCGAGCGAGCCGTCGGCGACGCAGTCGTCTTCGTCCCGGGCCGGTGAACCGGTAGTACGTTGAAGGTATGCGACTGGTGCTGTGGGCTGCCGTGCTGGTGAGCGCGGCAGCCTGCGGTGCCGACCAGTCGGGGAAGGAGCCGGCCGTGACCGCACCGGACAGCATCACCGTCACCAGTACGGCGTTCCGCGACGGTGAGACGATCCCGCGCAAGTACACCTGCGACGGCGCGGGCGTGGCTCCACCGCTCACCTGGAAACAGATCCCGGCCAACGCCGCAGCGTTGGCCGTGGTCGTCGACGACCCCGACGCACCGCGCGGTACGTTCACCCACTGGGTCGTGCTCGATCTCGAGGCGACCGCCGCCACGCTCGCGGAGGGCGGCGTGCCGCCGGGCGTGAAGCAGGCGAAGAACTCCGGCGGAAAGACCGGGTACTACGGGCCCTGCCCGCCGAGCGGCACGCACCACTACCGCTTCACCGTCTACGCGTTGTCCGGGCCGACCGGTCTCCCCAACGGCGCCGACGTCGGCGAGGCGCTGGAGGCGATCGACGGCAAGAGCATCGCCCGCGGCCGGCTGACCGCGGTCTACGCGCGTCAGTAGCCGTAGCCGCCGCCCGACGACGACGGCGCCTTGGTCGGGGCTGCGGCCGCCGTCGTGGTGGCCGCGTGCCAGGTGAAACCGACGCCGGAGAAGGCGTCGGAGAAGTTGTTGCCCTTGGCCTCGCCCGCGGCGGTGTCGAGCTTGAAGGTGTAGAGCGGCTTGCCCTGGAACGTGAGCTGCTCCGCACCGGTGTCGGACCGCTTGATCGTGGCCAGCCCCTGCACCGCCTGCGAGTTCCCGGTCGCGGGAATCCAGAAGCTCAGGCAGCCGCCCGTGCACTTGATCGCGCCGCCGGCCTCCTGGTCGGCGAAGTACAGCGTCTTCCCGGAGGCGTCGACGAGTGTCTGCCCGACGCCGTTGACGTCCTTGACCGAGACCGCGGCGCCCGCCGGCGCCGCGCCGCCTCCCGCAGCCGGCTGGGAGCCGCCGCAGGCAGTCAGCCCGGCCAGCGCCGCCACCGTTGCGCCTAGCAACAAGATTGTGGTTTTCATCAGGATCTCCTCTCCCCCAGCAGATACGCGGGATCCGGCGCGACGGTTCAGTTGAACCTTCCACCGCCGCCGTGCGTACTCCTTGGGTGTGGATGACGACACAGTGATCCGCGCGCTGTACGACAAGTACCGGCGGCCGTTGTTCGGATACGTCCTGCGCTCGGTGGGCGACCGGCAGCACGCCGAGGACATCGTGCAGGAGACGATGACGCGCGCCTGGACGCACGCGGCCGACCTGGATCCGGACCGGGCCGGGCGCTGGCTGTTCACGGTCGCCCGCAACCTGGTGATCTCCGGGCGGCGCCGGCAGGGGGCCCGGGTGACGGAGGTGCCGATCGACGACCGGGAGTTCCCGGCGCTCGGCGACGACATCGACCGGGTGCTGCAGGTGTGGCAGGTGGTCGACGTACTGCGGGGGCTCAGCCCGGACCACCGGCAGGTGATCGTCGAGCTGTTCTACCGCCGGCGCACCGTCAACGAGGCGGCGGCCGTCCTCGGCGTACCGCCGGGCACGGTGAAGTCACGCAGCTACTACGCACTGCACGCGCTGCGCGCAGCACTGGAGGAACGAGGTGTGACCGGATCATGACGTGCCCGGAGACGATGTCGATCGGCGCCTACGTGCTCGGTGCGCTGGAGGCGTCCGAGCGTCGTGCGGTGGAGGAGCATCTCGCGTCGTGTACGGCGTGCCGCGAGACCCTGCTGCAGTTCGCGCATCTGCCGGGGCTGCTGCACGCAGTGCCGGTCGAGGAGATCGAAGCGGATCAGCCGGAGCCTGCGCCGCTCCAGCTGAGCAAGAAGCGTGCGCGACGTAGGTGGGCCGCGCCTGTCGCCGCGTCGGTGGCAGCGGTCACTACTGGTGTCCTCAGCTGGGGTCTGCTGACCGCACCGGCGTCAGCGACCTGGACAGCGACGGACGGGGTCGGTGGGATCGACACGACAGCCCAACTGACCAGTCGGGGCTGGGGCACAGACATCCAGCTCCGACTGACCGATCTGAAGCCGTACGAGCACTGCGTGCTGGTCGTCCACGGCCGCGACGGGACCGTCGAGAAAGCCGGCTGGTGGGCAGCGAACGGCAGCTACAAAGCAGACGTCCCGGTCAGTACCTCGATCCCGCTCGGCGACATCGACCACCTCGAGGTGGTCGACGCAGGGAACACCGTGCTGAGCACGGTGTCCCCCACGACGCACTGATTCACCAGCTGTTGTTGGAGATCCCCGTGCCCAGGTAGACCTGGTCGTAGGTGTTGCTGTCATGGTCGTCGGTGTAGGCCACAGCAACTTCGGCGTACGGCGAGACCGCCACTGTCATCTGCTCCTGACGACCTTCCGGCACCGAGCTCAGCCGCTGCGACGACAGTCGGCCTGTGTCGGTCCCGTCGGCCCCGTAGCCGCGCACCCAGACGTCGGGGTCGGCACCTGGGACTGTCCAGCCGACCACGGTCTGCGCCTGGTCATCGATACCGATCGACGGCCCGGCACCGGCCGCCGCGACCTGTACGTCGCCGTACCTGGCCGTGCCCGCGCTGTTGAACAGGCGCGTCCAGACGCCCGCCGACTCCCACGCGACCGCGAAGTCGCCGTTGAAGTTGGCCGCCGCGGCCGGATGGGTCTGCTGGCCGGTGGTGTTCACGTTGGCGACGCGGCGCGACAGCGTGGCCGCGCCGTTCGCGCGCGCCAGCCGGATCAGTCCGATGGTGTAGTCGCCGTTGGCGTCGCCGTCCTCGTCCCACACGACAACCGCGTCACCGGACGCCGAAACGGCCACATCCGGGTTGTGGTGCTGGCCGGTCGTCTGCGAGGCGGTCACCTCCCAGGCACGTGTGGTCGGACCGGTGTAGCCGGCCGCCTTCACAGTGGCCGGCGTACCGGTCTGGATGTCTTCCCAGGCGACGGTGAACGCGACGGCAGCACCGGACGGCGCGCCGTCCGGGTCCACAGCGACGCGTGGGTTGATCTGCTGACCAGTGGCGCTGCTGTTGGCGTTGCCGGAGGCTGTGACGGTGCCGGCAGTGTTCACGACGCGGTACGGGATGTTGTAGTACCCGTTGCCGTCCGGGTCGTCCTGCCAGACGACGACAGCGTTGCCCTTGTCGTCCAGGCCGACGTCCGGGTGCAGGTGCCGCCAGTTCGTCACACCACTGCTGCCGCCGGCCGACAGCTTCGTCTCGTACACAGCTGTGCCGTTTCGGAACAGGCGCAGGTAGATCTCGCTGTGCACGGGGTCGGTCGCGTTGTCCGTGTCGCGGTCGTCCTCCCACGCCACAGCGACGTACCCGTTCCGGTTGATCGCGACGGATGCGGCGTCCTGGTCGCCGGTGGACACACTGTTCGCCGTCACCCAGGTGGGCGCGGCAATGTGCGCGTCGGCCGTGGTCGCGGTGAAGGTCAGCGCAGTGGCTGCCAGTGCGGTGATCGCCAGAGTTCTCTTCATCGTCACACCGCCTGCAATCCGGGCCGGCCTTCTTCGATGACGAACGACTTCGCCGTGCTGACCGCGCCGTCGTGCTCCGACACCTTCGCGACCGCACGGAAGTCGGCCCGCAGCTGCGTCGGGCTGATCGTCGTCCGGATGTAGCCGCGTCGGTTCTGGTAGAACTTCAGCCACGGGTTCTCCGCCAGGTTCGGGATCGTGGTGGACCCGTCGCCGTCACCGCTCGAGGTGACCGAGCTGGTCACCAGTTCGGAGCCGATGACAGCCGAGCTCGCGTTGCTGTAGTCGGCCTTCAGGTCGCTGGCCCAAGCCCGGTGGACGTCGCCGGTCAGCACCACAGGGTTGCGAGTGCCGCGGTCGATCCAGCCTTGCTGGATGCGGGCCCGGGAGGCGCGGTAGCCGTCCCACGAGTCCATGCTCCCGGCACCGGCCGCGTCGAACCGGCGGGCGAAGAACACCTGCTGTCCGAGGATGTCCCACGTGCCGTAGTGCTGGTTGAGACCGTCGAGCAGCCAGGTCTCCTGGGTGTTGCCCGGCAGGCTGCGGGTGGCGAGATCGGCGTCGGAACACACCTTCCAGCCGTCGCCGCAGGCCTGGTCGTTGCGGTACTGCCGCGTGTCGAGCATGTGGAACGTCGCGAGACTCCCCCAGCGCAACCGGCGGTACAACGGGATCGAGTTGCCGCTGTTGGCCTGCGCCGGCCGCAGCGGCATGTTCTCGTAGTACGCCTGGTACGCCGCCGTCCGGCGCGCGGTCCACTGCGCCGTGGTGAGCGAGGGCGTACTGTCCGCCCGCACCATGTTCGCGTAGTTGTTCTCCACCTCGTGGTCGTCCGGTACGACGATCCACGGCGCGACCGCATGCGCTGCCTGCAGGTCGGGATCCGACTTGTACTGCGCGTACCGGCGGCGGTAGTCCGCGAGCGACACGATCTCGCTCGTGCCCGCGTGCAGACGGGGCCGGCCGGCGGTCGCGCCGTACTCGTAGATGTAGTCGCCCAGGAAGAGGATGAGGCCCGGGTTCTCCTCGGCCATCCGCCGGTAGACGGTGTAGTAGCCCTCCTCGTAGTGTGCGCACGAGGTGAACGCCATCACCAGGTCACGTCCGTTGGTGCCGACGGCCGGCGCGGTCCGCGTGCGGCCGACCGGTGAGAGATGGCCCTGGGCGCGGAAGCGGTAGTAGTAGTCGGCGTCCGGGCTGAGGCCGCCGGCGACGATGTGCACCGAGTGGGCGGAGGCGTACTGCGCCGTGACCGTTCCGGATGCGACCAGGGTGCTGAAGGTGTCGGTGGTCGACACCTGCCAGTCGACGGCGACGTCGGCGTTCGCCATCCCGCCTTGGCCGTCGGCGTTCAGCGGCGACGGCGCCAGACGGGTCCAGAGCACGACGCTGGTGGCGTCCGGCTCGCCGGACGCGATGCCGAGCTGGAAGGGATACGGGACGGCGGCGGTGGCGGTGATAACGGATGACTGGGCCGCGACCAGCGGGAGCGCCGAGAGGGCGCTACCCCCGGCTGCGGCGAGTCCTCCGAGAACAAAGGTCCTGCGACTGATTGGGCTCATGAGCCTCACCTTCACGGGTACTCAGGGCGGTAGGCCCCCGGACCGGTCGAACTCCTGGTGACCGTTCGGGAACCTTGAGTGTGCGTGGTGCTCCGTGCCCATGATTGCGCAGAACTGGTAAATTTCCTACAGCAGGACGAGCACCAGCAGAACGGCGGCCGGAACGCCCTCGAGCAAGGTGTTCAACCAGAGTCGCCGCTCCGTTGCGAGCAGCACGAGCGCAAGGAAGAGGTGCTGCCCGGCGGTGAACGCGACCAGCGCCTCACCCTGCGGTAGGTGCCCGGTCCGGGCCAGGACGACGCCGAGCGCCAGCGCGATGCCGGTCGTGAGGTTGTAGAAGCCGAGGTTCACGATCCACAGCCGGACCGCGTCGAAGTCCCGCCGCTCGAGCAGGAACATCGGGTACAGCCGCGGGTGGCGGTAGAAGAACGACTCCATCAGCCACACCGATCCCAGCATCACCGCGATCGCGATCGCCAGGACCTGCGCGGCGGTACTCACAGCGACCTCACAGCGACACCGTGACGCCGTGCCTGCCGGTGATCTCGCCCAGCGCGGCGTAGTCGGTGGGATCGACCCCGGCCAGATCGGCGAAGAACGCACCCATCCGGCCGGTCTGGCTGATGGTCAGGAATTTCGCCGACGGAGTCAGCACGGAGAACGTGTTCACCGTGCCGGCCGGGATGCTGATCGAGGCGCCGGGACCGAGGTCGTAGCCCCGATCCCCTGCCTGGACGAGGATTCGGCCCTGCAGGACGTAGAACGCCTTGCTCCACGACTCGGTGTGCGGCGGCGACGCGTCGGCGCGCGGCGCGTCGATCTCGAACAGCTCGTACTGCGCATCGGTGTGCTCGGCACCGATCTTCACGGTCACGGTCGCGTCCGGCGCGACGTACTCGACGCCGCTGCCCGCGTTGCTGAGGTGCACTGTCTCGTTCCTGGCTGTCTCGTTCATGGCTGCGACGGTAGGGAGCGCCGTACGCCGGCGGTATCCCGTGCGGACGGGCTCCTCCGGGCCGCCGGAATCCCCACATTTCAGGGATAGGCGGCACCGGGACGGCGGCGCATACTGAGCGCATGTGGGAGGGCCGGGCGCGGGCCGCGCGCCGGGAGATCGCGGCACTCGCAACCTCGGGGATGGGGGTCGCCGAACTCCACGCTGCCGCGATCGAGGTGGTCGAACAAGTCGTCGGCAGCGAGCTCACCTGCTGGGCCGGGATCGATCCGGGAACGCTCGTGATCAGCTCGATGACCAGCGGCGCGGCCCGGACCCCACCGGAGTACGAGCCGCTGCTGGCAGAGACGGAGTACGCCGGAACGGTGCCGAACTCGTTCGCCGAACTGGCCCGCACGTCCCACCAGGTTGCCCGGCTGTCGGACCTGCCGTACCGCGAGGTCGTCGGGCACCGGCGGCTGAACGAGGTGTGGCGGCCGCTCGGGATCGAGCACGAGGTCCGGACGACGTTCGTCGTCGACGGGGACTGCTGGGGCGCGGCCGGGTTCGTCCGCAGCGGCCCGGACTTCAGTGACCGGGAGGTGGAGTTCCTGGGGTCGGTGGCGCCGGTCATCGGCGCGGCGACGCGGGTCGCCGTTCGCACGGACGCGCACGGGTACCGCGGAGGGGTCGGTCCGTCGATCGTCGTCACCGGCCCGGCAGGCGAGCCGCGGGCGATCACCGCGGCCGCCCGGACCTGGCAGGACGAGCTGGACGAGATCGCGCCGGGCCGTTTCGGCGTACTGCTGCGGGCCGTCGTCACCGGAACGCGCGCAGCGTCGTCCGGGACGTTCCAGGCGCGGGTGCAGACCGCGGCCGGCGAATGGGTCCTGCTGCAGGGCAGCCGGCTGCTCGGTGACACCGCCGACGAGGTCGTCGTCACGATCGAGCCGGCGAGCGGTCACCACCTGCTGGGCATGCTGCTCGCGGCGTACGGCCTGACCACGCGGGAGCGGGAGATCTGCCTGGAGGTCATCTCCGGGCACAGCACCGGCGCGATCGCCGACCGGCTGTCGATCTCGCCGCACACGATCCAGGACCACCTGAAGTCGGCCTTCGCCAAGGTCGGCGTCCGCAGCCGCGGCGAACTGGTGGCGACCCTCAGGCCGGAATGAGCTGCTTGCGGTAGGTCCCCGGCGGTACGCCGAAGTCGCGCTTGAACGCCTTCGCGAACGCGAACTCCGACGTGTAGCCGATCTCCTTCGCCACCGCGGCGAGCGGGCGGTCGTGGTCGCGCAGCAACCGCGCCGCGGTCGTCATCCGCCAGCGGGACAGGTACGTCAGCGGCGGCTCCCCGACCGCCTCGGTGAACCGCCGGGCGAACGCGGCCCGCGACAACCCGACGCCGGACGCCAGGTCGGCCACCGTCCACGCCGCACCGGGCTGCTCGTGGATCAGCTCCAGCGACTGCACGACCGCGGGATCGGTCAGCGCCCGCGCCCAGCCGCGATCCGTCGGGCAGTCGTTGTTCTCGAACCAGGCCCGCAGGATCAGCACCAGCAACGCGTCGACCAGCGCCGGCACGACCGCCGCCGCGCCCGGGCGCTGCGCGTCGAGCTCCTCGCCGAGGATGCTGATTGCCGTGTGCAACGACCGGTGGCGTGCCGGACTCGCCGGGACGACGACCACGTCGGGCAGTCTGCTCAGGACCGGGTGCGGGCGCTCGCGGTCGAGCCGGTAGGTCCCGCACAAGAGCAGCGACCGCGCGCCCTGCCCCTGCTGCGGCTCCTCGACCGACGGGTCGAAGTCGACCAGCGGCGAGTCGGGGTGGTCGGCGAGCGCGTGCTCGGCGCCCCGCGGCAGCAGCACCGCGTCGCCCGGCCCCAGCGGGATCGGGTCGCCGTCGGGCGGCAGCAACCACGCCGTACCTTGCAGGATCAGGTGGAACGTCGCGCCGAACGAGTGCACGAACCGCAGGCCCCACGGACCCCGGACGTCGGTGCGCCCGGACGCGGCCGGACCGGTCCGCATCGCGGCGACGACATCGGCGAGCACATCCATACCTGGCATGATACGCGCACCGATCAAGACGATCGGACATAAATCAGCGCTCTATGGACATAGATCGGCTCGCACACGCGGCCTACTGTCGATGACAGAACGTCAACGACAAGGAGCAGGAATGAGTATCGTCGTCACCGCCGCCACCGGTCACCTGGGCACGCTCGTCATCGACGAGCTGCTGCAGCGGGTGCCCGCCGAGCAGGTCGTCGCGGTCGCGCGGAACGCCTCGAAGGCGGCCCCGCTCGCGGACCGCGGCGTCGAGGTCCGGATCGCCGACTACAACGACCCGGACGCGCTGGCGAAGGCCTTCGGCCCCGGCGACACGGTCCTGCTGATCTCCAGCAGCGAGGTCGGCAACCGGCTCGCTCAGCATCAGGCCGTCATCGACGCCGCGAAGCACGCCGGCATCGCGCGGATCGCCTACACCGGCATCCTCGGCGGCCCGGAGGCCGACCTCGCCCTCGCCGCGGACCACAAGGCGACCGAGCAGGCGATCCTCGACTCCGGCCTGACCTACACCTTCCTGCGCAACGGCTTCTACAACGAGGTCTACACCGAGCAGCTCGCGACGCAGCTCGAGCACGGTGTCGTCGGCAGCACCGGCGACGGCCGGCTCGCCACTGCCGCCCGGCGCGACTTTGCGGCGGCCGCGGCTGTCGTCCTCAGCACGGACGGCCACGACAAGGCGGCGTACGAGCTGAACGGTGACACCGACTGGTCGCTGGCCGACTACGCCGCCGAGCTCTCACGGAAGACCGGCAAGGAAGTTGCCTACAACAACGTGCCCGGCGAGGTGCTGCTCGGCATCCTGACCGGCGCCGGCCTGCCGAAGCCGCTCGCCGAACTGCTCGTCGACATCGACAAGGCTGTCGAGCGCGGCCTGCTGACCGGCCGCGGCAGCGACCTCACCCGCCTGATCGGCCGGCCCACCACCCCGATCGCCGACAGCATCGCCGCGGCTGTGCACTGACGACAGGAGGTATCCGGCCCCGGCCCGTCTTCGCGGCGCATCGCACGCTCACGGCGACGTATACGTAGACGACTACGTCCTGTCGTCAGAGCCACTTGACCCGATGCTGGAAGTTCTCCAGGAACTCGGCGTTCGCCTCGTCGCCGCCCGGGGCGTTGCCGCTGCGCCAGATCGGCGGCGTGACGCCGCGGGCGACCAGTTCCTCGAGGGTTCGCAGCACGATCGAGTTCAGCGTGAAGGCGTTCGCGAACGTGGAGACCGCGCCGGCCCGCTCCGGCAGTCCGTCGAGCTCGATCACCGCGTCGCCGATCGGCACCTTGGTATCGACGGCGACGTCGACGAGGTCGTGCAGGTTTGCCCGCGACGGGTGCCGCGCCGGATGGTCCGGCGCGGTCCGCTCCGCGTGCAGCCGCGAGCTCACCCCGACCGTCCGTACGCCGTGCTCCTTCGCCGCGAGCGCCGCGTCGATCAGGGCCGCGTTGATCCCGTACGCGTTCACCAGCACGAGCACGTCGTCCGCGCCGAGGCCCGCGGTGTCGATGACGATCCGGCCGTACCCCGGCGTACGCTCGACCGCCATCGAGCGCAGGGCGCCGTTCGACAGCAGGGTGCCCTCGTCGAGGATCGCGGAGACGTGCATCAGCCCGCCGGCGCGGAAGAAGATCTCCTGCGCCGCCAGGTTCGAATGCCCGCCCGGACCGTAGACGTGGACGAGCCGGTCGGCGGCGATCTGGTCCGCGAGGACGACCGCGGCCGCCGCGATCGACTCCTGCTCCTCCGCCTCGATCCGCCCGAGCAGTTCGGTGATCGCGGTCAGGTACGCGCTCGTCACGGCGCCGCGACGAGCTTGTTGCGTTGTTCGCCCAGGCCGTCGGCCCAGACCCGCAGGACGTCACCTTCGCGCAGGTACCGCGGCGGTTTCTGGCCCGCGCCGACGCCGGCCGGAGTCCCGGTGCTGATCACGTCGCCCGGGTAGAGCGTCATGAACTGCGAGATGTAGTGCACCAGGTGCGCGACGCCGAAGATCATCTCGGCCGTCGAACTGTCCTGCAGCGGCTCGCCGTTCACGTCCAGCCCGAGCTTGAGCTGTTGCGGGTCCGGCACCTCGTCCGCGGTCAGGATCCACGGCCCGAGTGGGCAGAACGTGGCCGAGTTCTTGCCTTTGTCCCACTGCCCGCCGCGCTCCAGCTGGAAGTGCCGCTCGGACACGTCGTTCACCAGGACATATCCGGCGACGTGGTCGAGCGCCGTCGCCTCGTCTTCGATGTACGCCGCCGTCCGGCCGATCACGACGCCGAGCTCGACCTCCCAGTCGGTCTTCTCACCGCCGCGCGGAATCACCACGTCGTCGTACGCACCGACCACGGTGTCCGGCGCCTTCAGGAACAGGATCGGCTCGGCCGGCGCCTGCTGCCCGCCCTCGGCCGCGTGGTCGGCGTAGTTCAGCCCGACGCACACGATCTTCCCGGGGCTGAGCGGTGCGGCGAGCCGCACCGCCCCGAACTCCACCGGCGCGTCGGTGGCCGCGGCGGCGCGTTCCCGCCAGCGGTCCGGGTCGAACGCCTCGGACGCTCCCGGCAACGTCACCACCCGGCCGTCGTCGGCCAGTACGGCATCGCGCAGTCCGTCGTCGGCGTGGATCCGGAGCAGTCTCACTTGTTCCTCCAACCAGAGTTCTTGGCCCAGTTCAGGTAGGCGATCCCCAACGCGTGCGAGCCTTGCACCGGAACCAGCTGTACGGCGTCGTACACGCGCAGGGACTGCTGGTAGACGAGCAGATCCTGCTCGGCGTACTCGCCCCAGCGCGCGCACTGCACGGCGTTCGCCGGCACCGCGACACCCGTCCCGTCGACCCGGTACCAGACCTCGGTCGCCGATCGGACGAGCTTCTGCGTGAACGTCTTCGTGAAGCGCTGGATGTCGGTCGCGAGCCCGCCGTCGATCCCCGCGTCGTACGCCGCGTGCACGAACTCGGTGCTGATCGCGGCGTGGCTCAGGTCCTCGATCTGCTTCGCGGCCGGGTACGACGGGGTGTACTCCGAGATCCCCGCGGTCTTCGCGTACCCGGTGTACAGCTCGCTGTACGGCGGCCAGTAGGTCCAGACGTAGGCCTCACCATCGAGTCGCAGCGCGGGCTCGTACGCCTTCAGCATCTGCAGCACGCGCGTCCGGTACCTCGGCTGCTTGGTCACGCGGAACAGCTCGACCAGCACCTGACCGATGCCCTGGCTCTGGTTGTACGGCTGGATGGTGCCGTCGAACGGGATCGGCGCGCCCTTCGGCCACACGTAGTCGCCGGTGCCGTCCGCGCGCGAGACCCACTCCGGGTCGTGGAACGCCACTGCCGCGGTGGCGGCGTCGAGGACCTCTCGCGCGAACTCCTGCCGCGGCCCGCGCCGGAGCGTGGCGGACTGCAACACCATCCGCGCGTAGCGTGCCAGCGGGAACGCGATCATCCCGGTATGCACGGCGAAGACGTAGTACTGCGACGTGAACGGAATCGTGGCCGCCGCCGGTGCGGGCGCCGCGGCGGGAGTCGTGCGGAGGTCGACCGCCGTCCAGCGCAGGGACGCGTTGTAGGCGTTGTTGACCGCGGTCACGACGTACGCCGGGGAAGCCGGATCGAGGCTGACCGCCGGCAGCGTGACGACGGTCGTGGTGGCGGGGTTGCGGAGGACGAGGTCGAAGGTGCCGTCGGCAACGTTCAGGACCTCGGCGGTCGACTCGGCCGACCGGGTGCCGGCCCAGCGGAGCTGAACCGCGGGGGCACCATTGCCGTCGGCAAGGATGCCGTGGCCGGCGGTGTAGTTCCCGGCCGTGCGCCAGACCTTGCCGGAGCGGCCCGCGTAGTCCCGGACCTTCCGGGCGTGGTCAGTGGTCTTCATCAGGTGCCGTGCGCGGTCCTCGAACGTGCGCAGATAGCGCTCGTCCTGGTAGGCCTCGTACATCCGGAGCAGGCCGAGCAGGAAGTAGGACTCGCCCCAGGCGTACAGGCCGGCCTCGTTGTTCTGGGCGTTGGAGGCGAGGTAGCCCGCCTGGGCGGCGTCGAAGGCTTCGGGTGAGTCGTAGACGAGTGGATCGGCGGACGCTGAGAGGGCCGGGAGGCCGGCCCAGGCAGCGACACCGCCCGCTGTGGTTCCGAGGACGAACGTGCGGCGGGTGGGGTTCATGATTGCCTCACAAGGGTGGTGGGGAGGTCAGCCTTTGACTGCGCCGCCCATGCTGTTGAGGATGCGTTTCTGTAGCAGGAGGAAGACGATGACGACCGGCACCAGTGAGATCACGGTGCCGGCGGCGAGACCGCGGACGTCGGTGCCGGCGACGCCGCTGAGGTAGGCGATCCCGAGGGCGATCGGGAATTTGGACTGGCTGGTCAGCACGACCAGCGGCCAGATGAAGCTGTTCCACACCGAGACGAAGCCGAGGATCGCCAGCACGGCGAGCGTCGGCGCGACGATCGGCACGCAGATCCGCCAGAAGATCGCGAACTCGTTCGCCCCGTCGACGCGGGCGGCCTCGACGATCTCGTCCGGGATCTGCGAGAACGCCTGGCGGAGCAGGAAGATCCCGAGCGACGACAGGACGGCCGGCAGGATCACCGCGGCGAACGTGTCGGTCAGGCCGAGCTGGCTCATCACCAGGAACCGCGGGATCAGCATCAGCTCGCCGGGCAGGAACATGATCGACAGGAACAGCATGAAGAACACCCCGCGGCCGCGGAACGCGATCCGGGCCAGCGGATACGCCGTCAGAGCGGACACCACGAGGTACACCGGGACCGTGATGCCGACATAGATCACCGAGTTCACCAGGAAGCGCGCGTACGGGATCGTCGTCCAGGCTTCGCGGAACCAGTCGGCCACCGGAGGCCGCGGGATCAGGTCGGGCGGGAAGCCGAACACGTCCTGACTGGCCGGCTTCGTCGCCGCGCTGAGCAGAATCAGGAACGGCCCGACGAACAGCGCCGCGACCGCGATCAGCAGCACGTACACACCGATCCGCCGGCCGTTGATCCGCCGCTTCGGCCGGTACAATCTGCGGGCCATCAGACGTCCCTCCGCCGGGTCACCAGGAGGTTGAAGCCGGCCAGGACGATCATGATCGCCCACAGCAGCAGGCCGACGGCGCTCGCATAGCCCATGTCGTAGTCCTCGAAGGCTTTCGACCAGATGTAGTAGCCGAGGGTGAGAGTGGAGTCGAGCGGCCCGCCGCGGGTCAGCACGTAGACGGACTCGAAGGCGCGCATCGCCTCGAGCATGCTGAGCACGAGCGTTACCGCGAACGTCGGCCGCAGCGACGGTACGACGACGTGCAGCAGCCGCTGCCAGGCATTCGCGCCGTCGATCGTCGCGGCCTCGAGCTGGTCCGACGGCACCGCCTGCAGGCCGGCCAGGTAGATCATCATGAACAGACCGGCGTTCTTCCACGCCTCCAGCAGCACCACGGTCGGCAGCGCCCAGTGCCGGTCGAGCAGGAAGTCGGTCGGTCCGGCGCCGAACAGGCCGAGCAGCCAGTTGACGACGCCTTCGCGGTTGAACACGTACCGCCAGGCGACCGCCACCGCGACCATCGACGTGATCACCGGCAGGTAGTACAGCATCCGGAACGCCTGGATCGCGCGCAGCTTGAGGTTCACCAGCATCGCCAGGAACAGCGGCGCGACCACGGTCAGCGGCAGGAACATCAGTACGAACAGCAGCGAGTTCCGCAGCGCGATCCAGACCCGCGGGTCGTGCGCCAGCCGGACGAAGTTGTCCAGCCCGGAGAAGCGCACCGGATGCACGATGTCGTAGTCGGAGAACGCCAACTGGATCGCGATCGCCGCCGGCCAGGCGAACATCGCGGCGTAGAACAGCAGTCCGGGAAGCATGAACACGTACGGCGTGTACCAGTGCTGACCGACGACGCGGCCCTTGAGACCGGGCATGTTGCTCCTCGTGTCTGAAACCCAGATTTCAGATACCAAGCTGACGGGAACCGTAACGCACAACCTTCAGCACCGGAAGCGGTAACTCCAGAAAATTCCGCCCAGTTTCCGTTGACTCCACCGGGCAGATGGCGAACACTCTGGTGTCTGTAAGCCAGGTTTAGGACATTCCGTTCTGAGGAGCCAATGATGGCCCGACCCCTGCTCAGACTCCGACTCGCTGTTGTTGCCGCTCTCGTGCTGGCGCTGGCCGGCTGCGTGTCCGGCAGTCCGGCGGGCGGTGACAGCGACCAGAAACAGTCCGGCGACGCCTACTCCGGTGACGTCGAGTGGTGGACGATCAACCTGCAGAAGAACTACGGGCCGGACATCCAGCAATGGATCGACGCCTACCAGAAGGAGCACCCGAAGGTCCACATCAACTGGGTGGACGTGCCGGGGGCGGACATCACGACCAAACTGCTGGCCTCGATCGCCAGCGGCAAGGTGCCGGACGTCGTCAACTTCACCTCGGCCACGACCGGGTTGTTCGCCGGCTCGATGGCCGACCTGAACTCGTTGTTCAGCAAGGAGGACGTGGCGGCGTACCTGCCGAACCTGACCGAGCCGCTGGTCGTCGACGGCAAGCGCATCGCGATCCCCTGGTACAACGGCGGTACGTCGCTGGCGTTCTACAACAAGGACTTGCTGGCCAAGGCGGGCTTCGACCCGGCCAAGCCGCCGACGACGTACGACGAGGCGCTCGCGCTCGCGACGAAGTACCACGACGCGACCGGCAAGTCGGCGACCAACTTCATGGCGTACTCGAGCGTGGTGCAGGCCAACGGCATCCCGCTGCTGTCCGAGGACGGCAAGCAGGCCGCATTCAACACCCCGGAGACGCTGGCCCTGCTGGAGAAGTTCAAGCCGCTCTACAGCTCCGGCGCGATCGCGCCCGGCAGCCTAGGCGAGAACCCGCGGGACCTGCCGCAGTCGCTGGAGAACAAGCTGATCGCGTTCAACCCGGCGGCCGTGTCCAGCTCGCTGCTGAACGTCGAGAAGAACGCGCCGGCCGTCTACTCGTCGATCGTGGTCGGTCCGCCGGTGACCGGTGCCGACGGCAAGTTCTACATGCCGGGCCAGCAGGTGATGGGGATCCCGGCGAAGTCGGACAACCAGGCCGCCGCGGCCGCGTGGCTGAAGTACGTCGCCGCGCCCGAGCAGCA
Organism: Kribbella sp. NPDC004138; assembly: GCF_053603655.1. Taxonomy (NCBI): domain Bacteria; kingdom Bacillati; phylum Actinomycetota; class Actinomycetes; order Propionibacteriales; family Kribbellaceae; genus Kribbella; species Kribbella sp. NPDC004138. The sequence continues at coordinate 56,615 of NZ_JBSGFZ010000028.1, forward strand.
GCTCGCGCTGTGCAAGCTGGTGCCGATCTACCCGTCGTCGGTGAAGGCCCTCGCGGACCCGTTCTTCACCGACATCAGCGGAACCACGCCGGCCGACCAGGCCCGGAAGATCCTCATCGACACCTTCAAGCAGAGCGTCGACGCGTCGATGGGTTCGGGTAACGACGAGCAGCTGCGGCAGCTGTTCGACGACCAGGTGCGCGCGTACATGTCGGGCACCAAGACCGCGAAGCAGGCACTGGACGACGCCGAGAAGGCGTGGAACGACACACTGGCGAAGGGTAAGTAGACGTGACGGACACACTGCGGATCGGGATCGTCGGCGCGGGGATCATGGGCCGCGGCAACGCGTTGTCGTTGTCCGGCCGGGCCGACGCCTCGATCACCGCGGTCACGAGCCGCTCGGCGGAGTCGGCCGAGCGGCTGGCCGACGAGATCGCCGGGCGGGGCGCCCGGCCGGTCGTCCATCCCGATCTCGAAGCTTTGCTGGCCAGTGACACCGTCGACGCCGTCGTCCTGACCACGCCCGACGACCTGCACGGCGAGATGATGGTCCGGGCCGCGGAGGCCGGGAAGCACATCCTGGTCGAGAAGCCGATGACGACCTCGGTCGCGGAGGCGGACGCCGCTGTGAAGGCGATCCGGGACAACGGCGTGATCGCGATGTGCCTGTTCAACCATCGCTGGGTGCCGGCGTACGCCCAGGCCTACGAGTTGCTCGACGGCCTCGGCGACGCCGCTGTCGCGTACGCCCGCAAGGACGACACGATCTTCGTGCCGACCGAGATGCTGTCCTGGGCCGACCGCACGACCTGCGCCTGGTTCCTGTCCAGTCACGACATCGACCTGGTCTCCTGGCTGCTCCGCGACCAGGTCAGCCGGGTCTACGCGACCGCACGCTGGGGCAAGCTCCGGTCGCTCGGGATCGAGACCCCGGACGCCATCCAGATCCAGGCCGAGTACTCGCGCGGCGCGGTCGCGACGTTCGAGTCCGCGTGGATCTATCCCAACACCTTCCCGACGACGGTCGACTCGTACGTCGCGGTGGTCGCCGACAACGGCGTCGTACAGCTCGACCGGCAGAAGGAGAACGTCGTACTGGCGCGCCCCGACGGCTACACGTACCCGCGGAACATGCTGCAACGCGTCATGCACGGCATCCCCGCCGGCGCCTACGCCGACGCGATCGCCCACTGGGTCGACTGCTGCCGCACCGGGCGCGACCCCCTCATCACCATCGAGAGCAGCCGCAACGTGACCGCCGTACTGGAAGCCGCGCACCTCTCCATCGAGACCCGCCAACCCGTCGACGTCTCGATACTGGTCGCATGAGCGAGGGTCCTGAGAAGCCGCGGCACATCGACGAGCGGATCAATCGGATCGGGACGGACGACCTGATCAAGGCGTTCGGGTCGCCGGCTACTGATCTGGCGGGGTTGCGGGCCTTTGTCGGTGGGCAGTTGCAGCGGCCTGCCTGGCCGTTGCCCGAGTGGGCCTCGGCGACGCGATCCAGTCCGGCGGCGGACGCGGTACTGGCTGCGGCTGCTCCCTTGCTGGATGGTGTGGACGTCACGGGGAGTGGGCTGGGCCGGTCGCAGCTGTACGGCTTCCACTACCTCGGGTGGCTGGCTCCTGGTGTGCAGGCCTGGCAGCTGACCGGGGACATCCGCTATCTGCAGGCTTTTGAGCAGCATCTGGACGAGTGGGTGTCACGCCGGGACTCAGTGACTGGCGAATGGCCAGGGCTGGACGTCATCTGGTACTCGCTCGGCACTTGGGCCCGCTGCCGCAGCCTGCTGCCGGCACTCGAGGTACTGACCGACTCGCCGCTGTCCGACCGTGTGTGGGGCCAGCTAGTCGCAACACTCGTCGGCGGAGCCCGCTGGGCGTACGACGAGCATGACGTGTTCCGGCACGGGAACTGGCAGCTCGTGTGCGCGACAGAGCTGCTGCACCTCAGCGCCGTACTGCCGTCGCTGGTGGAGTCGGCGGCGTGGACGGAGCGTGCGCGACAGCGGATCGAGGAACACCTGGTGCTGGACGTCTATCCGGACGGTGGGCACTACGAGCGCTCGCCGGGATACCACCGGATGGTGTTGACGGCATTGCAGACCGCCGCACGGATCGACCCGGCGGTGGCGGCACATCCCCGGTTCGCCGCCATGCACACGTGGATGTGCGAGCTGGTGTCGACGGGCGGCTGGTTGCCGCATCTGCAGGATAGCGGGATCGAGTGGCCGGCAGCGTCGTTGCTGCGCGGGAGTTACTTGCTGAACGACCCGGTGCTCGCACAGATCGCGGGACAGTGGTTGTCGCCTTCGGAGTTCGCTGCCGAGGTGGCGACCTTTCCGACGCGGCCGGACCGTGCGGAGTGGCTCTTGCCGGCAGCGGTTCCTGAGTTGCCGCCGGCGACCGTGCTGCCCGAGTCCGGGTACACGATCCTGCGCGGTCCTGAGGTGCGTGCGGTGATCAACCACGGGCCGCACATCGAGCACGAGCTGGAGTCGCACTCGCATCGCGCCGTACTGGATCTGGTGCTGGACGGGTGGGGACAGCCGTTGCTCTGGGAGGCGGGTGGCCCCCCGAGCTACGACGATTCCCTGTATCAGACGTGGTACCAGTCAGGCCGCGGTCACAACACGGTGCTCGTGGACGACCAGGAGCTGTCCACTGACCGTCGCGTCGCCGTCGACTCGCTGGTGGACGCCGACGTAGTAGCGGTCTTCTCCGCCCACCACCACGGCAACGGCCTTGAGCAGGCACGGACGGTCGCGATGGTCCGCGAGGAACCGTCGTACGTCGTCGTCACCGACCACGCGGACGGCCGACACACGTTCCGGGCGAACTGGCACGCCCTGCATCCATGGCGCCAGGTAGGACCTCTCGCTTATGACGCCGCCGGCCCCGACGGACCCGGCCTGCTACTGGTGGAGGCGGCCGACCCGGCAGCAATCACCGCCCGGGTCTCCGAGGGGGTCGCCCGTCGTCCGGTTCTGGCCCGTCGGGTGGGTGAATACGGCCCGCTGCATTCGCTCGGCTTCACGCGGTCGACCGGGGACTTCACGACCGTACTGATCCCGCACGCCGGCGCCGAACCGCCCGAGGTGTCAGTGCAAAGCATCGACGGCGAACTGGCCGTCACATCCGGCCAGACGGTCGACCGGATCGGTCCGTCGACCTGGACGCGGATCGTCGACGGACAGTTGTCGTGGGCAACCGGTTGGCGAGTCCGGGAGCTGCCCGAGGCGCTCCGGAGCACCGACGAGGTCGACGTCGTGGCCACGGTGAGCGGGGACCACGTGCGTTTCTCGATCACCTGCGCGGGGAGATGCGGCCTGTGGGTCCGGGCGGGTGGCGAGATCCGGCTCGGCGGCACGATCATTGACACGACGACCGAGAACGAATGGGCTCACCTCACCCTCCCGTACGCCGGGCCCTGGACTGTTGACGGGGTGTGGCATGGGTGACGCCGTGACCGAGGGCTGGTTCGATGCGCGGATCGTGAGCGGCGCGCATCCGGCGTCGCTGCTGCCGCCCACCGACCGGGACGCGATCGCCGCCCACCTCGACCGGTACGCGCTGTCTGGTGCCCTGGTGAGCGCGATGGCGTCCTGGTTGCACGATCCTGTCGGCGGGAACGCGGAAGCCTCCGCGGTCGCGCACAGTCTGGCCGATCGCGGCGTGCTGGCCTGCTGGACGGCCGTGCCCGCGACACCCGGTGAGCTCGACTCCCTGACAGGGCTGGTGAATCGCGCCGTCGACGACGGGGTCGCCGCCTTCCGGATCCACCCGGCGTCCCACGGCTTCTCCCCCGCGCTGCTCGACGAGTTGTACGACGCGCTGCAGGCCCGTCACCTGCCGTTGTGCGCGGACGCCGCGGAACTGCCGTGGCCGGACCTGACCCGGATCGCGCTCCGCTTCCCGGAGCTGCCGATCATCGTGTCGAACCTCGGCTACCGCAAGCTGCGCGAGCTGTGGGCCGTGCTCGACGCGCACGCAGGCGTGTACGTCGATCTGGTCGACTTCGCCGCGCACCAGGGCGTCGAGTGGCTGGCCGCCAACAACCTCGCCGACCGGCTGCTGTTCGCGACCGGCCTCGGCGTCCGCGATCCCGGCGAGAGCGTCGTCCGGCTCGCGTGGTCGGGCCTCGACGACGCGACGGTCCGGCTGGTCGGGTCCGGCACCGCGGGCAGGCTGTTCCGGAGCGGGGTCCGGTCATGATCGGGCGCCGGCCGCAGCATCGGATCGTCGACGTGCACGCGCACCTCGGCCCGTACTCGCTGTTCTTCATCCCCGAGCCGGACGCCGCGACGATGGTCGCGGTGATGGACCGTACCGGCACCGACGTCACCGTGCTCTCGGCGAACCGCGCGATCCAGCAGGACGCGCACCTGGGCAACTCCCAGTCGCTCGCCGCGGTCGACGCGTACCCGGACCGGATCGCGGCGTACGCGGTCGTCAACCCGTGGCAGGACCCGGAGCGCGAACTCGAACGGGTCGCGAGCGACGAACGGTTCGTCGGGATCAAGGTGCATCCGAGCCTGCACCGCTACCCGGTCACCGGCGCGCGGTACGCCGCGGTGTGGAAGTTCGCCGAGTCCACCGGCTGCCCCGTCCTCAGTCACTCCGAACACCAGTCGCCGTACGACGCCCCCGCGCTGTTCCGGACCGTCGCGGAGCGGTACCCGGGGACGTCGGTCATCCTCGGGCACGCCGGCATCACACCGGCCGGTGTGGACGAGGCGATCGCGGCGGCGAGCCGGTACGACTCGCTCTGGCTCGAGGTCTGCGGTTCACAGATGACCGGGCCGCTGATCCGATCAATGGTCGACCAGGTGGGCAGCGGCCGGGTGCTGTTCGGTTCGGACTTCCCGTTCATCGACCAGCGGATGTCGCTGGGCCGGGTGGTCTGCGCACCACTGTCGGAGAGTCAACGCCAAGATGTTCTCAGCGGGAACGCCCGCAAGCTGTTCCGGTGGCGGCCGTTGCCGGACGGGCCAGGAGAACGAGGGGTTGACCTATGACCGACGAGACACAGCAGACCGAGCAGGTGTCCGGCGAGCGCCTGCCGTCCGTGACGGTCGGTCTGTTCGGCCCGCGCCGGCTGGTGAAGACGATGTCGGAGGTCGGCCAGGAGGTCGCGGAGCGATCCGCGCACGGCGTGCGGTTCCTGACCGGCGGGTACGACGACCTGTCGGAGGCCGAGGAGCGGTATCTCCGGCTGCGGGACCGGATCGACTCGGCGGTGTTCCCCGGCCCGTGGGCGTTCGACCTGGCGACGACCGGCCACTGGCTCACTGTCCCGTCGACGCACCTGCCGCTGACCGGCGCCGCGCTCTACGCCGCTCTGCTGCGCGCCTCGCTGACGATCCCGGACGTCGACCTGAGCCGCGTCAGCATCGACTCGCTCTCCCTCGCGGACGTCTCCGAGGCGTACAGCGAGATCGGCCTCGACACCGCGCAGGTATACGACGTCCCGTACGAAGGGCCCGAGTCGGTGGCCGGCTTCGCGGCGTTCCACCGGGAGAAGTTCGAGCGCCAGCACACCACCGTCGCGCTGACCACGATCCTGTCCGTGGAGCGCGAGCTGCGCGCGGACGGCGTACCCGTACTGCGGATCGCGCCGACGCGGTCGAGTGTGCGGGACGCGCTGGAGACCGCCGTACTGCTCGGGCAGGGCACGCGGATGGGTGCGCACCAGCTCGCGATGATCGCCGTACAGGTCATTCCGTCCGGTGCCGAGTCGGGTGACTACTGGCAGCAGGAGCTGGCGTTGTCGACGCACCAGAAGCTGCTGTCCGAGGCCCGCCAGGTCGGTGCATCGGTAACGCGCCGCTCAGACACGCTCTTCCTCGTCACCACGACGTACGGCGCTCTGCTGCGGCTGACTGAGCAGTTCGCCGTCGCGCCCTTCCTTGGTGCGTTGACGGCACAGCTGGGCGTACCTGTCGCTGTAGGCGCGGGCACCGGCCAGACTGCGCGTGCTGCCGAGGCCAACGCACTCATGGCCGTTGAGGAATCTGTTGCGGCCGGCGGCAAGGTAGCGGTGTATCTGGACGGCAGCAGCGACCGGCTGGACCTGGAGCCCGGTGCTGCGACGACTGACGCCGCACCGATCGACGGTACGTCGCCGATCGACCAGCGGGCGCTGGAGATCGTCACCTCGATCGCCTCTGCCATGAGCTCCGCGCCGGGCCGGCAGGTCGTGGTTGATGTCGAGAGCGTCGCCGCGATCATGCAGGTCACCCAGCGCACCGGACGCCGGATGCTGAAGGAGCTGGTGGAGGCAGGCCTCGCTTGGCCGCTACCGCCGGCTCGCTCGACCGGGGGCGGACGGCCACGCCAGCAGTTCCGGCTACTGACCGAGAAGCTCGACTAGGAGGACGCTGTGCCCACACAAGCCGACCACCTCTATGCCCGCGCCAAGAAGGTGATCGCCGGCGGCGTCTCCAGCGACGCGCGGCGCGCCGACAAGCCGCTGTTCGTCGACCACGCCCGCGGCGCCGAGCTGTGGGACGTGGACGGCAAGAGGTACCTCGACTACGTGCTGGGGCAGGGCCCGAACCTGCTCGGCCACGCCGCCCCGCTCGTCGCGGACGCGGTCTCCACACAGGTACGCCGTGGCGTCGCGTACGCGGCGCAGCATGAGCTAGAGGCCGAGGTCGCCGAACGCCTCTGCCGCATGGTGCCGGCGGCCGAGCTGGTCCGGTTCAACAGCGTCGGCTCGGAGGCAGTGCACGGCGCGATCCGGCTGGCCCGCGGGCACACCGGACGGCCCAAGATCGTGAAGTTCGAGGGCAACTACCACGGCTGGCTCGACCCGGTCCTCTACAGCGTGCACCCCGACCTCGCGCTGGCCGGCGACGCGAAGCACCCGACCGCGGTCGGCGGTACGGCGGGCCAGCCGCGCCACGACGCGGACGACCTGATCGTCCTGCCCTACAACGATCTTCCCGCCGTCGCCGCGGTGCTCGACCAGTGCGGGGACGAGGTCGCCGCGGTCATCCTCGAGCCGCTGCTCTGCAACACCGGCTGCATCACGCCCTCCCCCGGCTATCTCGAAGGGCTGCGGGAGCTCACCAGGCAGCATGGGTCGTTGCTGATCTTCGACGAGATCATCACCGGCTTCCGGGTCGCTCCGGGCGGGGCGGGCGAACTGCTCGGCGTCGTGCCCGATCTGGCCGCGTTCGGGAAGGCGATGGCCGGCGGGATGCAGGTATCCGCGCTCGTCGGCTCGGCCGAGGTGATGGGGTCGATCGCGGACGGCAAGGTTGCGCACGCGGGCACGTTCAACTCGCACCCGGTCGCGATGGCCGCGGCGGACGCCGTCCTGACGTACCTCGACGAGAAGCGTGCCTCGGTCTACCCACCGCTCACCTCGACCGGTCAGCGGTTGATGGCCGGCCTGCGGACGGCGGCGGAGCGCCACGGCGTACCGCTGCTCGTCGACGGGCCCGGTCCGGTGTTCCAGACCTACATCACGGACCAGGCCGCCGTCACGGACTATCGGTCGTTCGCCGAGTGCGACCGGGCCGCGATGGCTCGGTTCCACGCGGGGTTGTTCGCTGCCGGGATCAACATCGTCCCGCGCGGGCTGTGGTTCCTGTCCACCGAGCACACCGCGGACCAGGTCGACGAGACTCTTGCGGCAGCGGACTCAGTGCTTTCCTCCCTGTAGGAACGGGATCGAACGGCCTGCGATCCTGCCCACGAGAAGGAGGCCGGGAACCCGCCGTACGGCGGACCCGGCCTCCTGCTGAGCAACGAGTGTCAGGCGCTCTTCTCGCGCCGGTCGCGCTTGCTGCGCTCGATCTGGTCGCGCGGGATCAGCGTCGGGTTCACGTTCTCCAGGACGACCTCGCCGGTGACGACGACCTTCGCGACGTCCTCGCGGCTGGGCACCTCGTACATCACGTTCAGGAGGACTTCCTCCATGATCGCCCGCAGGCCGCGGGCGCCGGTGCCGCGCAGCAGCGCCTGGTCCGCGATCGCCTCGACCGCGTCGTCGTTGAACTCGAGCTCGACGTTGTCGATCTCGAACAGCCGCCGGTACTGCTTGACCAGCGCGTTCTTCGGCTCGGACAGGATCTTGATCAGCGCCTCGCGGTCCAGCGGGGACACCGTCGTGATCACCGGGAGCCGGCCGATGAACTCGGGGATCAGACCGAACTTGAGCAGGTCCTCCGGCATGACGTCGGCATACCCGCCGAGCTCCTTCGGCTTCTCCGGCTCGCGGCTCGTGTTGAAGCCCAGCGTCTTCTTGCCGACCCGCTGCTCGACCATGTGGTCCAGGCCGGCGAACGCGCCGCCGACGATGAACAGCACGTTGGTCGTGTCGATCTGGATGAACTCCTGGTGCGGGTGCTTGCGGCCGCCCTGCGGCGGCACACTCGCCGTCGTGCCCTCGAGGATCTTCAGCAGCGCCTGCTGGACACCCTCGCCGGAGACGTCCCGGGTGATCGACGGGTTCTCGCTCTTGCGAGCGATCTTGTCGACCTCGTCGATGTAGATGATCCCGGTCTCGGCCTTCTTGACGTCGTAGTCCGCCGCCTGGATCAGCTTCAGCAGGATGTTCTCGACGTCCTCACCGACATACCCGGCCTCGGTCAGCGCTGTCGCGTCCGCGATCGCGAACGGGACGTTCAGCATCCGGGCGAGCGTCTGGGCGAGATAGGTCTTGCCGCAGCCGGTCGGGCCGATCAGCAGGATGTTCGACTTGGCCAGCTCGACGGCCTCGTCCTTCGCGTGCCGGCCGGCGCTCGACGCGCCCTGGCCGTCGCGGACCCGCTTGTAGTGGTTGTAGACCGCCACCGCGAGTGCCTTCTTGGCCACGTCCTGACCGACGACGTATGCGTTGAGGAAGTCGTAGATCTCCCGCGGCTTGGGCAGCTCGGTGAGTCCGACCTCGGAGCCCTCGTTCAGCTCCTCCTCGATGATCTCGTTGCAGAGATCGATGCATTCGTCGCAGATGTAGACGCCGGGACCGGCGATGAGCTTCTTGACCTGCTTCTGGCTCTTTCCGCAGAACGAGCACTTGAGCAGATCGCCGCCGTCACCAATGCGTGCCACCGGGACAGATCCCTTCTATGCGCAGTCGGACCGTTTTCGACGGTACCCCGTCCGGGGCCGAAAAACCGCGCTCGCCACCGGGTTGTGACTACGCCGGTGGCGAACGCGTCAAGCTCTTGACAGCCGGTCAGACCGGCCGAGCCTGATCTGAACCTGTTCAGACGCCGGCCGGAACCGGGGCCTTGAGGGACTGCAGGACGTCGTCGATCAGGCCGTACTCGATCGCCTGCTCGGCCGTCAGGAACTTGTCCCGCTCGATGTCCCGGGACACTTCCTCGTGCGACTTGCCGCTGGCGTCGGCGATCATCTTCTCCAGCAGCGCGCGCAACCGGAGGATCTCGTTCGCCTGGATCTCGATGTCACTCGACTGGCCGTAGGTGCCCTCGGTGGCCGGCTGGTGGATGATGATCCGGCTGTTCGGCAGGGCGAGCCGCTTGCCCGGCGTACCGGCGGCGAGCAGCACCGCGGCGGCCGACGCGGCCTGGCCGAGGCAGACCGTCTGGACGTCCGGCTTGATGTAGCGGACCGTGTCGTAGATCGCGGTCAGCGCGGTGAACGAGCCGCCGGGCGAGTTGATGTAGATGCTGATGTCGCGGTCGGAGTCCATCGACTGCAGGCACAGCAGTTGCGCCATCACGGCGTTCGCGATCTCGTCGGTGATCGGCGTGCCGAGGAAGATGATCCGGTCCTCGAACAGCTTCGTGTACGGGTCGATCCGGCGCATGCCGTACGACGTGCGCTCCTCCCACTGCGGGATGAAGTAGTTCATTGGTGCGTCCTTAACTGACGGAGTGGGAGATCAGGAGTTCGGGCTGCCCTGGCTGAGCTGAGCGGCGCTGCTGACCACGTGGTCGATGAAGCCGTACTCCTTCGCCTGGTCGGCGGTGAACCAGCGGTCCCGGTCGGCGTCGTTCTCGACCTGCTCGAGCGGCTGACCGGTGTGCTCCGAGATCAGCCGGAACAGCAGCGCCTTCAGGTGCAGCGACTGCTCGGCCTGGATCTTGATGTCCGACGCCGTTCCGCCCATACCGCCGGAGGGCTGGTGCATCATGATCCGCGCGTGCGGCAGAGCGAAGCGCTTGTTCTTCGCGCCGGCGCAGAGCAGGAACTGACCCATCGAGGCCGCCAGGCCCATCCCGACGGTGGCGACGTCGTTGGAGATCCACTGCATGGTGTCGTAGATCGCCATGCCGGAGTCCACCGAGCCACCCGGCGAGTTGATGTACAGCCAGATGTCCGCGTTGGGATCCTGCGCGTTCAGCAGCAGCATCTGCGCGCAGATCGCGTTCGCGTTGTCGTCGCGAACCTCGGACCCCAAGAAGATGATCCGGTTTTTCCGCAGCTCGCGGTAGATGTCGTCGTCTTGTCCGCCGGATCCATTGCCGCCCGCGGCGGTGGGGCTGGCTGCAAATGTCTCGTTCACGAACCCGACATTACTGGTCGGCGGCGACAGACCTAAGGCTGGGCCGGAGGTGTTCGCTCACGGCGCATCGCCCGCCCGCCGTTCGTCTGCTGTGAGCGAATTCGGACGCGTTCACCAGCCGCACAGGACAACGGATCCGGATTCGTCGGCCGCTGCCTCGTCAGGTACCTCCGGCGGGGCCGGGCACTCCGGTTCCCGCCGTACCTCCGGCTCCTGCAGCAGCGCGGTCACACCCGGCCCCCTCGCCTGGAAATCGTTTCACCAGCCACCGTAGGCGAGGTTTCTTGCGATCGTGTCGCGATCGTCCGGCGAACATGCGTACGGCCCGGATCCCACCTGGGGTCCGGACCGTACGGGGGTCTTGCTCTGCTCTTGCGGGGGTCGTGCGGCGGGTCAGGCCTTCGCCGGCTCCGGCTCCTCGGCGGTCGCCTCGGCCTCGGCGGCCTCCGGGTCGGCGTAGGTGCCGTCCGGCTGCAGGGTCTTCAGCTCGATCGTGTTGCCGGAGGCGTCGGTGACCTTGGCGTTCTCCACCAGGTAGGCCAGCGCCTTGCCGCGGACGACCTCGGACACCAGGCTCGGGACCAGGTTGTTCTCCACCGCGTGCTGGGCGAACTGGTCCGGGCTGACGCCGGAACGCTGCGCGTGCCGGACGATGTGCTCGGTCAGCTCCTGGTCGTTGACGCTCAGCTCCTGCTGCTCGGCCACCAGGTCGAGCACGAACTGCGCCTTGATCGCGTCCTCGGAGCGCTTCTTCAGGTCCTCGTCGAACTCGTCCTGGGTCTGCTCCTCGCCCTCGAGGAACTGCTCCATGGTCATCCCGGAGTAACCGAGCTGCTGCTCCAGGTTCTCCTTGCGGGCGGCCAGCTCGTCGGTCAGCAGACCCTCGGGGACCGGCACGTCGACCAGCGTCAGGATCTTCTCCAGCACGGCGTCGCGCGCCTCGCCGGCCTGCTCGAGCCGCTTGCCGCGCTCCAGCCGGCCCTGCACGTCGGCCTTCAGCTCGTCGGCGGTGTCGAACTCCGACGCGGTCTGCGCGAACTCGTCGTCGAACTCGGGCAGCTCCTGCTCCTTGACCGCGGTCACGGTCACCTCGACGTCGACGTCGTCGCCCTTCAGCGAACCGCCGACCAGCTGGGTGACGAAGGTCTTCTTCTCGCCCGCGGTCAGGCCGATGACCGCCTCGTCCAGCCCGTCCAGCAGCTGACCGCTGCCGACCTGGTAGGACAGGCCGGTCGCCTGCGCCTCCTCGACCTTCTCGCCGTCCTTGCTGGCCGACAGGTCGATCGTGATGAAGTCCTTGTCGGCGACCGCGCGCTCGACCGGGTTCAGCGAGCCGAACCGCTGGCGCAGCGCCTCGATCTGCTCGGTCACCTCGTCGTCGGACACCGCGATGTCCTCGACCTCGGCCTCCAGGCCCTCGAGGTCCGGCAGCGTGATCTCCGGGCGGACCTCGACCTCGGCGGAGAACTGCAGGCTCTCCTTGTCGTTGAACTCGGTCACGTCGACCTCAGGCCGGCCGATCGCCTTCACCTGGTTGTCACTGACCGCCTGCGAGTACAACTTCGGGAGGGCGTCGTTGATCGCCTCCTCGAGCACCGGGCCGCGGCCGACCCGCTGGTCGATGACCTGCGGCGGGATCTTGCCCTTGCGGAAGCCCGGCACCACGATCTGCTGGCCGATGCTCTTGTACGCCGCGTCGAGGCTCGGCTTGAGCTCCTCGAACGGCACCTCGACGATGAGCTTGACCTTGGTCGGGCTCAAGGACTCGACGGTGCTCTTCACGGTGGCGGTTCTCCTTGATTCGGTGACATGTTGCGACGCCGGACAGCCGACGCCACAGCCGGTGCTGCACGGGGTTTGTCGGGGCGACAGGACTCGAACCTGCGGTCTCCTGCTCCCAAAGCAGGCGCGCTAGCCACTACGCTACGCCCCGCAGTGACCGCACGAGTCTAGCCGCCCAGAACCAGTGCTCGCGCCACCGGGGCCCCCGAAAACCCGTTTTGGGTCCACAGGGCTCCGTATGGAATCATGTCCGAGCACCGCGGGTGTAGCTCAATGGTAGAGCCCCAGTCTTCCAAACTGGCTACGCGAGTTCGATTCTCGTCACCCGCTCCAACGGCAAAGGCCCCAGCCACAGGGATTTTGTGGCTAGGGGCCTTCGTCATGCGGAGACCGGATTCGAGCGCCGTGCCCTCCACGTGCCCTAACCGGTCGGGACCAGCACCCCGGCGGCCCCAGCCTCGTCGTCCGGCGCGCCCCCATCCCCGGTCTTGGTCTCCCGCTCGACAACCTCATTCAGCCGGTCAGCGATCTCCCGAGCTCGCTCGTTCGTGGCGTGCTGATTGATCAGCGCTGCGCGCCTGCACCAGTTCCCGAGTGGACGCGCCACTCACCGCCAGCTGGTTACCCGTGTGACGCAGGTCATGGAAGGTGAAGCCCGCCGGAAGATCCGCCTCCGTTACCCGCTTGGTCCACTTGACGCTGGTTCACCAGCTCCCCCGCTTCGGCGTACCGCCCCTCCTCCCCCCACGAACACAAGCGACACGTCATCCCCGCCGACGAACTTGGCCAGGTGAACCGTCAGCTCACCCACCAGGACATCGTGACGCCACGCCCACTCGCTTCCGACTTCGGCGGTACGACGACCAGGCGCCCACCGCCCAGCTCGGCGAAGGCCCGAGAAACCCGGATGAGTCGGGTGTCAAGGTCTATGTCTGTCCGGCGGAGTGCGATCAGCTCACCCCACCGGATGCCGGTGAACGCGGCCGTCAGGCGGCGTTCCGTGTGCTGCGCATCGGAGGGCGCGAAGATCAGGCGTTGCACCACTCATCGGTGGCACAGCCAACCTCGTAGTGCCACCATCCCTCCTCTTCTCCTTCGATCAGGAGCGCTTTGATCCCGTGGAAGTCGCCGCCGGCTGGTGCGTTGAAGGCCACCATCGGGAAGTCTCCACTGAGGACCTCGCCACCGAGCCCAAATCTCGCAAGGTGCTGATGAGTTGCCTGGCGGCTGCCTCCCAGCGGGCCGGAAGGATCAGGCACCACGCGAATCGTGCAGTTGCCGGAGGGCCGACGTCAGGTCATGGCGTGCCAGAGCAGGTCGACGCAGCGGGGTATCCAGTCGGCGCCGACGGTGCCGTGGCGGAGTAGTTCGCCGAGGTAGGTGCCCAGCATGAGGGAGACGGCGGCGTCGGCGTCGAGGTCGCTGCGCAGCCTTCCGGCGGCGGTGTCGTGCTCGATGGGCGCGGCCAGGGCGGTGGCGTACGGAGTGAGCAGGTCGCGGACCAGCGTCGTGAAGGTGGGCTCCCGGTCGTCGAGCAGGGCCGCGATCCCGCCGTGGCCCAGGACCTCGCTCAAGATGGTCTGGACCTGTCCGAGCGCCCAGGTCAGTCGGCCCCGAATGTCTTCGACGGGCGGTTGGTCCGGTGGAGTCACCGCGGAGCCGATGGCGGCGCGGAGCAGGTCGTCGCGGTCGCGGTAGCGGCGGTAGATCGTGGTTTTGGCCACCCCTGATCGGGCGGCGACCGCCTCCACAGTGACCGCGGTCGGGCCGCTGTGGCGCAGCAGTCCCAAGGCGCCGTCGATGAGCCGAGCGTCGACCTCAGTCGAGCGCGGTCGGCCGATGCTGCGCTGACCGGGCGTCTTCGGCGTCTTCGGCGTGGTCTGCTGCTGCACGCCTCCACTCTAGCCGGAAATAAATACGCTACATGTAGCGTTACGTAAATCCGAATGGCGGCCTGGAGCCGTCACTGCACACCCTGGAGATGGAAACCCGATGTACCCGTTCGACAGTGACCACCGGCCGCCCAAGACGCGTCGCGCGCTGGACAACGTCAGCCGCTACCGCCACCCCGTCGCCTTCTACGTCCTGGCCACCGCCATCCCCTGGGCGCTGTGGTTCACCGCCGCCTGGCTGTCACGGCAGCCCGATCCCACCCAAGTCACCCTCGCCGTCATGACCGGCCTCGGCTTGGCCGGCCTCGCCGCCCCGGTCGTCGTGGCGATCGGGTTCATCCGCAACGACGGGCTCACCCGCGACGTCCTCACCCGCCTGATCGCGCCGCGCGGCACTCACACCTGGGTCTGGCTGGCCGCGCTCTTCCTGCTCCCAGGCTCGCTGCTGGTCGCCACCGCGGTCTCCATCCTGTTCGGCTACGACGTCTCGCAATTCCAGCTCCGCAACGGCTTCTCGTTCACGACCGGCCTGATGCCGGCATGGATCACGCTCATCCTGGCCCCCGTCCTGGAGGAACTCGCCTGGAAGACCTACGGGACGGATGCGCTCGCATCGCGGATGAACGTCTTGTGGACGTCGCTGGTATTCGGTGTGGTGTGGGTGCTGTGGCACGTGCCGCTCGGCTTCATCAAGGGCTACTACCAGGCAGAGGTCGTCGACGAGGGCCTGATCCATACCCTCAACTACACGGTCTCGCTGATACCGTTCGTCATTCTGATGAACTGGCTCTACTACCGCGGCGGCCGCAGCGTCCTGGTCGCGATCGTCTTCCACCTCGCCGCCAACTTCGGCAACGAGCTCTTCCTCACGGATCCGGACACCAAGGTGATCCAGACCGCCCTGCTGCTGGTGCTGTCAGTCGTCGTGGTGTGGCGCGATCGCGAGCTCTTCCTGACGCTTCCCAGACGCCGCGCGTAACCGGGCCGTCAACGATTGCCGCTGCTCAGTCAGATGGGGATCCAGGACGGCCACCAGGTGGGAACACCGCCGGGGCATCGCGGGTCGGGTGAGTCGGCTGGTGTGCCTTGCCAGGCGAAGACGAGCCACGCGAAGACGACCACGGCGGCAAGGCCGGCCAGTACGCCCAGCGGTTTCTGACGCCGGGTGCTGCCGGAGACGACGGCGAAGACCAGGCCGAACAGGAACGTGTTGACGACCCACAGGAACGGCAGCACGAAGAACAACAGAGTCCCGGAGTTGGCGCCGGCAATGACGCCTACGTCGCAGGCTGCCCACCCATGGCCCAAGAGAGCCGCACCCCCGCAGGCAGCGGGGCCACAGCCAGACACCGAGGCGACGCCCAGCCGGAAAGCGATCCCGTCAGTCGGAAGCCTCCTCCTCCACGCTGATCGACTCCCATCACCTCCGGCTCGCCTGCTACGCGCCAGCTACCCCAGTCGGTGACCCGCCGGCCTCTGAAACCGCGGACCAGGGCGTGCCCCAATTGGCGGACGCCAGAGGTCACCAACGGGTTGTTGCGGGGGGCGAGTTCAAGCGTGGAGTCCCATCTTGGACAGACTTGCTGCCACCCGTACGCCGTAGGGTGTGGCGGGTGGGATGGGATGGGTTGGGGTTGTGGGGGGACGACGCTGTTCGGGTTGAGCGGTTGTCGGGTGGGGTGGCCAATGACGTTTGGCGGGTGCGGGTTGGTGGGCGGCTGGCGGTTGGGCGGCTTGGGGGGCGGAGTGATGCTGATCTTGCTTGGGAGACTGAGCTGCTGCGGTATCTCGACCATGAAGGGCTGACCGTGCCGGTGCCGATTCCGACCGTGGACGGGCGGCTGTTTGCCGACGGGTTGGTGGTGATGACGCATTTGGAGGGTGGACCGCCGGAGACGCCGGCCGACTGGCGTCGAGTGGCTGAGACGCTGCGTGAGTTGCATCGGTTGACGCGGGGCTGGCCGCAGCGGCCGGGGTGGCGGTCGTCGACCGACCTGCTGCATGCCGAGACCGGGACGAAGATCGATCTCGGCGCGATGCCGCCGGAAGGCGTGGTCCGGTGCCGGGCCGCGTGGGCACGGCTGGTTGGACGTGAGACGCGCGTCGTCCACGGCGACCCCAACCCCGGCAACATCCGCATGACCGCGGATCACGTCGGGCTGATCGACTGGGACGAGTCACACGTCGACGTCCCGGACCTCGACCTCGTCCTGCCCGACAACGCCGCCGACCTCGGCGACGCCGCGTACGACGTCGCCGCCCAAGCCTCCGCCGCCTGGGAAGCCGCTGTCTGCTGGGATGACGACTACTCCGTCAAACGCCTCGCCGAAGTACGTCCCGTCTGAGAACGACTCAAGAGCCCGGAGCTTCTTCGTGTCGGATCGCCCGGGAAGGTGGTTGGGGCGCGCCGCTACCGGTGTAGGCGGTGTAGCCAGCGCGTCGCCTGGGACGGCCGGGTGAGGTGGAGGAACTTGAGGTTCGGCAGGTCGGGGCGTGTGAGGGGCGTGCGGCCCTCCTGGCGACGGACTTGGTGGGATGTCCAGGTCCAGCGCAGCGGATGCTGAGGATCACGCCAGATGGCTGATCCTCCGGGCTTGTGCGCTCCGGCTGGTCGGCGGGTCAGCTCGATCGTGACGGTCCGGCGCAACGCTCGCCACACGACCAGAGGCTTCGGGTAGTCGAGGAAGACGACCGTGTCCGCCGCCCGGTAGATGAGCTCGTCGGCGTAGTACGGCGCCCCGTCGAGGATCCATCGGGGCCGGACGGCCAACTCGGCCAAGGCTTCGAGGTATTCGCGCGATCCCATCGTGCCCAGTGTGTCCCGCTCGGTCAGGGGCAACGCCGTGCGCGCGGCCAGCTCTCTCGCGAGGGTCGACTTGCCGCTGCCGGCGCAGCCCATGACCACTACCCGGTCCACGCCTCCAAGAATGTCAGGGAAACGCGGGTGGGCCGCCGTGGAGGGAGCGGCAGGTGGCTCCGGGGTCGGTGAAGAAGTTGGGGACCTGGGTCTTGGCGTCGTAGTAGCGGTGGAAGACGGGGGTCTGGGAGCCGGACAGGGGCGGGACGATCCAGCTCCAGTCGGCGGGACATTCGCGGCCGGCGCGCTCCTCTTTCTCCAGGTGGATGAGGAACCTGCGGGACTCGGTGTGGTGGTCGCTGACGGTGACGCCGTTCAGGTTGAACGAGTGCAGGACCGCGCGGTTGATCTCGACCAGCGCCTGGTCGCGCCACAGCGTCGCCTCGTGTGAGGTGTCCAGCCCCATCCGCTCGGCGACCTGGGGCACCAGGTCGTACCGGTCGCTGTCGGCCAGGTTGCGGGCGCCGATCTCCGTGCCCATGTACCAGCCGTTGAACGGTGCCGCCGGATACGAGACACCGCCGATGTCGAGCCGGTTGTTGCTGATCACCGGTACGGCGTGCCAGCGCAGCCCGAGCCCCGCGAACCAGGGCAGCTCGGGGTGCTCCAGCGGGACCTCCTGCACCGCGTCGACGGGCAGCTGGAACATCCGCGGCCCCTCGTCGACGGTCTCCACGACGAGCGGGAGTACGTCGAACGCGCCCGGCCGGTCGGGCGGCCGCCACCCGCGCTGGATGAGCTTCGTGGTGAACGCGCGATAGCGGGGATCGCCGAGCGATCGCCCGTTCGGCTGCTCGTACCCGGCGTACCGGATGAGTTGCTCGTTCCAGATCCTGGGCGCGGGCCGGTTCGGCGTCTCGGGGGCGAACACGCTGATCATCGGCCGGATCTTGCCGCCGTTGTGCGCGCTCCGCAGGTGATCGAAGCAGTGCGCGGCGACGCTGCCGGCGTCGGACACCGTCCGCAGGTCGCGCACTTGCAGGCTCCGCCAGTACAGCCTGCCGATGCACCGCTTGTTGTTGCGCCACGCGACGCGGGCGCCGAACGTCAGCTCGTCGGCGGTGTGCCAGTACGTCCCGGTCAGGTCGATCTCCTGCATGACCGCGGCGAGCCGTGGCTCGAGCCGCCCGGCCCGCGGGTTCTCGGCGTGGAAGAGCTCGAGGAACTCCTTCGCCGCGGCCCGGACCGCCTCGATGTCGGCGACGTCGGGCGCAGGCTCCGGTACGGGCGCGCCTGACGAGACCGGACAGCCGGTACGCCGGTCACCGCCCGGCTGCTCGGCGTCAACCTGGAGCCGAGGCCCTCCGCCCTGCAGGCGAGACCTGCCGCCCCGGCGGCGAGGTCCGAGCCGAGGCTCGCCCGCTGCGGGTCGGGAGTCGCCGGCCTGGGCTCGGGATTCGCCGGGTTGGGGACGCTGGGTGCCGGGGCGTGCCTCGATGGCGTACGCGACGCAGATTCCCACCGCCAGGAAGAGAATTGCCGCGCCGAGGGCGATCGCGACGACTGTCGGGAGGTCGCCGCCGAGGCCGAGCGCGCCGACGACGCCGGCCGCCACGGCCAGCCCGAGAGCCGCCAGCGGGCGGGCCAACGGGCGTGCGGGCAGGCGGCGAACAGACGCCGGCGCTTGATGGGCCGGAAGGCCCAACATGTCGTCCTCTGCGGGAGCGGGTCTCAGAGGAGCTCGCACCGGTCAGTCCGAGCTCGGAGACACGGGGCCGCTCCCGTTCCGCAGGCGGACCTGCCAGTCACTCATGTCGTCGAACCAGGCGTCCTTCTGGCGGGCCTCCGGCTCGCCGGGGACCGCTGCGCTCCCGATCCGGTCGACCTCGGTGGCGAACGTGTCCACGATCGACTGCATCCGCACCTGGGCCGTCTGGGCGTACGAGCGGACCTGCTGCCCGGCCGAGTCCATCGCCTCCTCGACGATTCGGCGCTCGTGGGCGCGGGCCTGCCCGATGCGCTCGCGGGCGTCGCGGCTGACGTCCTGGACCATTTCCTCGGCGACGAGCTGCGCCTGGCTGAACAGCTGGACGATCTGCTCGTTAACGCGGTCGCCTGCCTGCTCGTACTCGTCCACCTGTGTCTGCGCGCGCTGGAGCTCGGCCCGGGTGCGCTGCAGCTCTGCCTGGAGACGCTGGTTCTCGGCCCGACTCTCGCTGAGGTCGCTGGCCGTTGCGTGGACCTGCTCGGCCACCACGTCGAGGTAGTCGTACACCTGGTCGGCGTCGAGACCCCGTAGCCGGCGCTGGAACGTCTCGCCCCGGATCGCTTCGGGTGTCCGGTAGTGCGGAGAGCCGTGGCGGTGCTTTCCGTTCGTCACTTGTTGTCTCCTGACCTGGTCAACGCTGGGCCGGCGGTGGCGGTGTGCTCGTCAACGGCCGCGTAGTAGAAGTGCTCGTACTTGATGTGCTCGGTGTCGACACCGGCGGCGGCGAGCCTCTCCAGCGTGTGCGCGACCATCTGCGGTCCGCCACACACCATCGCCGTACGCCCGTGCAGGTCCTGCTGCGCCGCGATCGTCCCGGCCTTGCCGCGCGTCCCCGGGTAGGACGCGTCGTCGGACACGACCTCCGTGTAGTCGAACCACGGCCGGGTCTGAGCCAGCTCTCGCAACCGGGGGCGCTCGTACAGGTGCCAGGGCATCCGTACGCCGTGCAACAGCTGGACCCGCGGCGCTGTGCGCGTCCGGTTCCACTCGTTGTCGATCTGCTCCAGGACCGCGAGCAGCGGGGCGAGACCCGTTCCGCCGGCGACCATCAGCAGGTCCCGTACGTCGTCGTCGCGCCGGGTCAGCCGCTCGCCGACCGGCGCGCCCAGCTTCACGGCGTCACCGGCTTTGAGCGACCGTACGACGCTCGGGCTCACCTGACCGCCGTCGATCTGCTGGACGTGCAGGTCGATCGAGCCGTCGGCGCGCGGGGCGTTCGCCGGGCTGAAGTACCGCCACATCTTGGGGCGCTGCGGGATCTCCATCGAGATGGACTGACCGGGGCGGAAGTAGTACGCGCGCCGCGGCCGGACCGTGAGCAGGGTGAGATCCATGGTGCGCCGCTCGACCGAGAGCACGTCGGCGTCCCACCAGTCCGGGCTGGTCTCCGACGACGTCTCCGCGGACTCGACCATGATCCGGGCGATCACCTGGTAGGCGGCCGTCCAGTGCATGGCGAGGTCCTCGTCCCACTCGGGGCCGAGGAAGTGCTTCAGGGTCGCGCAGAGCGAGGCGCCGACGGCGTTGTAGTGCTCCGCGACGACGGCGTACTTGCGGTGGTCGCGGCCGAGGTGCTGCAGGAAGGCCGCGTCCTGATCGATGTGGTTGGCATGGCTGACGATCCGGCCGAGCGCGCTGACGAACTTGTCCCGCTGGCCCGACATCGAGAGCGGAAACATCGCGCGTACTTCGGGGTAGGAGACGAACAGGTGTGAGTAGAAGTACAGCGGCACCTGTTCACCGTGTCGCGTCACCCGGTCCCAGCTGTCCTGGAGGGCGTTGGCATCCATCGGGCTTCGCTATCCGGCTCGAGAAGGCAGCTCCTCGAAAGGTGCGAACGGCCCGTCAGCGGGCGCGATTGACTGCCGTTCGTCGGCAGGTCGCGCCGACGGATACTGCGTTGACAAGGGTGCCCTCCCAGTTTCAGTCCCCGAGTCTTGTTCTTCAGTCCTCTGTTTGTCTCCGCGGAGACCTACCCCCGGGCTCTGGCACCGAAACCGCCAATCGGACTTGAACGTGCCGAAAACCCCCAGCCCCGCTCAAACCCTTTGAATTCAAACGATTGAGAGTCTCAGGAGGCCCTGAGGAAGGCGATGCCGTCGACGGTGGCCGGGGCTGTGGAGGTGGAGATGATTTTCAGGGCTCCGGTGCGGAACGGGGTCGTGGGGAGGTAGGTGACCACTCGGCTGGTGGTGGAGGCCGCGAGTGAGACGGTGCCGATCTTGATGTTGGCGTGGTAGATGTCCACGCGGCCTTGGCCCGGGCCGTGCAGGGCTACCAGGGCGATGCGCAGGCCTGCCTCGGTCGCCTTGGTCAGGTAGGCGCCGTTGGCCTTGAGGATGGTGGTGGTGCCCTGGAACGCGAGCGTGCTCGTGGAGCGGGTGACCGTGCCGGCTGACGTGAGCGCGCGGTCATCCTCGGGGGCGACCGAGCAGATCGGAGCCGACCAGGCGGAGAGGTTGCCCAGGTAGTCGCGGGCGCGAACCATGAAGCACTCGTCCCAACCGAGACGCGGCGCCCAGGTGATCGACGTGATGCGCGTGTTCTGCCAGACCGCCGGGTAGATCCACTTCCCGAACGCGACACCCGGCGCAGCGGTCTTGTAGACCACGTCGTACGACGCGATGTCGGTGTCGTCCTTGTACGCCCAGCGCACCGTCGCGGATCCACTGAGCTGGACGCGATCACCGATCCGCCACGTGACCAGCGACGGAGCGGTCCCGTCCACGTCACTGCAGTACGACGCGCTCCACGCGCTCAGGTTGCCGGCGTAGTCGCGCGCCCGCACCTGCCAGCACGTATCGGTGCCGATCGGCGCGGTAAGACTCGCTCCGGTCGTCTTCAGCCCCTGCCACGCGGCAGGCTGGACCCACGCGCCGTACGGCGACGTGCGGTTCGGGCGCTGCTGGTACTGGAGGTCGTAGCTGTTCACACCCGTCGCCGGCGAGTTCGGGTCCTGCGGGTCGTCGTACGCCCACTCGAAGGACAGACTCGTGTTGTCGCGGATCCGGTCACCCGCCGACGCAGCGGTCAGTACGGGCGCCACGGTGTCGGGGCGCTGCTGCGGGTCTGCGGTCAGCCAGCTCAGCGTGATCACGCGAGGCTTGCTCGACGCGTCGGCGTACACGATCTTCGCCAGTCCGGAGCCGTCCGCGCGGAAGGTCGGAGTAGCGGTGCGGATCGGCCCGTACCGCCGCTGGCCCAGCGCCGGGTCGTTGAGATCGGTCACCAGCAGGTCGGAGCCGGACGTCTGCACCGCGAAGCCGTTGCCCAACTGAGAGTCCGCGGCCACGGACAGGTTGCGCGGCGGCTGCGGCCCGTTGACGTCCACGACCTGGTTGCAGCCGCTCAGCACAGCCCACCGGCCGTTGACGTCGTCGGGGCCGACTGTGCACGCGCCGGCGACCAGCACGGTCTTCACCACACCGGTCGTTAGGTTCTTGCCGTCCAGATGCCCCGGCTCGGTCACCTTCCAGACCGTGTCGCCCGCCATGGCGAACGGCGGGGCGAAGTCGGCCAGCTTGGCCTTCGTCGCGACGTCGTACACCTCAGCCGTCGCCGCCGCGGCCGCCCGGTGCGAGACGAGCTTGCCGCCCTTCCCCAGCACCACCTCGTCCGTCGCGGGGAACGTGAGCCCGCCGACCTTCGCCGTACCGCTGTCGAAGGTCAGCAGCGACGACCCTTCGACCTGCAGCGGCTTGCCGTCGTTCGAGCCTCCGGAGGCCGTCCAGGTGGTCCCGTTGTTGCTCGTCTCGTAGACAGGGTTCGAAACGACCACGCGCGTACCCGACATCCCGACGTCGACCGCGGTCTTCCCCGGGACGAGCACACCCTCCCCCAGGTGCTCCGGCGGGTCTGCCGCCATCACCTGCGACGACACCGTCAACGGCAGCAGTACGACGGCACAGACAGCAGCCGCCTTCACGCGAAAGTTCGGCACAGCAGACCCCCAGTACTCCTTCATCGTCGCGCCGCACCCTAGCCAGTAACCACCGGTAACGGAAGCACCCTGGAAAACCGCGTGACACACAGTGACCGCAGGAGGATCCTGAAGGGCTGGCCAACAGTCACTCACCAACCATGAAGGGAACTGATGCAGGCGGGAATCACGGTGTCGGCGGCCGAGCTGCCCGAAGTACTGCTGCACGTGGCAGTGGTACGCCCGGTCTTCCTCTGGGGCGCACCGGGGATCGGGAAGAGCAGTCTGGTGCGAGCGTTCGCGGAATCGCTCGGTCTGGAATGCGTCACGCTCCTGGGCACCCAGCTGGCGCCGGAGGACCTGATCGGCGTACCGCAGATCGTCGACGGCCGCAGCCGGTTCGCACCGCCGGTGGCGATCGCCCGCGACGAGCCGTACTGCCTGTTCCTGGACGAGCTGAACGCGTCCTCCGCCGAGGTGCAGAAGGCCTTCTACTCGCTGATCCTGGACCGCCGCATCGGCGAGTACGAGCTGCCCGAGGGCTCCGTCGTGATCGGGGCCGGCAACCGCGCCACCGACAACGCCCTGGCACGCCCGATGGCCAGCGCCCTGGTCAACCGGCTCGTGCACATCCACCTGCGCGCCTCCGCGACCGACTGGCTGCGGTGGGCAGGGACGGCGGGCATCCACCCGTGGGTGCTCGAGTACCTGCGCAACCGTCCGGACCACCTATGGACCGCGCCGCCGAAGACCGAGGAGCCGTTCTCGACGCCACGCAGCTGGCACATGCTGTCGGACGCCCTCCTGTCGTACGGCGACGACGTGTCCGATGAGACCCTCCGTGTCCTTGCCTTCGGCACCTTGTCGGCGGCGCACGCGTCGACGTTCCGCGCCTACGTGAAGACGGTGCGGCACGCGTTCGGCCTGGACGCCGTACTGAAGGGCGAGACCGGCTGGCCGTCCGCGCCGGAGGACCGGGACCTGCTGTACTTCCTGGCCGAGACGTTCCGGGCCCGGCTGGTCAAGGAACTGGCCGCCGACAAGGCGTCCGCGAGCCCCGCGGCCCGTCAGCTCGCACACCGCGGCAAGGCGCTGCTCGTCGAGCTGGCGGAGATCTCGCTGGAGGTGGCGCAGCTGGTGATCGCGGCCGACGACGACGGCCGCCCGGTGCTGCCGACGTGGTTCCTGGTCGAGGTCAGCCGCGACCTGCCGCGTCTCGTGGCCGCACGTGCCTAAGAAGAAGGCGCGACGGGACCCGGCCTGGGAGGCGATCCAGGCCGGCTGGGGCGTCATCGCGCGGCACCCGCTGTTCGCGCCGATGGCGGACTGGGCGCACAGCCCGCTCCGCGACGACAGCTGCCCGGCGGACGGCTGGGCGACCATCGACTCGAACGGTCAGATCCGTACGCACCGGGTGCGCCGGGCGACGCCGGAGGAATGGTCCTGGGTCTTCGCGCACCTGCTGATCCACCTCGGCCTCGGCCACGCCGAGCGGGACCTGCCGGCAGCTGACCAGGCCAGGAGCGCCTCGTACGACGTGGCGGTCAACCGCTACCTCCAGTCGCTCAAACTCGGTACGCCGGTCGTCGACCTCCCGGTGTCCTTCCCAGCCATGGAGGAGGACGCGCTGGCGCGGCTGTGGCGGCGGGAGGGCGTACCGGCGGACTACGAGCGCCTCGGCGTTGCCGGTCACGCACCGGACGTTCAGACCGCCCGCTGGAACGGCTGGGGCAGGCCGCCGAACTGGAGCGAGCTGTTCGCCGCCGGCCTCTCGGCTGCCGCCGCGGCGGCTGTCGACGTTGCAGGCGGCGCATGCTCCTCGCTGACCGCGGGTCGCGACGGGAGGGACAAGTGGGACCTGGCTCTCGGCTGGTTCGTGTCGTCGTACCCGCTGCTCGGCGCGATCGCATCGAGCATGAAGGTCGTCGCCGAGACCGAACTCGCGCGCGGCTGGGACATCCACACCGCGGCGGTCAACGCGTCCGCCGGCGAGATCTACATCAACCCGCTCACCGACCTCACGCTCGGCGAGTGGCGGTTCGTGATGGCGCACGAGATGCTGCACGCCGCGCTCCGGCACGGTGAGCGCGTCGGCGGCCGCGACCCGTACCTGTGGAACGTCGCCGCCGACCTGGTGATCAACGGCTGGCTCCTGGAGATGGGAGTCGGCACGATGCCCGACGGAGCCCTCCACGACCCCGCACTCAAGGGCATGTCCGCCGAGGAGGTCTACGACCGCATCGCCACCGACCTGCGCCGCTACCGCAAGCTGGCGACGCTGCGCGGAGTCGGTCTCGGCGACGTCCTCGGGCACCCGCTCCCGCATGCAGGCGAGGCTGCCCGCGCGGCCGGGCTGGACGACATCTACCATCGCGCGTTGAGCACCGGGCTGGCGTATCACGACTCCTCCCGGGGCACGCTGCCTGCCGGACTCGTCGAGGAGATCCGCGCGCTGGACCACCCACCGCTCGCCTGGGACGCGCAGCTGGCGCGCTGGTTCGAGGAGCACGTCCCGGCCATCGAGAAGACCCGGACGTATGCCCGTGCCTCGCGGCGCCAGTCCGGTACGCCGGACATCCCGCGGCCCGGCTGGATCCGCCCCGTCGAGCTCGAACGGCTCCCGACGTACGGCGTCGTTCTGGACACGTCCGGCTCGATGGACCGCGAGCTCCTCGGCAAGGCACTCGGCGCGATCGCGTCGTACTCACGCGCCCGCGACGTACCGGCCGCGCGGGTCGTGTACTGCGACGCCGCGGCGTACGACGCCGGCTACGTGCCGGTGGACGACATCGCGGGCCGCGTGAAGGTGCACGGTCGCGGCGGGACCGTGCTGCAGCCCGGTGTCGACCTTCTCGAGCGCGCAGCTGACTTCCCTGCGCACGGGCCGATCCTGCTCATCACCGACGGCCAGTGCGACGTCGTCCGGGTACGGCGGGAGCACGCGTGGCTGGTCCCCCGTGGCGCGTCGCTGCCCTTCACCGCAAGGGGTCCTGTGTTTCGCGTGGAGTGAACTGCATCTGCTCACGGCGAACAGGCGTAGTCGGACGACTCTGCTGAGTGACAGGTTCACCGGCATGGCATGGGTCGTGAGAGGCGAGTTCCGCAAGCTGTGGATCGGGCAGCTGGTGTCGGCGTCGGGCAGTGCGGTCACCACTGTCGCGCTGCCGCTGGTGGCTGTCGTCAGCCTGCAGGCGTCAGCAGTGCAGATGGGTGCGTTGTCGGCGTTGACGATCGCGCCGCACCTCGTGTTCGGGCTGCTGGCCGGCGTCTGGGTCGACAGGTGGTCCCTGCGTCGCGTGCTGATCTGGACCGATGTCGGTCGGCTGTTCCTGCTCGGCTCAGTGCCGGCCGCGGCGGCACTGGGCTGGCTGCGCATCGAGCAGCTGTACGCCGTCGCCGTACTGACCGGAGTGCTGACTCTGCTGTCCGACACCGCGTCCCAGACGATGATCCCGTGGCTGGTGCCACGGGCGGAGCTGATGCAGGCGAACAGCGCCGCGCTGCTCAATCTCAACCTCGCCTCCACGCTCGGTCCCTCCGCGGCCGGCTTCCTCGTGCAGGTGCTCACGGCGCCGTTCGCGATCGTCGTCGACGCGGCGTCGTACGTCGTGTCGACGGTGGCGGCGTACCTCATCCGTGAGCCCGCCCGTGGAGCTGTGCCGGAGCGGTCCCAGGTACGGCTGTCGGCGGGACTGCGCGTGCTGTTCGGCGACCGGATGCTCCGGCCGCTCGTGGTGTCCGCGGCTGTTGCGGCCATGGCCGGAGCGATGCAGGGACCGCTGGTCGTGCTGTTCCTCATCCGGGAGCTGCACAAGTCACCGGCGTTCGTCGGGCTCTCGCTGACCGCGTTCGGTGCTGCCGCGGTGGCGGGTACCTTCGTCGCCCCCGGCTGGTGCCGGCGCGTGGGAATCGGCCGCTCTTATCTCAGCGGTGTGTTTCTGGCGTCACTCAACGCCGTCGCATTGTTCACCGGCGTGACGCCGCTCATCTTGGTCGGACAGGTACTCGCCGGGCTCGGTATGTCCCTATTCGCCGTCCCGCAGCGGACCCTGCGGCAGTCCATGGCCCCACCGCACCTGCTGGGCCAGGTGACCGCCTCGTGGCGGACCCTGGTGATCGGCGGCCAGACCGTCGGCGCAGCCGCCTCCGGCGTGCTGGCCACCGCGATCCAGATCCGCCCGACGCTGTTGCTGGCCACCGGAGGCATGCTCGGCGGGCTGCTGATCGCCCTGTGCTCCCCGCTCCGGGACCTCCGGGAACTGCCCGAAGAGGCATCAGGCCGGCGATCGATCGCCGCGCACTGATCATGGAACGTGATAGGTCCGGAACCCCTCGCCGCCTGACACCCGGACGGCCTATTGCGACAAGCGGTAATTCATCGCCCGGGAATGGAATTGGCAGGACAAGCGCTTACCCACTGGGCGATACTGGAAAGTGCGCCGTTTTCAGGTCGCCGAAACCCTTTGACGAAGTAGATGGGAAGTGCGCCCGTCCAGATGCCCTCCGAGCACGCTGTCCAAGCGCCGTCGATCGCTGCCCCTACCACCCGTGCCCCCGAACGTAGCCGCAATCTGTGGCGGCTGCGTCCCTATCTGAAGCCCCACCGCTGGCGCCTCTCGGTGATGTTCACCACCGCGATGCTCGGCGTCGCCGTCAGCCTCACCGTCCCGCTGGTCACCAGGGCCATCATCGACGGACCGGTCACCCGGCGCGAGCTGAGCATGCTGGTCCCGCTGGCCCTGCTGGCGCTCGGACTCAGCATCTCCGAGGTCCTCCTGGTCTGGATGCGCCGCTGGGCGCAGTCCCGGACCGTCAGCGACCTGGAGGCCACGCTCCGGCACGACCTGTACGTCCGGCTGCAGTCGCTGCCGATGGAGTTCCACACCCGCTGGCAGAGCGGCCAGCTGCTGTCCCGCGTCACCACCGACCTGTCCACCATCCGCCGGTTCATGGGCTTCGGCCTGCTGTTCCTGGTGATGAACATCCTGCAGCTGGTCGTGGTCACGATCCTGCTGCTCCAGCTCTACTGGCCGCTCGGTCTGGTGGTCCTCGTGGCCGCCGTGCCGATCGTGATGGTCTCGCTGAAGTTCGAGAAGAAGTACCTGCGGATCTCCCGCAAGGTGCAGGACCAGCAGGGCGACCTGGCCACCCGGATCGAGGAGTCGGCGCTCGGCTTCCGGGTGATCAAGGCGTTCGGCCGCCGGCCGCACGTCCAGGCGCAGTTCGACGACGAGGCGACCACGCTGTACCACACCGAGGTCGAGAAGGTCCGGCTCGCATCCCGGTTCTGGAGCTTCCTCGGCGTCATCCCGAACCTGACCCTGGTGATCGTGCTGCTGCTCGGCGCGCTCGCCGTCGGCCGGGAGGCGATCACGCTCGGCACCCTGGTCGCGTTCATCACGCTGATGCTGTCGCTGGTCTGGCCGGTCACCTCGCTCGGCGCGATCCTCGCGATGGCCCAGGAGGCGATGACCGCGGCGGACCGGATCAGCGAGATCCTCGACACCCACTCGGTGATCAAGTCCGGCGCGGAGGAACTCACCCACCCGCGCGGTCACCTGCGCTTCGAGCACGTCGGGTTCCGGTTCTCCGACGACTCGACCGAGGTGCTGCACGACATCAACCTCGACCTGACCCCTGGTACGACGCTCGCACTGGTCGGCGCCACCGGGTCCGGCAAGACCACACTGACCGCACTGATCCCCCGGCTGTACGACGTGACTGCGGGGCGGATCACCATCGACGGACACGACATCCGGGACCTGACCCTGGTGTCGCTGCGGACCGCGGTCGCCTCCGCGTTCGACGACCCCACGCTGTTCTCCATGAGCGTCCGGGAGAACCTCACGCTCGGCCGTCCGGACGCCACCGACGCCGAGGTCCAGCAGGCACTGGAGGTCGCCCAGGCACAGTTCGCCAACGACCTCCCGTGGGGCCTCGAGACACGCGTCGGCGAGCAAGGCATGTCGCTGTCGGGCGGTCAGCGCCAGCGGCTCGCACTGGCGCGGGCGGTGCTCGCCAAGCCCGCCGTACTGGTGCTGGACGACACCCTGTCGGCTCTCGACGTACACACCGAGGCCCTGGTCGAGGAAGCGCTGCAGAACGTGCTCTCCGAGACCACCGGCATCGTGGTCGCGCACCGCGCGTCGACGGTGATGCTGGCCGACAAGGTCGCACTGCTGCAGAACGGCACAGTCACCCACGTAGGAACCCATCAAGAACTACTGGCCACGGTGCCCGAGTACCGGCACCTGCTGGCAGCGGAGGAAGAGGAGGTGCACGCATGACGACGACCCAGCAGACACCTCCTCCCGAGGATGTGAAGGACGACCAGCTGCCGGAAGAGCAGAGCTGGCGGGGGCAGTTCGAGGAGGACCCCGACCGGGAGATCTCCCGGGCCACCAGCATCCGGCTGAAGGAGGACTCCCGGAAGCTGCTCGGTGAGCTGCTCAGGCCGTACCAGAAGCTGATCTGGCTGCTGATCGTGATCGTGATCGTCGAGAACGGCGCCCGGCTCGCCGTGCCGTACCTGGTCCACCTGGGCATCGACAACGGCATCCCGCCGATCCTCGCCGGCCAGGGCTCGCGGGAGCTGATCACGATCGTGATCGCCGTGCTCGCCTCGGCACTGCTGCAGGCGTGGGCACGGCAGCTGTTCCTGATGCGCTCCGGCCGGCTCGGCCAGACCATCCTGCTCGGTCTGCGGCGCCGGGTCTTCGACCACTTCCAGCGGCTCAGCCCGGCGTTCCACGACAAGTTCACCTCGGGCCGGGTGATCTCCCGGCTGACGTCCGACGTCCAGGTCATCGACGAGATGCTGGCGAATGGGTTCGACGGTCTGGTCACCGCCGCGCTGACGCTGGTGGGTACGGCGATCATCCTGCTCACGCTGGACCTCAAGCTGGGTCTGCTCGCGCTGCTGTCGTTCCCGGCGCTGCTGCTCCTGACGGCGTGGTTCCGGAAGCGGTCCGCGGTCGTCTACCGGCAGACCCGGGAGGCGGTCGTGCTGGTCATCGTGCACTTCGTCGAGTCGATGACCGGTATCCGCGCGGTGCAGGCGTTCCGTCGCGAGCCGCGCAACGAGGAGATCTTCCACGGCGTCAACGACCGCTACCGGAAGGCGAACCTGGAGTCGTTCCGGCTGAACGCGATCTTCATGCCCTCGATCAAGGGCGTCGGCAACATCACCATCGTCGCAATCCTGGCGTACGGCGGTTACCAGGCCTACCACGGCCACGTGACGGTCGGCGTCCTGACGGCGTTCCTGCTGTACCTGCGGCAGTTCTTCGAGCCGCTGCAGGACATCTCGCAGTTCTACAACACCTTCTTGTCCGCGTCGGCGGCGCTGGAGAAGCTGTCCGGTGTGCTGAACGAGACCCCGGACGTGCCGGAGCCGATCCAGCCGGCGAAGCCGGGCCCGGCGCACGGTCACCTCGAGCTGCGGAACGTCCGCTTCGAGTACGTCGACGGCGTACCGGTGCTGCCCGGTCTGCAGCTGGACGTGCCGGCCGGTCAGACACTGGCTCTGGTCGGCACGACGGGTGCCGGCAAGACCACGATCGCCAAGCTGGTGGCCAGGTTCTACGACCCGACGGGCGGGCATGTGCTGCTCGACGGTGTCGACCTGCGGGACCTGTCCGAGGACGACCTGCGCGAGCGGGTCGTGATGGTGACGCAGGAGAACTTCCTCTTCACCGGCTCGGTCGCGGACAACATCCGGTTCGGCAAGCCGGACGCCACGATGGAGGAGGTCGTCGAGGCCGCGAAGGTGATCGGCGCGCACGACTTCATCATGGCGCTGCCGAACGGCTACGAGACCGCGGTCGAGAAGCGCGGCTCGCGGTTGTCCGCGGGGCAGCGGCAACTGGTCGCGTTCGCGCGGGCGTTCCTGGCCAACCCCGCGGTGCTGATCCTGGATGAGGCGACGTCGAGCCTGGACATCCCCAGCGAACGGCTGATCCAGCGGGCGCTGAAGACGATCCTGGCCGACCGTACGGCGATCGTCATCGCCCACCGGTTGTCCACGGTCGAGACCGCCGACCGCGTCCTGGTGCTGGAATACGGCCAGATCATCGAGGACGGCGCACCCGACCACCTGATCACGGTGGACGGCCACTACGCCGGACTGCACCAGGCCTGGGAAGAATCCTTGGCCTGACCTGACGGCACACAGCGGGGCGCAGGGGTCTTCCCTGCGCCCCGCTACCCGTTTCGGCGGGCCGCGTTCGTGTCCCGGACGACGGCCCACGCGTCGGCGACCGGGCCGACGTGCCGGAGCTTGTCCGGGTTCACCACCGCACGGATCGCCTGGATCTGTCCGTCGGCGATGTCGAGCGTCCAGGTGTTGACCACGCGACCCGCGTTGTCGCGGAAGATCGCGCCCGGCTGGCCGTTCACCACGTGCGGCTCCACGACACCACCGATCTGGGTGAACGGCGCGGACAGGGCAGCCAGCATTCCTGCGACGTTGTGAGCGCCTGTGACGACACCCCGGCCCCACTGCGGCGCCTTGCCACCGGCGTCCCCCACCAGCTGGACGTCGGCGGCCAGGAACTCCAGCAAGTTGTCGACGTCGCCTTCTTTGAACGCGTCGAAGAAGCGGACCGCCAACTCCTCCCGCTCACGCTGGTCCGCAGCGAAGCGCGGCCGCCCTGCCTCCATATGGCGACGCGCTCGAACCACCAACTGACGGCAGGCGGCCTCAGTCCGTCCCAGCGCCGACGACACCTCAGCGAAGTCGAACCCGAACACCTCCCGCAGCACGAACGCAGCCCGCTCCAGCGGAGACAGCCGCTCCAGCAGGAGCAGCGCGGCCATCGACACCGAGTCGGCCAGCTCGGCCGCTCGCTCCGGGTCCTCGTACGGGTCGGACAGCAACGGCTCCGGGAACCACGGTCCGACGTACGCCTCCCGACGGCGCCGAGCAGACCGCAGTACGTCGACGCAGATACGCGTCACGACAGCGGACAGGAACGCCTTCGCGGACGCCGGTTCCGTCCGTGACGCGGCGTACCGGAGCCACGTGTCCTGTACGGCGTCCTCCGCCTCGCTGACGCTGCCGAGGATCCGGTAGGCGATCGAGAACAGCAGCGGTCGCAGCTCCTCGAACTCCTCGTCGCGAGTGCGCATCACGCCAGCTCGGCCTTGAAACCCTGACGCCACGACGGGTAGTGCAGCTCCCAGCCCAGCTCCCGCTTCGCCTTGGCGTTGGAGAACCCACGGCCCTCGGTCATCATCACCACAGCCTGGTCCCCCGCCAGCCGTCGCGCCAGCCACACCGGAACACGCAGCGGCGGCTTCGCACCCGCGCACTCCGCCAGGTACGGCAGCCAGTCGCGGGCCGGTGCCGGGTCGTCATCGACGATGTTGAACACACCGCCGGCCTTCTGCTCGACAGCCAGCACTGTCGCGCCGGCCGCGTCGTCGAGATGCACCCAGGAACTGTAGCCAGTACCGCGTCCCACCAGCGGGTACTGGCGTTTGCGCACGAGCTCCACCTGGTCGTCGATGGCCCCCGGGCCGTAGAACGCGCCGTACCGCATGACGGCTCCACCGATCTTCAGCACGAGGTCCTCGATCCGGCTGAGCGCCTTCAGGCCGACGTACGCGGCTGTCCCTTCCAGAAGGTCCAGCGGGTCCTCCTCGGTCTTGACCCACCCGCCTTCGCGGATGCCGTTCCAGCTCGCGTAGCCCTGGGCAACGAAGTGCGGCACACCCACTGCCTCGGCCGCGGCCAGCAGGTGGTCGGTCCCCTCGGTCCGCAGCCGGTTGGTCTTCGCGAACCAGCGGTCCGGGTGCTTGATGTCCGGCTTGCCCGCATGCGCCATCGAGATCGCGGTCATCTGGTGCACGATCACGTCCGGCCGTGCGAGCGCGACCGCCTCGCCGACCGCCGCGCCGTCCAGCCCGTCCATCACCACTGCTTCGGCACCTGCTGCTCTGACCAGGTCCAGCTTGGCCGCACTGGTCGTCGTAGCGGTCACCTGATGCCCACGTGCTACGAGCTGCGGCACCAGCCGCCGCCCCATAACTCCACTCCCACCAGCCACGAACACACGCATCGCTCGTCACACTCCTTGATCGGTTGCGCCCCCGAGACGAGACAGCGCGGCCGGCTGTGACACGGCAGGTTTAGGAAGAATATTTTCGAAAGTCCTCGCCGAGCTGTTGACCGGTTGCATACCGCCATTTAGTTTGGGCCGCGATCAAAATCGGAGGTCAGGTTGATGAACCGACGTACCAGGGTCCGGCGATGGCTCGCCGCGACGACCGCGGCGGCCACTGTGGCAACGGTGGCGCTGCTGCTCGGCGCGCCGCCCGCACTGGCGGACTCCCCGGAGCAGGGCCCGTCCGCCCGCCCGCTCTTCGACACCGGTCCGGCCAAGGACGCGATCCGGCGCCTGGTCGGCACCCGGCACGGAAGCCAGATCACGCTCGCCACGATCCCGGCGTCCGCGGGCCGCGACACGTTCCGGATCACCAGCCGTGGCGCGCGGCCGGTCGTCGAGGGCAGCAGTACGTCGGCGTTGCTGATGGGGTTCAACTGGTTCCTCAAGCACGTTGTGAAGGCGGACATCTCCTGGACCGGCGACCAGCTCGACCTGCCGCCGGTCCTGCCCGCGCCGCAGCGGCCGATCGAGCAGTCGTCGGTCGTCGAGCACCGGTTCGCCGGCAACGACACCGAGGACGGGTACTCCGGCCCGTACCGGACGTTCGAGGACTGGGAACGGCTGATCGACATCCAGGCACTGCACGGTGTGAACGAGATCTTCATGCCCATCGGGACCGAGGCCGTGTACTACGAGGCGCTGCAGTCCTTCGGCTACCAGGCGGACGAGTTGCGCGCCTGGATCCCAACACCCGGGTACCAGCCGTGGTGGCTGCTGCAGAACATGTCCAACTTCACCGCGCCGGTCAGCGCCCAGGTGATCCAGGAGCGCGCGGAGCTCGGCCGGCGGATCGCGGACCGGATGCGGTCGCTCGGGATCACGCCGGTCCTGCCCGGCTACTTCGGCACGGTGCCACGGGACTTCACGGCGAAGAACCCGGGCGCTACCACCGTGCCGCAAGGCACCTGGGTGGGGCTGGAACGGCCGGACTGGCTGGCGCCGACCGACCCGCTGTTCGACCAGGTCGCGGCCCGGTTCTACGCGGTCCAGGAACGGGTCCTGGGTCCGTCGACGATGTTCAAGATGGATCTCCTGCACGAGGGCGGACGGCCCGGCAGTATCTCGGTCGGCCAAGCGTCGGTGGCGGTGCAGAACGCCCTGGACAGGGCACATCCGGGCGCGATCTGGGCGATCCTCGGCTGGCAGAGCAACCCGCGTCCGGAGACGATCGCGGCCATCGACCGTAGCCGGATGCTGGTCGTCGACGGGCTGTCCGACCGGGCTTTGAGCCCTGACCGCGAAAAGGACTGGTCGGGGACGCCGTACGCGTTCGGGTCGATCTGGAACTTCGGCGGCAACTCCACCATGGGCGCCCCGATCCGCGCCTGGAACGAGCGTTTCTGGGCCTCGCTGGCGAAGCCCGGCTCGGCCCTGTCCGGCATCGCGATCATGCCCGAGGCCAGCTACAACAACGCGGTGGCGATGGAGTTCCTGGCCGAGCTGCCCTGGCACGACGGCCCCGTGGACCTGGACCAGTGGTTCGCCGACTACGCGGACGCCCGGTACGGCGGGACGGACCCGAACGCGCGGGAGGCGTGGCGGATCCTGGCCGAGACCGCGTACTCGATTCCGCCGAACGGCGGCCGCTCGTCGGGCCACGGCGGCCTGTTCGCCGCGATCCCGAGCCTGACGGTCCAGCGGCCGCACAGCTGGGCGCAGGCGGCGTTCGCCTACGATCCGGCCGAGTTCGCGGGTGCGCTGCCCGCACTGCTCGCGGTCGGCAGCTCGCTGCGGAACAACGCGGCGTACCGCAACGACCTGCTGGAGGTAGCACGTCAGTCCGTCGCCGACCGGTCCCGTACGTTGCTGCCGCAGATCCGGTCGGCGTACGAGGCCGGAGACCTCAGGCGCTTCACGCAGCTGACCGACACGTGGCTCGGGTACATCGCCGGCGTCGACGACCTGGTCGGTACCAACGAGCAGTACCTGATCGGACGGTGGCTGGAGCAGGCCAGGAGCTGGGGTGCGGACAGCACCGAGTCCGCGCAGCTCGAGTACGACGCGCGCAAGCAGCTCACGTCGTGGGGACTGCGCACCACAGACCTGCAGGACTACGCGTACCGCGAGTGGTCCGGGCTCCTGGACGGCTACTACGCGCCCCGCTGGAAGCAGTACTTCGAGGCGCTGAAGACCTCGGCCACACCACAGATCGACTGGTACGACGTGGCTGAGCAGTGGTCGCGAGACCGCACCAGCTACCGCACCCAGCCGACCGGCGACACCTACACAGAAGCCGCCAAGCTGCTGGACCGGCTGAAGAACGACGACTACGACGTGACGCTGGCACTCCGCCCGACCGGGACCGTGGATGCGTCAGGGGCTGCTCAGGTCACCGCGATCATCACCAACACGAACTACTTCGGCGCCCTCACCGGGCTGACCCTCGACGTCACGGCACCCACTGGGGTCACTGTCGAACCAACAGGCGACGCACCGAGCCAAGTCGGACCAGGAGCCACGGTGACGCGTTCCTGGACCGTGCGCGGCGGCAGTGGTCTGCAGGACAAGGTGACACTGCAGGTGTCGATGCGGTCCGACCAGTCCGGGCTCCGGAAGGCCAGCGCGGTTCTGCCGGTCGCGGCGGCCGGGCGGTACCAGCTGAGCGACCTGCAGTTCGCGTCTTCACGGAACCACGACGGCGTCTACCCGGTCGCACGCGACACCGTCACGCCGGCCACGCCGTCCGGCAACGGCCAGCCGATCCTGCTCGACGGTGTTGCCTACAGCAAGGGCCTTGGCACCAACGCGAACGCCGACGTACGGTTCGAGCTCGGCGGTGGCTGCGGGCGCTTCACCACGGTGGTCGGGATCGACGATGCGATGAACCACACTCCCGACGGCGATGTGGTCGTCCGTGTCTTCGGTGACGGCCGACTGCTGACCGAGTCCGGCGTGCTGCGCAGCGGAATCGCGGGCGACGCGTCGAAGGCGGTCGTGCTCGACGCGGACGTCACCGGCGTACGGCAGTTGCGGCTGCAGGTGCACCAGTACGACGCGAACCGGTACTTCGACGCGTTGTCGTTCGGCGTACCGACGGTCACGTGCTCCACGCCGCCGCCGGTCTCCTTGAGCCTGGGGAAGCCTGTAGCGGCTACCAGCGCGGAAGGTGGTCACGCGGCGGCCAGCGCGGTTGACGGCGATCTGAGCACCGGCTGGTTCTGCGCGCCCGCACAGTGCGCAGGGCAACCGTCGTCGCTGCAGGTGGATCTCGGCGCTGCTCACGCACTGTCCGGCATCCGCGTCACGCCGTACTACGCCGACGGCCGGTCGTACCTCTATCGTGTCGACGGAAGCGTGGACGGGCAGACGTGGACCCGGCTGGCGGAGAAGGTGACCCACAAGGCGCAGACTGCTGTGGGCGACCGGTACGACGTGACGGGCGCCTACCGGTACGTCCGGGTGACCGGATTCGCGAACACCACCAACGCCTACACGCTCCACCTCCAAGAGTTGGCGGTGTACGGCGTGTACTGAAGGCAGGGATGACGAAGGCGATACGGATCACCGAGAAGGTGACGCCCGGCGTACTGCGCGAGCGGAACACCAGACTGGTTCTGCAGACCGTGCTGATCGGAGACGGCAGCATGTCGCGCGCGGACATCTCCCGGTCCACCGGTCTGGCGCGCGCGGTCGTGTCGGAGATCGTCGAGTCCCTGATGGCACGGCATCTGGTGGTCGAGGAGGCCGGGACGCCGAGCGGCCGCGGCAAACCCGCGAAGCCGCTCCGCGTCGACACCGGCCGCCAGTGCCTGCTGATGGCCGACCTCCGGCCGACCGAGATCGTCGCGGGCGTGGTGGGACTGGACGGGGTGATCAGCACGACCGGCCGGGTGGCCCTGCCGCCCGGCCCCGGCGTCGACGACGTGATCTCGGTCCTGGGCAGCTTCCTGCGGCAACTGGCCGCCGACGACGGGCGGACGGTGCTCGCCGCGGGCGTCGCCGTCCCGGCCATGCTGTCGCCGGAGCAGGGCATCGTCGAGTCGATCCAGTTCCGCTGGCACGACGTCGACCTCGCCGGGCCGTTGCGGGAGGCCCTCGGGTACGACGTGGTGCTCGTCAACGACGCGACCGCGGTGGCGATGTCCGAACTGTCGCACCGCAGTCAGGCCGGCGGCAGTGTGATCGTGCTGCACATCGCCGGCGGTATCGGGTCCGCCATCATCCTCGACGGACGCGTGCACCTCGGCGAACGGCAGCGGGCCGGCGAGGTCGGGCACATCGACGTCGGCGTCAGCGACCGGCGCTGCGAGTGCGGCCGGACGGGCTGCCTGGAAACGGTGGCGAACCTGCCCGCGATCCTCGGCGACGCCGCCGTCGAGGACCTCGACGCGGTCGCGTCCCCCGGCGAGCCACCGGAGCTGCGAGCCCTCGCCGAGCGGGTCGAATTCGCGGGCCGGAGCCTCGGCGCGCTGGTCTGCGTCCAGGCGGCGATCCTCGACATCCCGGACGTCGTGATCGACGGGCCGGTCCGCCGGGCCGGGGCGCGGCTGCTCGACGCCATCGAGCAGGAGCTCGCCCGCCGCCTGCCCGCGGTCGACGTACGCCGTCCGCGGTTCTCGACGATGGCGGACCGGAGCAAGATGCACGGCGCGGCGGCCGCGGCGATGCTGCAGGAACTCGGAGTCCTCTGGCACATCTCCCCGGACCGCGCCGAAACCTGATTGTCGGAGGGCGTCGGTACCTTGACTGACATGCTGACGACGCTGGCGGTGGAGAACTACCGGTCACTGCGGCGGATCGTCATGCCGCTCCGCGGTCTGAACGTGGTGACCGGTGCGAACGGGACGGGCAAGTCGAGTCTGTACCGGGCGCTGCGGTTGCTGGCCGACGCCTCGCGGAACGGGGCGGTCGCGGCGCTTGCCCGTGAAGGTGGGTTGCAGTCGACGCTGTGGGCCGGGCCCGAGCATGTGCGGAAGGACCGACCGACGCAGGGCACCGTGCGGACCGGGCCGGTGACGTTGCGGATGGGCTTCGCAGGCGACGACTACGGCTACCTGATGGATCTCGGGTTGCCGATCGCGCATGGATCAGAATTCGACCTCGATCCGGTGATCAAACGCGAGGCCCTGTGGGCCGGGCCGTTCCTGCGGCCGGCGGCGCTGCTGGTCGAGCGCAACAACCACGAGGTGCGGATCCGTTCGGCGAGCGGTGAGTGGCAGCGCGGCGGGCACCCGCTGCAGACGTTCGACAGCATGCTGAGCGAGTTCGCGGATCCGGAGCGCGCGCCCGAACTGCTGCTGGTGCGGGAGCGGCTGCGCGGGTGGCGGTTCTACGACCACTTCCGCACCGACGCGACAGCGCCCGCCCGTCAGGTGCAGGTCGGCACGCGCACCGCCGTGCTCGCCGCGGACGGCGCGGATGTCGCGGCCGCCCTGCAAACGATCCGGGAGCTGGGCCCGCGCGGGGCATTGGACGAGGCGATCGAGCTGGCGTTTCCCGGCAGCCGGGTGCAGATCGTCAACACCGCAGGCCGTTTCGAGATCGCGTTCCACCAGCACGGTCTGCTGCGCCCGCTGTCCGGGGCGGAGCTGTCCGACGGCACCCTCAGGTATCTCCTCTGGGTCGCCGCGCTGCTCACCCCGCGGCCGCCCGAGCTCCTCGTCCTCAACGAGCCCGAGACCAGCCTGCACCCGGATCTCCTGCCCGCACTGGCCAACCTGGTGGTCACCGCCGCGAAGGAGACCCAGGTCATCGTGGTCACCCACTCCCGCCCGTTCATCGCCGCACTCGAAGCCCTCTCCCCCGACCTCCAGACACTCGAGCTCGTCAAGGAGAAGGGCGCCACCACCATCACCGGCCAGGGCCCACTCGACGAGCCGCCCTGGAAGTGGCCGAGCCGCTAGGGACCGGCCGGTACGTCCTGGGGTTTCACGCTCTCGAAGCGGACCAGGATGACCGAACCCGCCGCGGACAGGAGGAAACCGATGATCGCGGCCGGCCACCAGCCGGCACGGACGGCGTCGTCGAGCACGAAGACGCCGACGGCGGCAGGTGTGATGGTCTGCAGCGCGATCATCGGCGTGGTGGCCAGCGTCACTGACCCCCGCTGCAGCGCCAACGAGTAGAGGATGAACGCCAGTGCGCCGCTGATCGGCAAGGTGTAGAGCGTCGGGCTTCGTACGAGCTCGCTCAGCGACCCGTCCTGCAACAAGCGGGCAGAGATCGCGACGCCGGCGTATCCGAGACCGGCCAGCAGGCCGAGCAACGCCGTGGAGACACCGTGCTGCGAACGGCTGGCGACGGCGCCCAGGACAGCAATCGTCACGAGCCCGATGATGATGCCGATCGTGAGGCCGTGGTGCTGCGCGCTGTCGCCGGCATCACCGGCAGCCACCGCGAGCAGACCGAGCCCGACGCAGACGCCGATCACCGCAGACCATTCCAGCGCGCTCAGCCGATCCGACATCAGCCGCGTCGCGAGCAGCGCCGTGATCACGAGGCTGACGGCGATCCCGGCCTGCGCCAGATACAGCGGCAGCAGGCGCAGCGCGACGAAGTGCAGCCCGAAGCCCGCCAGGTTCAGCCCGAGCGCACCGAGGAACGCGGGCTGCTTGAGCAGCGCAGCCACGAATCCGCCGAGCCGGCGCGGATCCAGCTCCGACTCGGTCGGCACCTTCCGCGACCCGACGGCCTGCAGGATCGCCGCGATACCGAACAGCACCGCGGCGCCGAGCGCCGCGCTCAGCCCGAGAACCACTACGCGACGGCCCTACGGCGCCAGGTGAGGTAGAGGCTCAGGCCGCCGTAGTACACCAGGTACGACAGCGAGATCGCGACCACGACCACGTTCGGGTCCGGCATCTGCGCGAGCAGCACGGCGTACGACGCCAGCCAGATCGCGGTCGCCAGCAGATTCAGCGAGCGGAACGCCTTGGTGCGCGACGGGTACACGTACTTCACCGGGATGAAGACGAGCACCGAGCAGACCACCAGGATGATGCCGGTGGTGACCGGGCTGAGGCTCAGGACCACGACATAGAACGCGACCACGTTCCAGTAACTGGGGAAGCCGAGGAAGAAGTGGTCCTCGGTCTTCGCGTCGACCCGGCAGAACTGGTAGCTGGACGCGAGCAGCGGCAGCGCGCCGAGCACCGCGCCCCAGGTACCGGACGGGAGATAGCCGCCGGTCCACAGCAACACGATCGGCGCGAACGCGTACGTCAGGTAGTCGACGATGTTGTCGAGCATCGCACCGTCGAACCACGGGATCGTCTCCTTGACCCGCAGCCGGCGGGCGAGCATCCCGTCCGTGCCGTCGATCACCAGGGTCGCGAGGCCGAGCCAGAGCGCCCGCACGGCGTCGCCGTCGATGGCGGCGATGACGATCAGCAGCGCGAGCACCGTTCCGCTCGCGGTATAGGCATGCAGTGCCAGTCCGGCCAGACGCAGCCGCGTCGACCCGACGAACGGTTCCCGCACCGCGTCGTGTGTGGTCAGGACAACTCCCAGAACTCAGGCGACGCAAGGCGTCGGGCCGGGTCGAGGTCGACCCAGCCGTCGCCAGCGTCTCACAAGCCTGGCCCGCGCCTCGTCACCGACCGTCAACCGAGGCGAGATCTTTGCAAGGACTTAGTTGACCGGGTCGAGGAGGAAGAGCGGGATCT
Organism: Kribbella sp. NPDC004138; assembly: GCF_053603655.1. NCBI lineage: Bacteria > Bacillati > Actinomycetota > Actinomycetes > Propionibacteriales > Kribbellaceae > Kribbella > Kribbella sp. NPDC004138. Next base: position 97,038 of record NZ_JBSGFZ010000028.1, read on the forward strand.
TCCGGGTGGTCTTGGTCTGGTACTCGGCGTACGGCGGGTACGCGGCCACCGAGCGCTGCCACCACTCGTCGTACTCGTCGCCCTCGATCTCGCGGGCGACGTACTCCTTGGTGACGTCGCCGTCCTGAAGGCTGACCTTCGGATCGGCCTTCAGGTTGTAGTACCAGACCGGGTTCTTCGGTGCGCCGCCGAGCGAGGCGACCGCGGCGTACACGCCGTCCTTCTCGACCCGCATCACGGGCACTTTGCGGATCTTGCCGGACTTCGCACCGCGCATAGTCATCAGCACGACCTTGAGCCCGATGATGTCGACCGCGTCGGTGGTCCCGGCCTCGGTGACCTTCTCCACCTGCTCGCGGACCCAGTCGCTGGTGCTGGGGGCGTACTCGTCGCTGTTGGTTGTCATGTCACCCATGATAATGGTGACGCATCACCATCAACAGCCCCGGCGCGTCGCGCGGACAGGTCAGAGCGCCGGAGCCAGCTCGGTCAGGGCCGCAAGCGCGTTGTCCCAGGCCTGCGCGGACTGCTCGGGGTCGTGCTGCTCGTCCAGGCGGTCGAAGCCCGACTCGACCACCAGCAGCCGGGTGCCGTCGCCCTCGGGCGTGAGCGTGAACTCGACCAGGTTCGCGTTGCCCGGCACCGGCTCCACACCGGGCTCCACGGCGTACCGGTAGGCGAACCGGCGGCCCGGCTCGACCTTCTCCACGAAGCCGCGGAACTCGCCGTGCTCGTCCCAGCGCATCACCAGCCGCCCACCCGGGCGCAGATCGATCTCCGCCCCGCCGAACGCGTACCACCGGGCAAAGGTCTCCGGCTGCGTCACCGCGGCCCACACCACCTCCGGCCGGGCCTCGACGTACACCTCACGCTCCACGCTGTCCATGACGCCTATCCTCCCCGTTCGGGGGTGCCCAGTTTCGCCGGGCTTGATTCATCGGGCGCAGGAGCGGAGCTGGGTTGCGGTCGCGATCGTCGCCTCGATCCAGCGCCGGCGCAGGAAGTGCGCCTTCAGCAGCCGGTGAACGCCGTCCAGCACGACCAGCCGACCGCGGTACGCGACCAGGTTGATCGGGAAGTCGAGATCCGCGTCCATCACCCGCTGGTAGTGCGCGCGGAAGTTCATCGGCGTCTCGGCGACCTGGTGCGGCGTCACCCTGAACCGTTCGCCCTCGAGCTGCCACAGCGGCAGGTCGAACATCCAGACCAGGTCGGCGATCTCGACCGGCTCGACCTTCAGGTCGAGCTCCCACAGTTTCGCGAGCTGCCAGCGGTACGGCGGGAACACCTCCCGCAACGTCTCCGGCATCATCGCGACGAGTTCCTCGAACGACACGTCCGGCGCCGCCGGATCCGCGTCCGAGTCGAACGTGTCACCCAGCCCATCGATCGTCACGACGGAGCAGGCTACGCCATCGCCGGGGCGACGACGGACCGGTACGCGGCCGCCCCGGACGGAGCGGGCGGCCGCGTGCGGATGACGGTCAGGCGGTGTGCTTGCCGCGGCGGCGGAAGGTGACCACTCCGGCGCCGGCCATCAGGATGCCGCCGGCCGCGAGCAGCAGGCCGCCCGCGAGACCGAACGTACCATTGCTGTTGGCAACCGAGTCTCCGTCGGATCCACCGAAGCCGGCGTCGATCGCGGTCGGAACACCGGCGGTCGGCGTGTCACTCGGCACGTCGGAGACCGGAGTCGACTCGGTCACCGGCGGCGGCGTGCTCGTCGGGTTCACCGACGTTCCCGGGGTGGACGGCGTGTCAGTCGGCGTCGCAGGCGGAGTGTCCGTCGTGGTGGGCGACTCCGTCGGCGGCGTCGTGGGCGGAGTGTCCGTCGTGGTCGGCGGGGTCGTCGGCGGCGTGGTCGGCGGAGTGTCCGTGGTCGTCGGCGGCGTGGTCGGCGGCGTCGTGGGCGGAGTGTCCGTCGTGGTCGGCGGAGTCGTCGGCGGCGTCGTGGGCGGCGTCGTGGTGCAGCCCTCGACCCAGAACACCTTGTGCTTGACGTCGTTGCCGATCGAGCCGGGGGCGTTCACGGTCAGCTTCACGTGGTAGCCCTGCTGCGGGTGCGGCTCGCCGGAGAACTTCAGCGTGTAGACCTCACGCGCGTCCAGGTCCGTGCCGCCACCGGCCTCGTCCTCGCCGATGAACGGGTCCAGGTTGCCGGACACCACCTGAAGGCCGGCGTCCGCGGTCGGGGCCTGGTCCTCGAAGGTGACATGGGCCTTGTACGAGTCGTCCTTGTCGTAGTTGTAGAACTCGACGGTGAACGTGCAGCCCTGGTGCGGGTTGTTGTCCGGCGGTCCGCTCTGGATGTCGGCGCCCTCGATCTTCACCGTGCCGTTGTTGCCCGGTGGGTTGTGGCCGGCGGTCTGATCCGCGTTGGCCGAGGGCGCGACGAGCAGAGCCGCCGCGCCGAGAAGCAGTGAAAGCGCTCCGGCGCCGGCGAAGATGCCGGCCGCGCGGGAGCGAACGCCCGTGTGGGTCATGTCCGTCCTCGAACGAGTGCAGGGGTTAGGCCTTGGAGAAGTATTTCGGTTCCGTTACGGCAGTCAAGCTCGTTCGGTAACGATTAGCCCGCGTGTCGCAGGGTTTTCCACAGCCCCCGCCGCGCAAGGCCTGTGGACAACGCACAAGACGGGGCACTGAGCCGATCGCACCGGCCGGCGTTCACCACAGCCGATACCCCAGAACTCCGATCTCGCGCGACGCGTCTGCCCCGGACTCGTCGTACTCGCCCGCACACCACGTCCCACCGGTCGTGACAACAAAGTGAGCCAACCGCGCCACCCACGAGAAGCACGCCGCCGACCTCGGACAGCCTGTCGTCACCGGCTTGCCGCCACCGAACAGACCGGCGCGAGCAGGCCGGCCTTCACAGCAGTCGGCACACCGGAACCCGTCGGGCTCGGAAGGCGCGTCGACGCCGGACTCGTTGTACGCGCCCGCGGAGGGCTGCGGACATCGCGGTCTGAGCCAATCGCGCCAGGCCAGAAGTAACTCCTCCGCGCGTCATCAGTTGCCACCGGCCTCGGTCGACCTGTCGTCACTGCTTGCCGCGACCGGACGGTCGGCGCACCGGGCGGGCCGGCGTCCACCGCAGTCGGTACGCCGGAACTCACCGTCACGGCGGTCGACGCCGGACTCGTCATACTCGCTCGTGGAGGGCTGCGGCCACCGCGCGTCCCAGCGATCGTGACAGCGGTGTGAGCCAATCGCGCCACCAGCCAGAAGCACTCCTCCACGCGTCATAAGTTGCCGCCGGCCCCGGTCCGCCTGTCGTCACTGCTTGCCGCGACCGGACGGGTCGGCGCACCGAGCAGGCGTGCGTTCACCGCAGTCGGTACGTCGGTACGCCGGAACTCGCCGACCTCATACGGCGCGTCGGCCCCCGGGGTCGTCGTACGCGCCGACGGAGGGTTGCGGACACCGCGTACTGGCCGTCGTGACGGCGGAGTGAACCGATCGCGCCATCCGCAAGGAGCATGCCGCCGGCCTCGGTCGGCCTGTCGTCACTGCTTGCCGCGACCGGACGGGTCGACGCATCCGGCGTTCACCGGAGTCGGTACGCCGGACCTCACCGAGCTCGTATGGCGCGGCGGCGCCGACCTCGTCGTACGCGAAGACGGAGGGCCGCGGACACCGAGCGTCCCAGCGGCCGTGACAGCGGAGTGAGCCAATCACCCCACCGGCCACAAGTACTTCGCGCGTCATCAGGATGCCGCCGGCCTCGGTCGGGCTGTCGTCGCCGGTGGTCGCGACCGGGCGGGTCGGCGGACGCGGCAGACCGGGGTTCACCGCAGTCGGTACGCCGGAGCTTGCCGAGCTCGTGTGGGGCGTACTCGTCGGGTGGAGGGCTGTGGACAGCGCGGGTCCCGGCGGTTGTGACGGCCGCCGGGACCGGGGCTGCTATCTGGTGTGGCGGCCGTGGCGGCGGAGTGAGCCGATGGCGCCGCCGGCGAGGAGCATGCCGCCGAGCGTCATCAGGATGCTGCCCGCCTCGGACGGGCTGCCGTCGCTAGTGACCGCGACCGGACGGGTCGGCGGACCGGGCAGGCCGGCGTTCACCGCAGTCGGTACGCCGGAACTCGCCGAGCTCGTGCGGTGCGTCGGCGCCGGAGTCGTCGGCCTCGTCGTCGTACTGGCCGGCGGCGTGCTCGACACCGTTCCCGGAGGCACCGTCGGCGTCGTCACCGGAGTACTGGGCGGCGTCGTCACAGGCGTGGTGGGCGGTGTCGTCGGCGGCGTGGTCGGGGGCGTGGTGGGGGGCGTTGTCGGAGGCGTCGTGGGCGGGGTCGTCGGCGGGGTCGTGGGCGGAGTAGTCGGCGGAGTAGTCGGCGGGGTCGTCGGCGGAGTAGTCGGCGGGGTCGTCGGCGGAGTCGTCGGCGGAGTCGTCGGCGGAGTCGTCGGCGGAGTCGTCGGGGGTGTGGTTGGGGGTGGGGCGTCGCAGCCCTTGACCCAGAAGACTTTGTGTTTGGTGTCGTTGCCCTGGGCGCCGGGGGCGTGGATGGTGATCTTGAGGTGGTAGCCCTGCACGGGATGCGGCTGGCCGGTGAACTTCACCGTGTAGACCACGCGTGCGTCGAGGTCGTTGCCGCCGCCGGCCGGATCCCCGCCGATGAACGGGTTCAGGTCGCCGGACACCACCTGTACGCCGGCGTCGGACGTCGGCGCCTGGTCCTGGAAGATGACCTGCGCGTTGTACGGCCCTTCCTCGTAGTTGTAGAACTCGACGGTGAACGAACACCCCTGGTGCGGGTTGTTCTCCGGCGGTTTGTCGCCGAGTTCCACCCCGTCGATCTTGATCGTCCCGTTGTTGCCCGGCGGCGCCGCCATCGCCGCGCCGGCCGGCAGCGCGTCCCCGCCCGGCCGCACGAACATCGCGGCGGCGCCGATCAGAACCGTGAGCGCCCCGGCGGCCGCCACCATCGTGGCAGCCTGAGCGCGAACCCCCTTGACGACCATCCCCAGTCCCCTGTCTCACCAATGGTCACAACCCGGCGGACATCTCTCCAGCAGTATGCCCCTCTCGTTGCCCAAGTCAACGAACTCGCGGGATGACAACGAGAGACTTGGTTGCCTCAGGCATGCGCCATGCGGTGGATGATGACGATCGCCGAGTCGTCGCCCGGCCCGCCGGCGGTGGCCACCAGCTCCGCGGCCGCGCCCAGGAACCCCTGCCCCACCAGCCGCTCCGCGTGGCCCGCGAGCCGGTCCGTGCCGCGGCCGATGTCCTGGCGCGGCGTCTCGACCATCCCGTCGCTGTACAGGAACAACGCGTCCCCGAGCTTCAGCTGCCCGTGGTTCACCTCGAAATCGGGCGACTCCACCAGCCCGAGCAGCGGACCCTCGGTGTCCCGCGTCTGCCAGCGCCCCGACCACGCGTCGAACTGGATCGCCGGCGGATGCCCGGCCGTCCGGACGTCGAAGTCCCCCGTGCGCAGGTCCAGCACGACGTGCACAACGGTCGCGAAGTCGTCGTCCCACTCCTGCCGCCGGATGTACCGGTTCGCCGACGACAGGAACTCCTCTTCCGGTACGACGCCCAGCAGCCCGCCGAACGCGCCGGACAGCAACAGCGCCCGGGTCCCGGCGTCGATGCCCTTGCCGGAGACATCGACCAGCGCCACCTCGAGGACGTGCTCGTGCACCGTCGACACGACGAAGTCGCCGGAGAACGTCGACCCGCCCGCGGACTGGATCGCGACCTCGACCCGCCAGCCCGGCGGCAGTGTCGGCAACTCGCCCTGTGCGGTGAGCGTGTCGCGCAGCTCCATCAGCATCGACTCGCCGCGCGTCCCGGGTACGCCGAGCCGGCTGCGCACCTTCGCGCTGGTGATCATGATCCAGCCGACGACCACGAGCACCAGCACGAAGCCGATCCGGGGCAGCGTCAGGCCGCGCGACAGGACGACGTACGCGCCGAACGTCGTCGTGATCGCGGTCAGCGCGACCAGCTCCCCGAACCGCAGCAGCACGCCGCCGACCACCAGCGGGACGATCAGGAACGAGGCCGGCACGAACGTCGACCAGGCCAGGCACGCGATCGAGATCAGCAACTGCACCAGCATGAGCGCGCCGAAGGCGACGCGGTGCGAACGGCGGGCACGCCGGCCCAGCGCCTCGACCCGGCGGCCGATGCGTCGTATCAGCGCGAGTCCGCCACTCTTCCTCATGGTGTGAAGAACATAACGGTACCGATCGGTCCGTGCATCAATTCGAAACACAACCGGTGACTATCAGCTCTTGCGAGTGAGACCGGTTCGCTGGCACTTGGGGCACCAGAACAAGTTACGGCCCGCGAGGATCTTCGTGCGGATCACCGACTGGCAAACGAAACACCGTTGCCCCTGACGCCGGTAGACGTAGACCTCGCCCCCATGGTCGTCCCGGCGCGGGTCACGGCCCATCGCCTCCGGGGTGTGGTCGTCGGCAACGGTGTCGATCCGCCCGGTCTCCACGCCGTACTTCATCAGCGCGAGCAGGTCGTCCCACATGCCCTGCCACTCGCGCTTCTTCACCACGTTGCCCGGTGTCATCGGGTTCAGCTTGGCCCGGAACAGCACCTCGGCGCGATACACGTTGCCGACCCCGCTCAGCACGTCCTGGTTCATCAGCAGCTGACCGATCGGCAGCTTGCTACGGTGGATGCGGTTCCATGCCAGGTCCGGATCCGCGTCGTCACGCAGCGGGTCCGGACCGAGCCGGCCGAGCAGCTTGTCGCGCTCCTCGTCGGTGATCACCTCGCACACGGTCGCACCGCGCAGGTCGGCGTACGCCGTGGCGTTCTGCAGCCGCAGCCGGACCTGACCGACCGGTTCGGGGACCGGCGCCGGGCGGATGTCCATCTTCCCGATCAGCCCGAGGTGGATGTGCAGCCAGCCCGCGCCCTCGAAGTCGGCGAGGAAGTGCTTGCCGTGCGCCTCGGTCTGGCGCAGCAGGTGCCCGTCGAGCAGCGCAGCGCCCTCGGCGAACCGGCCCTGCGGGCTCGACGCCCGAGCCGTCCGGCCGCCGAACGCGTCCCAGACGTCGTTCGCCAATCGATGCAGGGTGTGACCTTCAGGCATAGTTCCTCTTATGGGGACGACAGATGGATCCAGAGGGGGCCGGACGAGTCCGCCCACCCCGGCCGTGGTCGGCACCGGCCGGAGCATGCGGGCCCGCGACGTGTCGCGGCCCCGTCAGCCCGTCGTACGTCGCCCCGTCCTGCCGAGCACCGATGCGACCGATGCGACCGAGCACGATGATCAGGGCAGCGGTGGGAGTTCGCCGGTGGACTCGTAGGCGGACAGCATCTCGATCCGGCGGGTGTGCCGTTCCTCGCCGGAGTAGTCGGTGGCCAGGAACGTCTCGACGAACGCGGTGGCCTCCTCCTCGGTGTGCATCCGGGCGCCGACGCTGATCACGTTGGCGTTGTTGTGTTCGCGACCGAGCCGCGCGGTGTCGGTGCTCCAGGCGAGCACTGCCCGGACGCCCTTCACCTTGTTGGCGGCGATCTGCTCGCCGTTGCCCGAGCCGCCGATCACGATGCCCAGGCTGCCCGGTTCGCCGGCCACGGCCTGGCCCGTGCGCAGGCAGTACGGCGGGTAGTCGTCGACGGCGTCGTACACCGCCGGACCGTGGTCCACGACGTCGTGCCCGGCAGCCGTCAGGTGCTGCACCAGGTGGTTCTTGAGTTCGAAGCCGGCATGGTCGGAGCCGATGTGCACTCGCATGGCCCGCAATCTACTTGTCAGCTTTCCGCACGTGTACGCCGCCCGGCACCGTCAGCTCCGCGGTCAGCTCCGTCACCGCGGCGTACGCCTGCTCGTACGGCGTCCCGCTCGGGTGCAGCGTGAAGACCGCGACGATGCTCCGGTCGTCCGGCCCGACGGTGCCGGTCGTGTGCAGCGCGTCGTTGACGAGGTCGACCACGGACTCCGGTTTCGCCCGGTCCGACCGATACCCGCTGGACCCGTGGAACCCGGACCAGCCCTGCTTGATGCTGTAGCCGTCCGCGAAGACCGACGGGATCCCGAAGAACTGGTCGAAGCCGTCCGTGCCGTGACGGGTCGCCTGATGCAGGTGGCCCATCACGAAGTCGCGGACCGGCCGTGGGGCGTCCTCCAGCAGGTGGCGGTAGATCCGGACGGTGTCGGCGGCGGTGATCGCGACGTACCCCCAGAAACCCGGGTGGCTGGGCGGCGGGCCGGCCGTGTGCGTCAGGCCGAGTCGCTCGGCCGTGCGGTCCACGATCGCGGCGCCGCCCAACTGGTCCCAGTAGTAGCTCGCCGCGTCGTCGTCACTGCTGCGCAGCATGACCTCGAGCCGTTTCCCGTCGTCGGGCGGTACGTCGTACTCCGGTCCGCGGCGTGCGAAGAAGTCCAGCGCGATCAGCAGCTTCACCACCGACGCGGACCGGAAGCGCTGGTCCGCGTCCTGCTGGTGGACGAACTGCCCGGTCTGGCGGTCGAACACGGCGACGCCGGCGGCCAAGGTCATCTGGAAACCCACTCACTCCTGGACGGATTCATGAGTGAGTAACTTTCACCGCCCGGGTGCTGAAAGTTCAACCCCTGAACCGTCAGTCGAAGATCGGGCCGCGGTCCCGGGTGCGCTTGATCTCGAAGAAACCCTCGGTGCCGGCCACCAGCCGGACGCCGTCCCAGAGCTTGCCGGCCGCCTCGCCCTTGGGCGCCGGGGTCACCACCGGACCGAAGAACGCGGTGCCCTCGACGGAGATCACCGGCGTACCGACCTCCATGCCGACCTGGTCCATGCCGGCGTGGTGCGACTTCTTCAGCGCGTCGTCGTACCGGTCCGTGTCGGCCGCCTCGATCAGCGATGCCGGCAGCCCGACCTCGGCCAGCGCCTCCTTGATCACGTCGCCCTTGCCGTCGCCGATCCCCCGGCCCTCGACATGGATCCGCCGGCCGAGCGCGGTGTACAGCGGCAGCAGCACCTCGTTGCCGTGCGCCTGCTCGGCCGCGATCAGCACGCGGACCGGGCCCCACGCGTTGCTCAGGAAACTGCGGTATTTCTCGGGGAGCTCGTCACGGCCGTCGTTCAGGACGGCGAGGCTCATCACGTGCCAGGTCGTCGTCACGTCCCGGACCTGCTCGACCTCGAGCATCCAGCGGGACGTCATCCAGGCCCAGGGGCAGGCCGGGTCGAACCAGAAATCAGCGGAGGCAGTCATATTCACCATCATACAAAGTTGAAACAACGGTTATACCGACTCGGTATCCAATACCCAATGTCGGGGGGAAACCCTCGGCCAACCCGCGAGCCAGGTGCATAGGATGCCGACATGCCTGGAACCAACCTGACGCGCGACGAGGCGCGTTCCCGTGCGGGCGTGGTCAGCGACGTGAGCTACGCAGTCGAGCTCGATCTGGCCAACGCCCCGACCGGTGCTCCGACCTACCCGTCGGTGACCACCATCACGTTCGCGGCCGAGGCCGGGGCGAGCACCTTCGCCGACCTGATCGCGGACACGGTCCGTTCGGTGACGCTGAACGGCGTGACCCTCGACCCGGACGCCGTGTACGACGGCGCCCGCATCCAGCTCGACGGGCTGGCGGAGCGCAACGAGCTCATCGTGGTGGCGGACTGCCTGTACTCGCGGACCGGTGAAGGGCTGCACCGTTCGGTCGACCCGGCCGACAAGGAGACCTACCTCTACACCCAGTTCGAGGTGCCGGACGCCCGCCGGGTGTTCGCCACCTTCGAGCAGCCCGACCTCAAGGCCCCGTTCACCTTCACCGTTTCCGCACCGGCCCGCTGGGTCGTCATCTCGAACGCCCCGACCCCCGAGCCCACGCCGTACCAGGGCGCGAACGGCGAGGAGCTGGCGCGCTGGGAGTTCCCGCCGACCGAGCGGATCTCCACCTACATCACCGCGGTCGTCGCGGGTCCGTACCACGTGGTCACCGACGTGTACGAAGGGCCGCACGGGACGTACCCGCTGTCGCTGCTGTGCCGTCCGTCGCTGAAGGGCGCGCTGGACGTCGACGACCTGTTCGAGGTCACCAAGCAGGGCTTCGCGCTCTTCGAGGAAGCGTTCGGTACGCCGTACCCGTTCCACAAGTACGACCAGGCCTTCGTGCCGGAGTACAACATGGGCGCGATGGAGAACGCGGGCTGCGTGACGCTGCGCGACGAGTACCTGTTCCGCAGCCGGACGACGCACGCGGAGATGGAAGCGCGCGCCAACACCGTGCTGCACGAGCTGGCGCACATGTGGTTCGGCGACCTGGTCACGATGACCTGGTGGGACGACCTGTGGCTGAACGAGTCGTTCGCCGAGTGGGCCAGCCACTGGGCGCAGGTGGTCGCCACGACGAAGTACTCCGACGCGTGGACCACGTTCTGCAACGCCCGCAAGAACTGGGCGTACCGGCAGGACCAGCTGCCGTCGACGCACCCGATCGCGGCCGACATGATCGACTTCCACGCGGTCGAGGTGAACTTCGACGGCATCACCTACGCCAAGGGCGCCTCGACGCTGCGCCAGCTGGTCGCGTTCGTCGGCGAGGACACCTTCGTCAGCGCGCTGAAGGAGTACTTCAAGGACCACGCGTTCTCCAACACCGAGCTCGCCGACCTGCTGAAGCCGCTGGAGAAGGCGTCCGGCCGCGACCTCGACGACTGGACCGAGCGCTGGCTGCGGACCGCCGGCGTGAACACGCTGCGGGCCGACTTCGCCGTCGACGAGCAGGGCGCGTTCGCGCGGTTCGCGATCGAGCAGACCGCGACCGAGAAGTTCCCGGTGCTGCGGCCGCACCGGCTCGCGGTCGGCCTGTACCGGCGGACCGAGGCCGGCCTGGTCCGGACCGAGCGGTTCGAGGTGGACATCGACGGGCCGCGCACCGAGCTCCCGGAGCTGACCGGCGCAACCCAGCCGGACCTGGTGCTGCTGAACGACGACGACCTCACCTACGCCAAGATCCGGCTCGACGAGCGCTCCCGCGGCACGCTGGTGGAGTCGATCGACCAGCTCACCGAGTCGTTGCCGAGGGCACTTGCCTGGGGCTCGGCGTGGGACATGACCCGGGACGCGGAGATGCCGGCCAGCCAGTACGTCGGCATCGTGCTGCGCGGCATCCGGGCCGAGACCGACCTGACCGGTGTCCGCTCCCTGCTCAACCAGGCGAGCAGCGCGATCAACCAGTACGCCGCTCCGCAGAACCGGCCCGCCCTGCGCACGCAGTTCGAGGAGGCGCTCGCCGGACTGGTCGCCGACTCGGAGCCGGGCAGCGACCACCAGTTGGCGTTCGTCCGGGCGTACAGCTCGGCGGTGTTCTCCGACGCCGGTGCCGACCGGCTCGCCGGCTGGCTGGAGGGTCGCGACCTGCCGCAGGGTCTGGTCGTCGACACCGACCTGCGCTGGACGCTGATCGTGGCGCTGGCCCGGCTCGGCCGGATCGGCGCCGACGAGATCGACGACGAGCTCACCCGCGACACCACGATCACCGGTCAGGAGCGGGCTGCCCAGGCCCGTGCCGCCCGGCCGACCGCGGAGGCGAAGGAAGAGGCCTGGCGGGTCGCCGTCGAGTCCGAGGACACTCCGAACGAGACCCAGTTCCGGACCATCCTCGGCTTCCAGCAGCCGGGCCAGGAGGACCTGCTGCGGCCGTACGTCGACAAGTACCTGAACGCGGCCAAGGACGTGTACACGCGGCTCGGCTCGTCCATGGGCGAGAACGTGCTCGTGTACCTGTCCCCGCGGCATCTTGCCGACCAGGGCGCGCTGGACGCGCTCACCGGCTGGCTGGCCGCGGAGTCGTCGTCCGTCGACGCTCCGACGCTCCGGTACGTCACCGAGGCCCAGGCCGACCTGACCCGCGCGATCGCCGCGCAGGCCAACGACATCGTCGCCTGACACCCTTCTGACAGGGCCGGTCTCATCACGGGACCGGCCCTGTCGCTTTGAACCTCGTCGTGCGGTAAGACTGGGTCGGTGCCCGCCTCTGATCCCGCCTTGGCTGGTGCGGCAGCTGTTGCGCTGACCGGACTCGCAGAGGCGTACCGACCCCGCCCCATCACCCCATTGATGCCCTGGCGGTACACCCACCGTCTGGTGAAGCCGTACGTCGTCACTGCGCGCGGCCGGCAATGGGACGACCACATGGTCGACGTCGCCCGCGGTACCGCCACCCGGCAGCTCGAGTTCGACGACGCGATGGGGTCCGTCGGGCTCGGCGTCGTCGTACTGCATCTGGGCGACGACGGCATCAACCTCGTGGTGCAGAGCTGGGCGAAGGACTTCCAGTCGCGTCTCAGCATCTTCAGCGGGATGGACGTCGACGACCTGCGCCCGGCACCGATCGGCGCCGCGCCCTGCGTCTGGGAACTCGAGGTGCTCAGCCACGAGCGCGCGTCGTACGTGCAGCACATCCTGTCGGCCGGCGTCGACGTCGACGGCTGGCTCGACGACGTCCTCGACACCCGCCCCATCCCACGCCCCGACGGCATACCGTCCGGCACCTAGTTCTGACCAGCCGCGTCCAGACGGTTCCGCTGGTCCGCGGTGAGCTCCAGGTCGACGGATGCGAGCGTCTCGTCGAGCTGGGCGACGGACGACGCACCGACCAGCGGGACGATCGAGAGCTCGCCACCCATCAGCCAGGCCAGCACCACCTGGTTCGCTGTCGCACCGGTCTCGCGGACGACGTCGTCCAGCGCGAGCTTGCGAGCTCTCGTGCCGGCGTGGTCGTACGACTCGTCCAGCGGCTTGTCGGCGCGCACATAACCACCGCTGAGCAGAGGCGAGTACGCGACCAGGCTCATGCTGGGCTCTGCACGCAGATAGCTGAGCAGCTGGCCGTCGGTGACTCCGATGGCGCCGTCACGCGACCGGAGACCGCCCTGATCGGTCCGGGCCCGGAAGTACGTGTGGTGATGCTGCAGCACCTCGCACCCCGGCAGACCTGCCGCAGCCGCCAATGTCCTGAACCGCTCGATCTGCCAGCTCCAGTAGTTGCTCAGCCCGACCAGACCGACGGTCCCCTCGGCCACGTGCGCGCCGAAGGTCTCGACCTGCACCTCCAGCGGTACGGCGGGATCGGGCACGTGGGCGTAGTACACGTCGACGTGGTCCCGGCCGAGGTTCTCCAGGCTGCGCGCCAGCGACTCCTTGATCACCTGTGGCGACAGGCCCTCCAGGTCTTCACTGAGCTGCCTGGCGGGCCGCGGCGGCCGGCCACCGACCTTGGTCGCGATCGTCAACTCGTCGCCCACGCCGCGACTCCGCAGCCAGCGGCCGAGCAGCTGCTCGCTCTCACCGCCCTGGGTGCCGTTGACCCAGAACGCGTAGTTGTTGGCCGTGTCGACGAACGTCCCGCCCGCCTCGACGTACCGGTCCAGGATCGCGAACGAGGTCGCCTCGTCGGTCACCGTCCCCATCAGCATCGCCCCGAGGGCGATCTGGCTGACCCGGCGCTGCCGCGCGGAGTCGCCGCCAATCGTCAGATAACGCATGACCGTCAGCGAACCAACTAGAGCGCCCTCTAGGTCAAGCACTCGTCCGCGCACCCGTCGGTCGGACAGCTGGCACGAGGCTGCCAGCGCCGCCGGACGGCAGCCATCGCCTCCGGACCCGGACAGTGGTAGCGCGAACGCTACCCGTGAGAATCAAACGATTGTTGGTCGGCGGATCGTGAAGGAGTGTGCGCGGTGTGCGATTCCCTTCTAGGGAAAGAGATTCTTACCACCTGAAGAAGGCTCACTTACTCGTGCGTTCGGTTTAAGCTGCACCGCATATATCCATCAGGGTGTCGGGGAGGGGCCCTTGCCGTGACACGCGTCGACCACCGGAAGCCGCCCGCCCGGGCCGCCCGCAGACAGCAGCGGCCTGCCGCCCGACGGAACGCGCCCGCGGCGCGGTCGCGGAAGCCGCAGCGATCGCGCAGTGCGATCGGCGCAGCAATCGTGGCCAGCCTGGCGATGGTCGCGGTGTTCGCGTTCATCCTCACCCGCGGCGCGGACTCGGAGACACCCGCCGACGGACTGCGCATGGGGTCAGGGACCGACAACGGCGCCGCGGCACCGGCCGCACCGACCGCGAGCGCGACGGGCAGCGTCACCAAGGCCGACCGGAAGCCGCCGGTGTCCGCGAGCGCCCCGAAGCCGACAGCGAAGGCTCAGACGACCACACCGCCGCCGGTGAACACCGGTCCGGCCTCGCCGAAGTTCAAGAGCGGCCAGTGGATCGCGATGCTGGACAAGTACCCGGCCGACGCGGGCGAGACGGCCAAGGAGACGGCCGCCAAGATCACCCGCGCCGGCATCCCGGCGAAGGCGATGCTGGTCGACGGTCAGTACCCGGGCCTCACGACCAGCTCACTCACGCCGGTCACCGGCACCTGGATGGTCTACCTCGGCCCGGGCACGTCCTCGGAGCAGATGCTGAACCTGTGCCTGGACCCGCGCACGCAGGCGGCGTACCAGAGCCCGTGCCCGACCTACGAACCGGCCGGCTGAGGTACCGAGGGCACAGAGGGCACAGGGGGCACTGAGTCGGTCGCCAGCCGGGCGTGTAGGTGCGAGTCGTGCCGCTGCCCCGTCGGCTCGACGTAGTAGTCACGCATCACGCCTTCGAGCTGGAACCCGGCGCGCTGTGCGACGTGGCAGGACCCCTCGTTGACCAGCGCGTGGTCGAGCGAGATGCGGTGCAGCCGTAGGCCTTCGGCTGCGAAGCCCCAGCGCGCGGCCGCGTCCAGCGCGCGGGCACCGAGCCGGCGACCACGGGCGAGTGGGCTCACCCAGTACGCCGCCACGGCCTGGTCCGGTACGCGGTGGACGTCCCGCAGCGTCACGCTGCCGATCACCGCGTCTGTCTGTGTGTCCGCGATCGCGAAGACCGCGTTGCCGCGCGCCCAGCTGTCGATCCGCGGCTCGAGCCAGCGGAGGGCGCGCTTGTCGGCCGGCGTGCTGATCACCGCCGTACCGGCGGTCCAGCGAAGGATGCCAGGGTCCTGCAGCGCGAGGGCCACCGCAGCCTCGTCGGAGGCGACGAACGGACGCAGTACGACGTCGTCCAGGTCGATGCGACGGGGCTGCAGGGCCGCCACGTCAGAGCTTGTGCGGCTCGTTGTTCGCGTGCAGCAGCGGCGGCTGGTGCGCGTGCGCGCCCAGCTGCTGGACGCCGGTGACGAGGCCGCCGGTGAGGTCACCGGTGGCGAACGAGGTCTGCATGGTCAGCGCGGCCAGGCCGGCGGACGCGTCCGACAGCTGCCGCCTGGCCAGCGAGCCGGTGACGATCTCGAGCCGGCGGCCGGCCGGGTCGACGTACACCAGGATGCTGCTGTCCGGGTCGTCGAGCTCGTTCAGCAGCTCGATCGCGAACGGGCGGGTCTCCGAGTCCGCGCCGCCGACGTATACGGAGAAGTGCAGGCCGGACGTCTCCTCGGCGTTCCGGACGGCGCGCTCGATGTCGTAGAGCTGGTCGGGGGTGAATGCGTCACCAGCTGGCACTTGCGCCTCCGAGCGTGCGGGCGACGCCGGTGCCGGCGGTCGCGGTGGCACCCGGTGCACTGGTCAGCTCAGGCATCTCGGGCAGGTTGGCCGGGTCGGGCTTGGTCGCCGTCGGTCCGTTGATCCAGACCGGCGGGGCCCACCAGGACAGGCCCGGACGGTACCGCGGGCCGCTCGCGATCGACGACGCGAACACCAGCAGCGCCAGCACGGCGATGACGAGGGCAGGAATCCCGACGAACACCAGCAACGAGTGCCCGGACAATTCGACAATCACAAGCCGAAGCCTAGTACGCGCAGTACGGGAGGGACCGAGGCCCCTCCCGCCAGACCTGTCAGCAGCTCCTGTCAGCAGCCGCCGCAGTTGTAGTAGGTGATGTCCCAGTGGCTGCCTTCGTCGGCGTAGATGTTGCCGGCGCCGGAGCGCCACTGGGCGGCGCCGTCGCCGCGGTCGGCGATCCGGGTGAACGTGTTGCGGATGTAGTTGCCGACACAGGTGTACTTCGAGATGTCGACCTTGTATCCGTTCCAGTGGCTGTAGGTGCCGCTCGCGTGGCCGACCTCAGTACCGCCGGTGATGTTGACCGCGCACCCGCTGGCGGTCTTCAGCGTGCGTACGCCGTACGCCGTGCTGTCGTTGATCTGCTCGAACGACGTGCACGTGGAGTTGTAGCGGTCCGAGCAGCCACCGCTGGACGACCAGGTCAGGCCGGCGGCCCGGAAGATCGAGGTCGCCTGGGAGTGCGTCAGCTTGGTCAGCGCGGACGCCTGCTCGACCGCCACCACTCCGGGCAGCAGACCGACGAGCACGGCGACCAGGGGAACCACGACGCGACGGAGCAACTTCATGGGGACACTCCTTGAAATATGGGGCGGTTATTTCAAGGAGTGCAATTCCCAGGAAAGTTATTGGCGAAACGTCAGGTTGAATCAGAAATTAACGTCCGAGCACTGATAGAAGGCGTTCCCGGTGTCGGCGATCGTCCAGACCGCGAGGATCATGTGCCGCCCGGACCGGCCGGACGGGATCGTGCCGGGGTGCGACACGTCGTTCGGCGGCCGGCTGCCGTTCATCTTGACCGTCAGGAACGGCGTCAGCTCGAGCGCGGACCGGGTCAGGGGCTGCGACGGGTTCCAGCCCTGCTTGGTCATGTAGTACGAGAAGTCGGCGGTCGAGTGCGGGGCGGTCAGGTGCCAGGTGAACGTGAACCCCTGCCCGCCTTGCAATTGGGTAGCCGGCCAGGCTCCCCCGCGTTGGTCGTCGAGTTCGTGGAACTGAGCGAGCCCGGCCGAGCACAGCACACCGTCAGCCGGTCCCGCGGCCGGGAAGCCCTTCGGCCCTTCGACGCTCTGCGGCTCCCACTGGATCGCACCGCAGTTCTGTACGGCACCTTGCTGACACAGCTTGGCGCGGCTGATCGGCGAGTTCGTCCAACCATGTCCATAGGCGAGCGGGACCGACGTACTGACGGTCAGCGCGAGAGCGCCGACGGCAATTCCGGCCAGGCTGAGCCTTCGTTTGGGCAGCATGCAACAAACTCCTTCAACTGTTGGGGCGGTGGACAGCGAAGGAAGGGGCCTCTCCTGCTCAATAGAAA
Organism: Kribbella sp. NPDC004138; assembly: GCF_053603655.1. Classification (NCBI taxonomy): domain Bacteria; kingdom Bacillati; phylum Actinomycetota; class Actinomycetes; order Propionibacteriales; family Kribbellaceae; genus Kribbella; species Kribbella sp. NPDC004138. The sequence goes on from NZ_JBSGFZ010000028.1 coordinate 114,086, forward strand.
ACAACCGTTCAAATCTATTGTCAACGGTTCGTGAGCAGGCGGATACAGAAAGGTACGAACAGCTAGATGTTCAGCGCGCCAATCAGTCGTCGGAGGCGCTGGTTGTTGGGCAGGTCCTCGATCAGGACGGGCTCGCCGCGCGGTCCGCCGAGCGGAACGCGCCAGTTCGGGTACTCGTCGGTGGTGCCGGGCTGGTTCTGCGTACGGCGTTCCCCGACGGCATCCGTCAGTGCGACACCGACGAGCTTCGCCGGCGTGTGCGCGACGTACCGGTGCATGGCCTCGACGATGCGCTCGACATCGCCGTCGGTGTTGCTGAGCAGGTGGCGCTCCCGCAGCGCGTCGAGCCAGGCGTCGCGATCGGCTTCGTCGACCGCCAGCTCCTCTTCCACCGGCCGAGTCAGCAGCCCCAGCCGATTCCGCAGCTCGACGTGATCACCGGCGAGGTAACCGGCCGTCGGCGGCAGGTCGTGGGTGGTGACCGTGGCAAGGCACAGCTCCCGCCACCGCTCCGGCGACAGCGGCTTGCCGTTCGCATCCCGCTCGAACCACAGCACCGACGTACCGAGGATGCCCCGCTCGGTCAGGTAGTCGCGCACCCAGGGCTCGACCGTCCCCAGGTCCTCACCAATCACGGTCACCCCGGAGCGCTGCGCTTCCAGCACCAGGATGCCGACCAGTGCCTCGTGGTCGTACCGCACGTACGTGCCCTCGGTCGGCCGCTCCGGCGACGTCACCCACCACAGGCGGAACATGCCGAGGATGTGGTCGATCCGCAGCCCGCCGCCGTGCCGCATCACCGCGCGCACCAGGTCCCGCCACGCGGCGTACCCGGTCTCGGCGAGCGCGTTGGGCCGCCACGGCGGCTGCGACCAGTCCTGCCCCTGCTGGTTGAACGCGTCCGGCGGCGCACCCACGTGGATGTTGCGCGCAAGCACGTTCTGCAGCGCCCAGGCGTCGGCGCCGTCCGGATGCACGCCGACGGCCAGGTCGTGGACGACGCCCAGCGACATGCCGGCCGCCTTCGCGCGGGCCTGGGTCCGCGCCAGCTGCTCGTCGAGCTGCCACTGCAGCCAGCAGTGGAACTCCACCGCGTCCGGATTCTCATTGCGGAAGGCAACAACTTCCGGCGAGGTCGGCTCCTGCAGCTCCTCGGGCCACTTGCTCCACTCCGGCCCGTGCACGTCGGCGATCGCGGCCCAGGTGGCGAAGTCGATCAGCCCCTGGCTCTCCCGGTCGCAGAACGCGCCGTACTCCGCGATCCGCCCCACGGACGGCTGCACACCGAACAGCACCTGCAGCGCCTCCCGCTTGGACGCCCAGACCGTGTCGCGGTCGAGCGCCGTCGAGTCCTCGCTCAGTGCGCGTGCCTGCAGCGCCAGCGCCCGCACCTGGTCGCGCTCCGCCGGGGCGAGGTCGCCGTACTCGTCGATGTCCTCGATGCGCAGGTAGATCGGGTTCGCGAACCGCCGGGACGCCGGCAGGTACGGCGAGGGCTCCATGCGGCCGGCCAGTTCCGCGGCGTGCAGCGGGTTCACCAGGACGAAGCCCGCTCCCAGGTCGTGCGCCGACCACGCAGCCAGGTCTCCCAGGTCGTGCAGGTCGCCGATGCCCCAGGAGCGGCGGGAGCGCACGGAGTACAGCTGCAGCACCCAGCCCCACGTCCGCTGCAGCTTCTCCGGCTCCAGCTTCGCCGGCGTGACGATCAGGGTGCTGACCGAGATCTCCGGGTTGGCGCCGATCCGCGCGCACAGCCGGTGGTACCCGAGCGGCAGGTCGCCCGGCAGCTGGAACGTCGCCTCACCGACCTGGACGCCGTTGATCCACTCCGGCTCGACCCAGTGCTCCTGCTGCGGGATGTCCCGCCGGTGGCCGCCGTCCTCGAGGTCGATCCACACCTCCGCCGTGGAGCCGTGCGGGAGGTGTACGGCGAACCACGGGGTCCAGCCCTCCCGCATCACGACGGTTGCCGGCAGCGTCCGGCGCCAGCGCGCCTGCTGGTGCTCGGCCAGCGCCAGGGCCGCCTTCTCCGGTGTCGAGGCGTCCACACCGAGGGCAGCGAGCACGTCGGCCACGACCTCGCTGGAGACGATCACATGCTCGCCCTGCCAGTTCCAGTACTCCGTCGCCACGCCATGGGCAACCGCTAGCTCGACAAGGGCCGGAGTGGGAGCAGTCACCCCAGCGAGTCTGCCGTATCAACGCCACCCACGGCCAAACGGCGCGCGTTGCAGACCCTCCTACGCGTTCGAGCGGCGTCGGCTGAGCATGAGGACGGCCAGCAGGAGGACCGCGCTGGCGACGACGAGGCCGATGGCGACGCCGGCCAGGTTGTCGGTCAGTTGGTACAGGGCGGTCGGCCAGATGACCAGGAGGATCGCGCAGCCGACCACGGCGTACGCCGAGCGCCGGGTCCGCCCGTACGCGACCAGCAGCGCCGCCGGGCCCGCCGTACCGACGGCCAGCGCCATGATCTCGCCGCGCTCCTGGACCAGCCAGCAGATCGACGAGCTGAACATCGCCGCTCCGGCCAGTGACCACGACGTCACCTGATCGCGCACCAGACCGAGCATCGCGAACACGAACGCGACGATGATGAACCCGGTCCCGGCGATCCCCGCACTGTTCGGCGCCGACCCGGTGTCCGGAGTGAGGACGTCTGCCGTGATCACCAACACACCCACGGCCAGGATCCCGAACGTTGCCACCAGCAACGAAGGCTGCGTGAGCCACCACACCCCGCCGGCCGCCAGCGCGAGTGCGATCGCCACCCCGGCAACCCGGCCGGTCTCCCCCTCGATCGCCACGTAGGTCGCGAACCCGGCCACGCAGCACCCCAGGGCCGCGAGCGCCGAGCTCAGCTGTTCCCGCCGCCGCAGCAGCGCCAGCACGACCGCGGCGCCGAGCAGCACGACCGCGGCCGCCGTACCGGTCGTGATCCGGGCGGCGCGACCCATTTCACCCCAGTTCGCCAAGGTCAGGAGCGCGACGGCGCCGAGCAGCAACGCGCCGCCGACGTACCCGAGCACCTCCACCAGCGCGCTCGTACGGGCGGGGGCGGGCGACCGCTTGCTCTTGGACGGCTCGGGCTCGGCGGGCTCGTGGTGCGGACGGGGCCGGCCGGGGTCGGCGAGCGCCGCGTCGATCTCGGCGTCGGCGGCGTCCCGGATCGAGTCGGCCTGGTACTGGCGCAGCACACCAGCGCTCACGAGCCTGGACAGCTCGTCGTCCAGCCGGCTCGACATGCTTTTCCGTCTCCTTGTCAGCCCTACTAACATCAGGCGGCGAGATGCCTATTCTGACCAGCTACCTTGTGTCCCTAGTCAGTCACCCCCCGTTTTCCCCGTTGTTGAGTCTGCCGGACACGTTCCCGACGTTCTTCCGGATGGGCAACGACGGCAAGCTGGAGGTGACCGATCAGGTCGTGGTCGTGCCGGCCCGGATCGCCGGCCTGATCATCGGCTTCTTCGTGCTGCGCTGGCTGCTGCACAAGATCATCCGCCGGTTCGCCCGGCGGACCGGGAACGGTGCGGTGGCCGGCGTCCTGTCCAAATCGAAACTCGGCCAGGGGTTCGTGGAGAGCACGCTCGCCAGCGAGCGCCGGACCCAGCGCGCCGAGACGATCGCCTCGCTGCTGTGCAGCGCTATCACCCTCGTGCTGAGCGCGGTCCTGGTGGTGATGGTGCTCGCCGAGCTCGGCTTCAACATCCTCCCGGTGATCGCGTCCGCGAGCATCATCGGCGTGGCGCTCGGCTTCGGCGCGCAGACGCTGGTGAAGGACTTCCTGGCCGGCGTGTTCATGATCTTCGAGGACCAGTACGGCGTCGGCGACCTGATCGACATGGAGAAGGCGACCGGCGTCGTGGTCGCGGTCGGCCTGCGGATCACCACGCTGCGCGGCGAGGACGGCACCACCTGGTACGTCCGCAACGGCGAGGTCCTCCGGGTCGGCAACTTGACCACCCGCGACCCGAACAGCACCCTCACCTCCGGCGTCGGCTCCGGCACCGAGAAGGAAGAAGAGGCCAGGGCCGACGACGGCGCGGCCACCGAGAAGCAGGACGAGGCCCGGAGCTGACACGCGAACGCCTCCCGTGCCGAGGCACGGGAGGCGTCAGAGCGGTGATTCAGCGCCGGTAGTTGAGCGCCGGTGGTTCAGGCGGTGAAGGTGACGTCCAGGGTGATCGGGACGGCGGCCAGCGCCTGCGAGACCGGGCAGTTCTTCTTCGCGCCCTCGGCGAACTCGGCGAACTCGTCGGCGGTCAGGCCCGGGACGTTGCCGTTCACGGAGAGCTTGATGCCGGTGATGCCCTCACCCGGCTGGAAGGTCACGTCGGCCTGGGTGTCGAGCGATGCCGGCGGGTTGCCGGCCTGCGCCAGCGCGTGCGACAGCGCCATCGAGAAGCAGGTGGAGTGCGCGGCCGCGATCAGCTCCTCCGGGCTGGTCTTGCCGTTGGCGTCGTTCGCGCGGGATGCCCAGGTGACGTCATAGGTGCCGACACCGGACGACTCCAGGGCGACCTGGCCGGCGCCCTCCATCAGCGAGCCTTCCCAGTGGGCCTTCGCCGTACGAGTGGTAGCCATGCTCGTGTTGTCTCCTTCTGGAAGATTCAGACAGTGGTTCAGCGGCCGGACACGTCGATCGCGCCCGGGTACTGCGGTTCGTCGGTGTTCACCATGCTGTGCGCGGCCATCACCATGTAGCGCCAGATCTCCTCGTCCCGCTCCGGGGACAGGGCGATCTCGTCGAGCGCGGCCCGCATGTGGCCGAGCCACCGGTCCCGCGCGCCCGGGGTGACGGCGAACGGGGCGTGCCGCATCCGCAGCCGGGGGTGCCCGCGCTGCTCGGAGTACGTCTTCGGGCCGCCCCAGTACTGCTCGAGGAACATCCGGAAGCGCACCTCGGCCGGACCGAGGTCCTCCTCCGGGTACATCGCCCGCAGTTCCGGATCGGCGGCAACCCCGCGGTAGAACGCTGCCACCAACCGGTGGAAGGTCTCCGCCCCACCGACGGCGTCGTAGAAGCTCTGCTGCTCAGTCATCTCGGACCTAGTCTCTCAACTGGTCACAAGGTGTCGGAGGAGGGCTGCCTTTTCGGTGTCGCCGAGGGGGCGCTTGGCGTGCGTCGTGCCGTCCACGGCGACGATCACCGACTCCGCCCGGGCGTACAGGTCCTCGGACTCGCCGCTGCGGTCGACGATGCGGGAGCCGAGCGTGTACGACGACGTACCGACGGAGGCGATCCACACGTCCACGTCGTACGGCGGGTGCCGCAGCAGGATCGGACGCAGGTAGTCCACCGTCTGGCTGACCAGCACGCACGGGTACTGCGCGAAGAAGTCGCCCGTCGTCTCCATCACCTGCCCGAGGAATGCGATCCGCGCCTCCTGCAGGTAGTCGAAGTACCGCACGTTGTTCACGTGGTCGTAGGAGTCGATGTCGGACCACCGGACCAGGACCGGGTGTGTGAAGCTCATCGGCGTCCTCGCTTCGCTCCGGGCGCCGATGAGGCGCGAGACCAACTGTGTTGAATGGTGAACTCGCTTCGCTCCTTCACGCGCCCACCAGCTTCTCCAGCGCGGTCCGCTCGACCGGGGTGATCCGGCGCAGGCGGTTCGCGGTGAAATCGAACGGGACCAGCTTGGTCCGCGCCTCGACGTACGTGCGGCGTTCCGGCTCGGCGTCGAGGATCTCGTAGTCGACCGTGAACGACGCGGCCCGGATCTCGCTGATCCAGAGCTCGATCCGCACCGGCTCGGGCCGGAAGTGCAGCGGCGCGCGGTACTGCACCTCGTGCCGGGCCACCAGCAGGCCGGTCTCGAGGTTGTCGGCGCCGAGCTCCTTGGCGGTCCGGAACAGGAAATCGACGCGGGCGTCCTGGAGGTAGTCCACGTACCGGCCGTTGTTCACATGGCCGAGCGCGTCCATGTCGCCCCACCGCAACGGGCAGTGGTAGACGTGGCGATTTCTCATACCTTCCCCACCCCACCACCCCGGTCTGTGATGATCCACACCACGATCATGTCATCCGGGGTACTTCCGGTGTGACGGACCGTGGGTAATGTCATCCCCGGCAGACCAGTGGACCGATTGGAGTGGTCAATGACCGAGCAGCGAGTAGCGATCGTGACGGGGGCAGCCCGGGGAATCGGCGCGGCCGTCGCGCAGCGGCTCGCCGCGGACGGTCACGCCGTCGCGGTCGTCGACCTCGACGAGGGCGCCTGCGAGGCGACCGTGAAGGCCATCACCGAGGCCGGCGGCAGGGCGATCGGCGTCGGCGCCGACGTCAGCAAGGCCGACCAGGTCACGGCCGCGGTCGAGCGGGTGGCCGCGGAACTCGGCGCGCCGACGATCCTGGTCAACAACGCCGGCGTCCTGCGGGACAACCTGCTGTTCAAGATGTCCGAGGACGACTGGGACACGGTCATGTCGGTGCACCTCAAGGGCAGCTTCCTGATGTCGAAGGCCTGCCAGGCGCACATGGTCGAGGCCAAGTACGGCCGGATGGTGTTCCTGTCCTCGACCTCGGCCCTCGGCAACCGCGGCCAGGCGAACTACGCGTCCGCGAAGGCCGGTCTGCAGGGCCTGGCGAAGACGCTCGCGATCGAGCTGGGCAAGTTCGGTGTCACGGCCAACGCGATCGCGCCGGGGTTCATCGAGACCGACATGACGGCCGCGACCGCGGCCCGGGTCGGCGTCGACTTCGAGGAGTTCAAGAAGGCGACCGCCGCGAGCATCCCGGTGCAGCGCACCGGCAAGCCGGAGGACATCGCCGCCGCGGCGTCGTTCTTCTGCAGCGAGGAGGCCGGCTTCGTGTCCGGCCAGGTCCTGTACGTCGCCGGCGGACCGCGGAACTAGGAGGCAGGCGACATGCCGCAGACGTTCAACGGCGTCGACGAGGTGGTGCACGCGGTCGGCACGACGCTCGGTGAGAGCGCGTGGCTGGAGATCACCCAGGAGCAGGTGAACCAGTTCGCCGACGCGACCGGCGACCACCAGTGGATCCACGTCGACGTCGACCGCGCGGCCAAGGGCCCGTACGGCGGGACGATCGCGCACGGTTACCTGACGCTGAGCCTGATCGCCCGCTTCGGCGAGGAACTGTTCAAGGTCGACGGCGTGACCGCGAAACTCAACTACGGCGTCAACAAGGTCCGCTTCCCGGCCCCGGTCCCGGTCGGCACCCGGGTCCGCGCCGGCGCCTCGATCGCGAACGCCGTACAGACCCCCGCCGGCGTCCAGGTCTCCCTCAACTGGGTGATCGAACTGGAAAACTCCACCAAGCCGGCCTGCGTCGCCGAAACGGTCGTCCTGCTCGTCCCCTGACTCCCCTGACCGCTTACGTCCGAAGAACTCGAGGGACGTCTCGCCGCTTCTTCGGACGTAAGCGGTCAGAGCGGGCAGATCAGCACCGCGTGGGTCGCGATGCGGTGGTAGCCGAGCCATTCGTTGACGGCGATCATGGGGGTGTTGCCGTCGTAGTTGGCGGTGTAGGCGCCGTGCACTCCGGCCTCGGCGGCGCGGTGCAGGGCGGCGGCCTTGACCAGCTTGGCCAGGCCGCGGCCGCGGTACTCGGGCAGCGTCGACGTCATCTTCGACCAGATCATCGTGTGGTCGCCGAGCCCCAGCGTGAACGCGACCACGCGGCCCTCGTGCACGGCGGCGACGCTCAGGTCGAGCACCGTGTCCGGGTTCCGCCAGACGCCCGCCAGCCAGTCGTCGTACGGCCGGGTGGAGATCTTGGCGTCGCCCGGCTTGGTGCGCTGGGCAACCATGTCGGCCTCGTACAGCAACCGCGGATCGACGGCGCCGGCCGGCAGCAACTCCACGCCGCTCGGGATCTCGGGCAGCTCCGGCGCCTTCCGCGGATCGATGCCCGCGTAGTGCACCTGGCGCGTCTGCCGGTACCCGAACCGGGCCGCCCAGGCGACCGATCCCGGGTCCGCGAACACCCGCGCCGACGTCGCGCCCGCCGCCCTCAGGTTGGCATGCGTTGCCTCCAGCAATCGCGTCCCGATCCCCCGCCGCCGGTACTCCGGCCGGACCAGCACCCGCAACTCCCCGTCCAGCGGGTCGGAGCCGGCGATCAGGCCGTCCGTCGCCCAGCCCGCGAGCGTGGCGTCGTCGCCGACGGCCGCGAACGTTCCCCGACCGGGTGCGTTCCCCGTGCCGGTCCGGCGGGCGAGCGCGCCCCGGGTGGTCGCCAAGTACGGCACCAGTGCGTCGTGCAGCGCGACCGCCGCGACCACATCGCGTGGCTCAGCCGCCCTGATCTCCATCTGAAACTCCTTGGGCACTCCAACGACACCGAAGTCCCCCGGAATCTAGCGCCATTTCAGGTGCATACCGGAAGTGAACCGATTACAGCTCGGTCTCAGAGGGTTTTCAGCAGCCCCAGCTCGGTCTGCACCCGGCGGTACCCGAGCCAGTTGTTGACGGCGAGCATCGGGCCGTTCTCGTCGTCGTTGGAGGTGTACGCCGAGGTGATCCCGGCGGCCGCCGCACGCCGGAGCGCGACCGACTTCACCAGCTTCGCCAGGCCGGTCCCGCGGTACGCCGGAACGGTGCCGGTCATCCCCGACCACATCCGGTCCCCGGCCGTTTCGACGACGGTGAAGGACGCCATCTCCTCGCCGGCCATCGCGCCGACGCTGAGCGACCTGTCCACGGAGGGGCTGTTCCAGACCTCCTCCAGCCACTGGTCGTAGTCGACCGAGTCCAGCGGCGAGTCGCTCGGCTCGTCCAGCGACGCGATCGTGTCGGCTGTGTACGCCGTCCGCGGCTCCACGCTGTCCAGCGCCACGAGCTCAATCCCCGCCGGCGTCTCCGGCTGCTCGGGCAGCGGCGCCGTCAGGTCGAGGCCGGCGAAGTGCATCTGCCGCGTCCCGTCGTACCCGAGGTTGCGCGCGAACTCGAGCCCGTCGGGCTGCACGAACGACCGGACCCGGACCGCGCCGACCTCGGTGAGGTGCTGGTGCAGGCGTTCGGCGAGCTCGCTGCCGATGCCCTGCTTACGGTGGTCCGGATGCACGTAGATGCTGAGGTGGGCCTGCCCCGGCTCGCTGGTCCACACGTTGATCCCGGCCGACGCCCAGGCGACGATCTCACCCTCGCGGTCGGCGACCAACGGCAGGAACCGTTCCTTCGGCGACTGCACGGTGATCATGTGCCGCGTCGCCGCGGCCGACATCACCTTGTACGGCGCGACCACCGCCCGGACCGTTGCCACCGCCTCGGCATCGTCCCCCACTGCCAGCCGTACCACCGCCCGCGTCGTCATGCCCGGACCCTAGCCAGCAGGCTGGAGAGCCGCCACGGATTAAGTGACGGGATCGCGCGCGTCCCGTAATTCGGATGTGCGCCGGACTCGTACTAGAGTGGCGCGGTGCTGTCGGACTGATCGCCCCGACCGCCGGAAGTGCCATCGTGGTTCCACGCGACGGGGTCACCGGCGGCGGGGCGTCCGGGCCTAGGCTTGAGCTCATGCAGATCCCCGACGGTGCGGCGGCCGCCCGGACGCTGGCCGGCCTGATGGTCTCCGACGCACCGCGGCCCGAGTTCGCCGAGCCGTTCCGCCCGTTCGCGCCGCTGATCGGGAGCTGGGACCTCGACGTCGCCTGGTACGACGACAGCGGCGCCGTGATCCGGCAGACCACCGGGGAATGGCACTTCGCGTGGGCGCTCGACGGCCGCGCGGTCGCCGACATCTGGATCACGCCGAGCCGAGCAGCGAGGGCGACCGACGGCGACGGGGAGTGGGGACTGTCGATCCGGATCTATGATCCCGGACTGGAGGCGTTCCGCTCGACCTGGCTGGGTCCGAAGGCCGCGTTCGTGATGCCGTTCATCGCCCACGCGACCGCGGACACCATCACGCTCGAGGCGCAGAACGCCAGTACCCGCTGGCAGTTCACCGGCATCACCACGATGGGCTTCCACTGGCGCAACGAGGACATCGCTGCCGACGGCAACGTGATCCTGCGGCAGACGTTCGTGGCCACCCGTCAGCCGTAGGTCGCCACCGCCGCCTTCGCCAGCTCGAGCATCCGCGCCCTGATGCCGGCCGGCTCCAGCACCTCGACATCGCCGGCGAACCCCAGCAGCACGCCGCACGCGGCCTCGCGCACCCGGAAGTGCAGCCGCAGGTGCGGCCATTCGTCGTCGGCCGGTACGTCGCGCGCCGCCTCCCCCTTGACCAGCATCGGCGTGGCGATCCGCCGGACCATCTCGACCCGGTCCGGCCGCACCCTGACCAGCACGTCCGCCCCGACGGGCAGCTGCCGCTCGAGCCCTGAGCGCAACCGCTCCCACTCGGCGCGGACGTCCAGCCCTTCCGGCCGCTCCGCCGCCTCCTCGAGTACGTCGGCCTGCTCGACGCGGGACACCCGGTACATTCGCGCGGCGCCACGATGCGCAGCCACCAGGTACCACCTGCCGGCCTGCTCCACGAGCCCCCACGGATCGACGGTTCGTTGCTGAACGCCCTCACTCGCCGACGCGTACCGCAGCCGCACCCGCCGGCGCGTGACGACGGCCTGCCGCAGTACCGGCAACGCGCCGGTGTCCTCGGTCTCGGCGAACCACCGCCGCCGGTCCACCACGATCGCACCCGACAACGCGTCCGCATCGCCCTGCAGCTCGGCCGGCAATGTCGCGGACAGCTTCCCCATCGCCGAGTGCAGCGCGTCCCGCAACCCGAGCTCCTCCGACAACGCCGCACGCCCGGACCAGGCGAACAGCGCCTGCGCCTCGCGCGGTGTCAGCTCACTCACGTCGGCGCGGTACCCGGGCAGCAGCACGCAGCCCCCGTTGCGCCCACGCTCGGAGTACACCGGCACGCCGGCCGCCGACAACGCCTCCATGTCCCGCATGACCGTCCGCGTCGACACCTCGAGCCGCTCGGCCAGCTCCCGCGCGCTCAGCCGCTCGTGCCGCTGCAGCAACAGGATGATCTGCAACAACCGGTCCGCGCGCATGTCCCTAATAATATGGGACAGAAGATGTCGTATATACCCCTCGAAGCTGTCTTCATGACCAACGACCCACGCGCACTGTTCGTCCGCGCCCTCGACCAGACCCAGCAGCTCGTCAACACCACCGGGCCCGACGACCTCGACCTCCAGACACCCTGCGACGAGTACGACGTCCGCACGCTCCTCGGCCACCTGCTCACGGTCGCGGCGCGGATCGACCTGGCGCTGAACGGCGGCGACCCGCTGACCATCCCCGTCGTCACCACCGGAGTCGACGACGTCCCGGCCGCCTGGAAGGAACGCCGCGTAGCGCTCGACGCCACCCTGGCCGACGACTCGATCCTCGCGCGGACCTGCAAGCTGCCGTGGGGCACTTTTCCCGGCGCAGCAGCCATCGGCGCGTACACGGGTGAGCTCGCCACCCACGCCTGGGACCTGGCCACGGCGACCGGCCGCCGTGACCAGCTCGACGAGGAGCTGGCGGCACAGGTGCTTCCGACGGTTCGGCAATACGTCCCGGCCGAGCAGCGCGGCGGGCACATCCCGTTCGGCCCGGTGGTACCGGTGGCCGCCGACGCGCCGCCGTACGACCAGCTGGCGGGCTGGCAGGGCCGACGGCCCTAGGCGATCCCGCCGTTCAGCATCAGCCCGCCGTCGATGGTGATGGTCTGGCCGGTGATCCACGACGCCTCGTCGGACAGCAGGAACCACACCAGCGAGGCGACGTCCTCCGGCCGGCCCAACCGTCCCAGCGGGTACGTCGACGCCACCTTGTCCTCACGGCCCTCGTAGAGCGCTCCGGCGAACTTGGTCTTCACCACCGCCGGGGCCACGGCGTTGACCCGGATCTCCGGAGCCAGCTCGACGGCCAGCTCCTGCGTGACCCGGGACACCATCGCCTTCGTCGCGCCGTACCAGCCGATGCCGGGCGACGGCCCCTGACCGGCCACCGAGGACAGGTTGACCACGGCCCCGCCGTGCGCGCGCATCCACGCGTCCCGGCAGGCCCGCACCCAGGCGATCGCGGCCAGCACGTTGGTGTCCACCATCTTGGCCGCGACCGCCTGGTCGACGTCCAGCAGCTTTCCGTAGATCGGGTTGATGCCGGCGTTGTTCACCAGCAGGTCCACCGAGCCGTACGTCGCCACCGCGGCCGCCACCACCTGCGACCGGTGCTCCGGGTCGGCCGCCTTGCCGGCCACCGCGAGCGCGTGCTCCCGGCCGCCCAGGGCCTCGACCGCCTGGTCGAGGGTCTCCTGGGTGCGTCCGGTGATGACGACCCGCGCGCCGTCGGCCACCAGGCGCTGCGCGATCGCCAGCCCGATACCGCGGGATGCGCCGGTGACGATCGCCGTCCGGCCGTCGAGGCTCATCAGCTGAGGCGCTCGAGCACGATCGCCATACCCTGTCCGCCGCCGACGCACATGGTCTCCAGGCCGAACTGCTTGTCCTCGAACTGCAGACCGTTGACGAGCGTGGTCATGATCCGCGCACCGGTCGAGCCGAACGGGTGGCCGAGCGCGATCGCGCCGCCGTGCACGTTCAGCTTGTCCTCGTCGATCCCGAGCTCGCGCGCGGAGCCGATCACCTGGACCGCGAAGGCCTCGTTGATCTCGACCAGGTCGATGTCGTTGATGCTCATCCCGGCCCGGGCCAGCGCCTGCTTCGAGGCCTCGACCGGGCCGAGGCCCATGATCTCCGGCGACAGGCCGCTGACACCGGTCGACACGATCCGCGCCAGCGGCGTCAGGCCGAGTTCGCGTGCCTTGGTGTCGCTCATGATCACGACCGCCGCGGCGCCGTCGTTCAGCGGGCAGCAGTTCCCGGCCGTCACGGTGCCGTCGGGGCGGAACACCGGCTGCAGCTGGCTCACCTTCTCCAGCGTCGTCCCGGCCCGCGGGCCGTCGTCCTTGCTCACCACGGTCCCGTCCGGCAGCGTCACCGGCGTGATCTCGCGCTCGAAGAACCCGTTGTTGATCGCCTTCTCGGCCAGGTTCTGCGAGCGGACGCCAAAGACGTCCTGGTCCTCGCGGCTGATGCCACGCAGCGTCGCCACGTTCTCCGCGGTCTGGCCCATCGAGATGTAGATGTCCGGGATCAGCCCGTCCGCACGCGGGTCGTGCCAGGTGTCGTTGGTCTCGACGTACTTCTCGGTCCGCGCGACCGCGTCGGTGAAGAGCGGGTTGAACGAGCTCGGGTCGCCGACACCGGCGGAGCCGAAGTTCTTGTACCGCGATACGCACTCGACGCCGGCGCTGACGAAGATGTCGCCCTCGCCGGCCTTGATCGCGTGGTAGGCCATCCGCGCGGTCTGCGTCGACGACGCGCAGAACCGGTTGACCGTGGTCGCCGGCGTGTTGTCCCAGCCGAGCTGCACCGCGACCCGGCGCGCCATATTGCCGCCGTGCTCGTCGTGCGGCTCCGCGCACCCGAGCGCCAGGTCCTCGATCTGGTCACCGGTCAGTCCTACCTTGCCGACCGCCGCCTGGATCATCTGGACGGCGAGGTCGTCCGGCCGGATCGAGGTCAGCGACCCCTTGTGCGCACGGCCGATCGGCGACCGGGCCGTGGACACGATGACTGCTTCAGGCACAGCAATTCCCTTCTACAGGCCGAGGTCGCGGCCGATCAGCTCTTTCATGATTTCGTTGCTTCCGGCCCAGATCTTGGTGACGCGGGCGTCGCGCCAGGCGCGCGCGACCCGGTACTCGTTCATGTAGCCGTAGCCGCCGTGCAGCTGGACGCAGGCGTCCAGGATCTCGTTCTGCACGTGGGCGCTCCACCACTTCGTCTTCGCCGCGTCCACCGCGGACAGCCGGTCCTCGTCGTGCGCGACGATCGCGTTGTCGACGTACGACTGGGTGACCTCGGCCTTGGTGACCAGCTCGGCGATCAGGAACTTGTTGTACTGGAACGAGCCGACCGGCTGGCCGAACGCCTTGCGCTGCTTCACGTAGTCGATCGTCTCGGCGAGGATCTGGGTGGCGTGCGCGATGTTCGACACCGCGGCGCCGATCCGCTCCTGCGCCAGCCGCTCCATCATGTGGATGAACCCGCGGTCCAGCTCGCCGAGCACGTTGCCGTCGCCGACGAACAGGTCCTCGAAGAACAGCTCCGACGTACCGGACTCGGTCTGGCCGACCTTGTCGAGCTTGCGGCCGCGGGCGAAGCCCTCCATACCCTCCTCGACCACGAACAGCGTGATGCCCTTCGCGCCCTTCTCCGGCGTCGTGCGGGCCGCGACGATCACCAGGTCGGCCATGTCGCCGTTGGTGATGAAGGTCTTCGAGCCGTTCAGCACCCAGCCGCCGTCGGCCTTCTTCGCGGTCGTCTTCAGCGCGGCCAGGTCCGAACCGCCGGACGGCTCGGTCATCCCGATCGCGGCGACGTACTCACCGGCGCAGAACTTCGGCAGCCAGCGCTGCTTCTGCTCCTCGGTGCCGAGGTCCACGAAGTACGGCGCGGCGCAGTCGTAGTGGATGCCGAAGCAGCTCGACAGCGACGCGGAGACCTTCGACACCTCCTCGGCGAACACGGCGTTGAACCGGTAGTCGCCGACGCTCGAGCCGCCGTACTCCTCCGGCACGTCGAGCCCGAGGAAGCCCTGCTTCCCGGCCTCCAGCCAGGCGGCGCGGTCGATCGTCTTCTCTTCGAGGAACTGCTCCATCCGCGGCACCAGCGAGCGGTCGCAGTACTCCTTGGCGCTGGCGCGGAACGCGTGGTGGTCCTCGCCGAAGATGACGCGCTCCATGGGGCCTCCCCGAGGATTTGAGACAAATGGCTAAGCGCTTGCTTAGCTTCACGCGTTCGGTGCAAGGTGTCAACGTGTCCGCAGTCACCGATCCCCTGGTGTGGGAGCATGTCCAGCCGGCCGCGGCGCGCCGGCTGCTGACCGGCGCCGTCAACGCCTTCGCCGAGCGCGGCTACCAGGCCACCACCACCCGCGACATCGCCTCGCGCGCCGGGATGAGCCCCGCCGCGCTGTACGTGCACTACCCGTCGAAGGAGCGCCTGCTCTTCGAGATCAGCCGCTACGGTCACAACGCGGCCCTCGACGTACTGCGCTCCGCCGACACCGGCTCCGCACCCGCGGACCGGCTCCGCTCGCTGGTCGCCGCCTTCACTGCCTGGCACGCGGAGCATCACACGATCGCGCGCGTGGTCCAGTACGAGCTGGCCGCCCTGTCACCCGAGCACCTGGCCGAGGTCGCGACGATCCGCCGGGCGATCTCCGCCCAGATCGAGCAGGTTCTCGCCGACGGCGTCGCCGCGGGCGAGTTCACGGTGCCCGACCTGCCCGGCACCACCCTCGCCGTGCTCTCGCTGTCCATCGACGTCGCCCGGTGGTACACCCCGCACCGCGGCGACCCGGCCGCGCTCGGCAAGCTCTACGCAGACCTCGCCCATCGCATGGTCCAGGCATAGCAAAGACCCCGCGCCGAGCGGCGCGGGGTCTTTCGGTTTTGCCGGGGTCAGGCCTGCAGCGCGGCCTGGACGTCGAGGTGGATGTCTACCTTGTCACCGATCAGCAGCTTGCCGCCCTCGAGCGGCACGTTGAAGTCGATGCCCCACTCCTTGCGGCTGATCGACGCAGAGGCCTCGAAACCGATGATGGTCTGGCCGTAGGCGTTCTGGTCGACGCCGAGGAACTCGACGGCCAGCTCGATCGGCTTGGTGACGTCCTTGATGGTCAGCTCGCCGGCCAGGACGTAGTCGTCGCCCTCGGGCTTGATGGCGGTGCTGACGAAGGTCATCTTCGGGCTGTTCTCGGCGTCGAAGAAGTCGCCGGAGCGCAGGTGCCCGTCGCGCTGCTCGCTGCGGGTGTGCACCGACGCCAGCTCGATCGCGACGTTGGTCGTGGACTCCTCGATGGAGTCCTTGACGACGATCTCGCCGCTGAACTCCTGGAAGGTGCCGCGGACCTTGGTCATCAGGTGCCGGACGGTGAAGCCGACCTCGCTGTGCGCGGTGTCGAGGGCGTACGTGCCGGCGACCAGGCCGGGGATGCTGCTGGTCGCGGTGCCGGTGGTGGTGTCGCTCATGGGGTCCTCTCGGAAGGTGGTTCGTACTGGTCGGGGGCGACGCAGCCGCGGTAGTTAAAACTTCAACCGATGACTACGACAGTAGGCAGTAACGGTTTAAAAGTCAACTACATTCCCGCTACACTGTTCCCGTGACGATGGAGACTGAGATGGACCGGGGGACTCGGTGGCTCGACGCCGAGCAGCAGGTGGCGTGGCGTGCGTACCTGCTGGGCACCGCACGCCTGATGGCCAAACTCGACGAGGATCTGCGCCAGTTCGGCCTCGGAATCAACGACTACGAGATCCTGGTGCGGCTCTCCGAGGCGCCCGACCGGCGGCTCCGGATGGCCGACCTCGCCGACCGGCTGCACCAGAGCCGGTCCCGCCTGACGCACACCGTCGGCCGCCTGGAGGCCGCCGAACTGGTCCGCCGCACGTCGTGCACCAGCGACAAGCGCGGCGTCTGGGCCGAGCTGACCGACGCCGGCTTCGCCCTGCTCGAGCAGGCCGCGCCGTTCCACGTCGAGGGCGTCCGGGAGAACCTGGTCAACCTCGCCAGCCCCGAGGACTTCGCCGCCGTCGGCCGGGTCTTCGACGCCGTCTCCGAGCACATCGGTCAACGCTGAAGCCGTCGGCTAAAGCGTTTGAGACCGGCCGTCCGCGTCGGGGAACCTTCTTCGCGTGACGGAACTTCCCCAGGACGGCCGGGCCGGTATCGACGCAGCACTGGTACGGCGATTGATCGCACAGCAGTTCCCGCAGTGGGCCGACCTGCCGGTGACGCCGGTCGAGGTCGACGGCTGGGACAACCGGACGTACCGGCTCGGCGCCGGGCTGACCGCTCGGCTGCCGACGCACGCGAGCTACGTGGCGGCCGTGGACAAGGAACACACCTGGCTGCCGGTTCTCGGGCCACAGCTCCCGGTCGAGATCCCCGAGGCCGTCGCGAAGGGTGCGCCCGGCGAAGGCTACCCGCACCCGTGGGCGATCCGGCGCTGGATCGACGGCCGGACCGCGTCAGCGGACACCGTGACGGACCTGCCCGGTTTCGCTCGGTCGATCGCGGAGTTCATCCGCGCCCTGCAGGACGTCGACCCCACCGGCGGGCCGCTCGCCGGTGCGCACAGCTTCCATCGCGGCGGACCCCCGGCGTACTACCACGACGAGACGATCGAGGCCCTCGCCGCATTGAAGGGCCGGATCGACACCGATCTCGCGCGTGAGGTGTGGGACGCGGCGCTGGCGACATCCTGGGACCGGCCGCCGGTTTGGTTCCACGGCGACATCGCCAACGGCAACCTGCTGGTCCGCGACGGCCGGCTCTCCGCGGTCATCGACTTCGGTACGTCGGGAGTCGGCGACCCTGCGTGCGACCTGGTGATCGCCTACACCTTCTTCTCCGGCGCCTCCCGCGCCGCCTTCCGGGAGGTTGTCGACCAAGACGCCGGCACCTGGGCCAGGGCCCGCGGCTGGGCGCTCTGGAAGGCGCTCATCACCGAGGACCTGCGCGTCGTCGACAACGTTTTGACCGACTATCAGGCCCAGACCGTTTAGCCGGTCGCTCTCCGGCGTTACCGTCGGAAGATGTGGTGGTTGATGGCCGCCTTGGGGGGCGGAGGGATGACACTCGCGGGCCGGTACTTCTGGGACCGGCGGGCCGCGCAGCGCGGTGACGCCGAGGAACTGGAGCAGATCCGCAAGCGGGCCGACGAGGACGTGACCCTCTTCGGTGAGGAGCTGCGGCGACTGGATGCGCAGGTGGGCGGGCACCCGCTCGACCCCGATGCGCGGTCGGACTACCAGGTGGCGCTCGACGCCTACGAGGCGGCGCAGCGGGCAGCCAGAGACATCCGATCGGCCGACGGCATCAGCTCGGTCACCGACACGCTGGCGACCGGACGCTACGCGATCGTCTGTGTCCAGGCGCGCCTGCGCGGCGAACCGGTGCCGCAGCGCCGGCTGCCGTGCTTCTTCAATCCCCAGCATGGGCCGTCGACGACGGACATCGTCTGGACCCAACCGAAGTACGGCACCCGTACCGTGCCGGCCTGCGCCCAGGACGCTGCCCGCATCGGCGCGGGCGACGAGCCGAAGGTCCACTACGTCAGGTACGGCAGCCGCGAGGTCCCGTACTGGCAGGCGGGCGCTGCCGTGATGCCGTACGGCCAGGGGTACTTCGCTGCCACCGTCGGCATGAACTACATCCCTTTCGCCGGCTTCGAGCCGCGCACCGGCGGGTCCCAAAACTGGGGTCCCCTCGACGGCGACCGCTGACTCAGACGTACGCCGTGACGCCCTCGTACTCCGCCACCGGGGCAGCTCCGACCGCCTCGTACTCGAGCAGCAGGAGACCGCTCGGCGTCGCCTCCTGTTGCTGAAGCCTCAGACCGGCCGCATCTCCCGGCTGCTCGAACAACCGCCTTCCGGCGCCGAGCACTGTCGGCGCTACGGCCAGCCGAACCATGTCGACCAGGCCGGCCTTGAGAAGCGCGTTGCCAAGCCGTGCACTGCCATGGATCTGCAGCTCACCACCTGGCTGCCGTTTCAGCTCTTCGACATCGTCGAGGTTGTTCAGCGATGTTGTCGGGTGCCAGGCACCTTCGGTGAGCGTGCTGCTCACGACGTACTTCGGTAGCGAGTTCATCCGCTCGGTGTACGGGTCGTCGGGGTCGGTGATCCGCGGCCAGTCCCGCGCGAACGCGTCGTACGTGCGTCGCCCGAAGAGCAGTCCGTCGGCTTGCTGGAGCCACTCGACGGTCCGGCGTACGAACAGCTCGTCGATATACGGCACGAGCCAGCCGCCGCGGGTGAAGCCGTCGGTCGTGTCCTCGGTCGGCGACCCCGGCCCCTGGCTGACGCCGTCGAGCGTCACGAACTCCGTCAGGACGAGCTTCATCGCTCCACCAACTTCGCCAGCTGCTCGGTGACCGTTCCCCATCCGTCCGCGAACCCCATTTCCGCGTGCCTGCCGCGAGTCGCCGGGTCGCCGTGCCGGGCGATCATCCGGTACGCCGTACCGTCCGGGTGGTCGTCCAGGAGCACCTCGGCCGTCATCGCGATCGGCTGCGGATCCGCCGGGCGCCAGGTGCTGTCGATCGCGTTCGTGAAGGCGATCCGCTCGAGCTCGTCGGCCACCAGGACGACCGCCTCGAGATGCGGCACGAAGGCGCTGCCGTCCTCGCTGAATCGCGTCACGATCGCCCCGCCCGGCCGCATCTCCAGCCGCTCGACCCGGCAGAGCGCCGGCGCCGGCACCCACCACTGCTCGAAGCGTCGCGGATCGGTCCAGGCCCGCCAGAGGGCCTTGCGGGGCGCGCGGATCACCCGCTCCACCATCAGGTCCAGCTCCGGATCGAACCCTGTATGACTCACGATTCCTCCTCCTCGATGACGAAGCGCTCCAGGCGGTCGGTGCGCTCCTCCCAGATCCGCCGCTGCTCGGCGAGCCAGCCGTCCACCAGCTCCAGCCGCTCCCGGTTGAGCACGCAGGTGCGCACCCGGCCGGTCTTCACGGTGCGGATCAGCCCGTTCGACTCGAGCGTCCGGACGTGCTTCATGAACGACGGCAACGTGATGGGGAACTCCGCCGCGAGCTCGCCCACGCTCGTCGGTCCCCGCCCCAGCCGCCGGATGACGCTGCGCCGCGTCGGATCGGCGAGCGCCACGAAGACACCGTCGACCTGCTCCGAATACTGTGCCATAAGGCTAAGTATTGCCGCGGCTCGATAGTTAGCGCAAGGGCTAAGTGTTCGAACGCGCGAAGGGCCCCGGCTCCTGATGCGGAACGGGGCCCTTCGGGTCGGCCGATGCCTCTTCGGGCTGTTCGCGTTACTCGCGGGTGAGCTTGCGGTGGGTGACGCGGTGCGGCCGCGCCGCCTCCGGGCCGAGACGCTCGATCTTGTTCGCCTCGTAGGCCGCGAAGTTGCCCTCGAACCAGAACCAGTTGGCCGGGTCGTCGTCGCTGCCCTCCCAGGCCAGGATGTGCGTCGCCACCCGGTCCAGGAACCACCGGTCGTGGGACACGACCACCGCACAGCCCGGGAACTCCAGCAGGGCATCCTCGAGCGACTGCAGGGTCTCGACGTCCAGGTCGTTGGTCGGCTCGTCGAGGAGCAGCAGGTTGCCGCCCATCTTCAGCGTCAGCGCCAGGTTCAGCCGGTTCCGCTCACCGCCGGACAGGACGCCGGTCGGCTTCTGCTGGTCCGGGCCCTTAAACCCGAACGAGGCGACGTACGCCCGGCTCGGCATCTCGAAGTTCGCGACCTTGATGAAGTCGAGCTCGTCGGACACCTGCTGCCAGACCGTCTTCTTCGGGTCCAGGCCGCCGCGCGACTGGTCGACGTACGAGATCTTCACGGTCTCGCCGAGCTTCAGCGAGCCCGCGTCCGGCTGCTCCTCGCCGACGATCATCCGGAACAGGGTCGACTTGCCGACGCCGTTCGGGCCGACGATACCGACGATGCCGGCCCGCGGGAGGCTGAAGCTCAGGCCGTCGATCAGCTTGCGGTCGCCGAA
The DNA here is from genome assembly GCF_053603655.1 of Kribbella sp. NPDC004138. Classification (NCBI taxonomy): domain Bacteria; kingdom Bacillati; phylum Actinomycetota; class Actinomycetes; order Propionibacteriales; family Kribbellaceae; genus Kribbella; species Kribbella sp. NPDC004138. The sequence continues at coordinate 134,598 of NZ_JBSGFZ010000028.1, forward strand.
GCCCTTCTCCAGCTTGTTCACCTCGAGCACGGTGCTGCCCAGGCGCGGGCCCGGCGGGATGTTGATCTCGTCGATGTCGAGCTTGCGGTTCCGCTCGGCCTCGGCGGCGAGCTCCTCGTACCGCGCGAGCCGGGCCTTGCTCTTGGTCTGCCTGGCCTTCGCGTTCGACCGGACCCACTCGAGCTCGCGCTCCAGGATCTTCTGCCGCTTGGCGTCCTTCTGACCCTCGACGACGAGGCGCTGCTGCTTGGTCTCCAGGTACTTCGAGTAGTTCCCCTCGTACCCGTAGGTGCGGCCGCGGTCGAGCTCGAGGATCCACTCGGCGACGTTGTCCAGGAAGTACCGGTCGTGGGTGATCGCCATGACGGCGCCCGGATACTTCTGCAGGTGCTGCTCGAGCCACAGCACGGACTCGGCGTCCAGGTGGTTGGTGGGCTCGTCGAGCAGCAGCAGGTCCGGCTGCTGCAGCAGCAGCTTGCAGAGCGCGACCCGGCGGCGCTCACCACCGGACAGCTTGTCGACGATCGCATCCGGCGGCGGGCAGCGCAGCGCGTCCATCGCCTGCTCCAGCTGCGCGTCGATGTCCCAGGCGTTGCGGTGGTCGAGCTCCGTCTGCAGGTCGCCCATCTCGGCGAGCAGCGTGTCGTAGTCCGCGTCCGGATCGGCCAGCTCGGCGGAGATCTCGTTGAAGCGATCCAGCTTCTGCTTGGTGTCGCCGACGCCTTCCTGGACGTTCTCCAGCACGGTCTTGCCCTCGGTCAACGGCGGCTCCTGCAGCAGGATCCCGACCGTCGCGTCCTCGGCCAGCCGAGCCTCGCCGTTGGAGGGCTGGTCGAGCCCCGCCATGATCTTGAACAGCGAGGACTTACCGGTGCCGTTCGGCCCGACCACGCCGATCTTCGCCCCGGTCAGGAAGTTCAGCGTCACATTGTCGAGAACGACCTTGTCGCCGTGCGCCTTCCGGACGTTGCGAAGCGTGTAGATGAATTCCGCCATACCCCAGAGCCTATGTCATCCACAGCCTCCGACTTTCCCCGCCCGACCCGGCTCCGATCGGTGCATCTTCTCCGTTGACAGAACTCTTCACGGAAGGCGATCCCATGAGCCTCAACGAAACCTATGTGACAGTCTTCGGCCGCGTCGGCAGCGATCCTGACCTCAAGGAGCGCGGACACTCGCCCCACCTGTCGTTCCGGCTCGCCTCCACCCCGAGACAGTTCGACAAGAACCTCGGCTACTTCATCGACAAGACCACCACCTGGTTCCAGGTCGAGTGCTGGCGCCAGCTGGCGCAGAACACCGCCGACTCGGTGCAGCTCGGCCAACCGGTCATCGTCGCCGGCAAACTCCGCACCCACGAGTGGAAGGACGACAACGGCGAGCCTCGCAGCCGCCTGGTCCTGGAAGCCTTCGCCATCGGCCACGACCTGAACCGAGGCACCACCAGCTACACCAAATCCGCGCCCCGCTCCGAAACCTCCACCCCTGAAGTCACCGCCACCCCGTTCCCCGCCGACGAGTACTCCACCACCCCGCTCCCGCTGGCAGCGGACGCCGCATGAGCTCGACGACTCCCAGCGCCCTCGCAGCGAAGGTCAACGACGCCGCCGAACCCCATAAGTCAGTGTTGACTTATATAAGTGAATCCCGGCATTGTGGTGGTCTCCAGATACCTTCAGGAGAGGGAACCACCCGTGATCGACATCCTCGAGCACATCAACGCGGTCCAGCGCGAGGTCAGCCGCACCGGCGAGACCGTGACGGTGCTGATGCGCCGTTCCTACCGGGCCGAGCCGGCCGAGGTGTGGGACGCGCTGACGGATCCGGAGCGGATGCGGCGCTGGTTCATGCCGGTCAGCGGCGACCTGAAGGTCGGCGGCTCGTTCCAGCTGGAGGGCAACGCCGGCGGCGACATCCTGGAGTGCGATCCGCCGAAGCGGTTCAAGGTGACCTTCGGCGGCCCGACCAGCCTGCTGGAGCTCCGACTGCTGCCCGGCGCGGACTCCTCCACGGAGCTCGAGCTGGAGCACTCGATGGGCGAGGCCCCGGCGCCCGGCGGCTCCGGCGCGCTCTGGGTCGGGCCGGGCTGGGACGGCGGCCTGCTCGGCCTCGCCCTCTACGTCACCGGCGAACTCCCGGCCGACGCCGACCCGGTCGAGATGGCCAACTCTCCCGAGGTCGTCGACTACAACGAGCAGTCCGTCCGCGCCTGGATCGAGGCGATCCGGGCGTCCGGCACCACGACCGAGGAGGATCTCCTCAGCGCCGCCAAGATCTCCCTGTCGCAGTACGCGCCAGACGCCGAGCTCTGATCGCCCTCGCCGCCGCGCGTCGTCTCATCCGAGAGGCGCGGCGGTCGAGCACCGCCTGCCCGCCGGCAGAACCACCGGCGGGCGGCGGACTATCCGCGGGCAGCGGCGACGCTGTCCCGGCACTTCGTGTACGCCGCGAGCTCCTCGCGCGCCGGCGCCACAACGTGGCTGTCGGCAACGTTCACCAGCTCGGCGCGAAGCGCCGTCGCCACCTGCCGGGAGCGCCGCAGCGCGCCGTTCGTGGCGAACACCCGGCAGACGAACGAGAGCGCCACTCCAAGGACGGCACCACCGACCAGCATGATCCACGCGTAGGGAATGCCGTTCCATTCCGGCAGCGGCGGATCGTTCCGGTTGGCGATCCGCGCCACCAGCAAGGCGACCAGCCACGCGGCGCCGCCGAGCGTGACCAGGAACAGCAACCACTGCACGACCCTGGCGAAGCCCCACCAGCCGGGGTTGCCGGACACACCCAGATCGGTCCGCGCGACCGCCTGGTCGAGTTCGTCGCCGAGCGACTCCTCGCGCCGCCGGATCGCCGTACGCACCGAGTCCGCCCACGGGCGCGACAGGCCCTCGGCGGCCTTGTTCGTGATCGTCCGGACCGCGGCATCCATCCGCGCCCGCTGCACGGGGGTTGCCGCAGGCAACGAAGATCGCGCGATCGCGACCTCGCTCGCCGCGGACCTGCGCAGCGCCTTGCCCTGCTCGCGCGACACCTGATCGCCGTGCAGCCGCCGCAACGGATCCGGACGGAACCGCCCGAGCCACTTGGTCAACGGCCACCCGGTCGCCGCCCGCGCCCGCTGCAGGTAGGAGCGCCTTACGGCGTCCGACACGACGGACAGCCCACTCGCGTCCGCGAGCGCGTCGACGAGCTCGGTGACGTCGGCCTCGGCGATCTCCGGCGTCTTGGCGTTGCCGCACTGGCTCGCCATCCGGTCCGCGACTCGATCGACGTCGGCCGCGAGCCGCTCCCGCGCGGAGCGCTTGTTGCTGACCCGCTTGACCAGCAACGAACGGACTTCTTCCAGACCGTCGCCGCTGGTGGCCGACGTGGCGACGACGGTCGGCGACTTGAGGCCGTCCGACTGCAGCAACCGGTCCAGGTCCTCGAGGCAGCTCTTCCGCTGGTCGGGCGTCAGCTTGTCGATGTGGTTCAGCGCGAACACCATCACCGGGGAATGCGAGGCGAACGGCTTGATGTACCGGTTGTGCAGCGCCGCGTCGGCGTACTTCTGCGGATCCACCACCCATACGAGCAGGTCGACCAGCTCCACCAGCCGGTCGACGATCAGCCGGTGCTCGACCTCGGTCGAGTCGTGGTCGGGAAGGTCCAGCAGCACCAGACCGTCGAGGTCCTCGGAATGGGCTTCCTCGAGCGAGCTGCGGTGCTGCACCTGGTGCCGGCGCGGGATGCCCAGCCAGGTCAGCACCTCACCGGCCGGCTCGTCACCCCAGACACAGGCCAGCGGCATCGAGCTCGTCGGCCGCCGGGTTCCGATCGCGGCCAGGTCGAGCCCGGTCAGCGCGTTGAACAGCGACGACTTCCCCGAGCCGGTCGCGCCCGCGAGCGCGACCACCGTCAGGTCGCCCGACATCCGCAGGCGCTGCGCGGCCCGGTCGACGATCTGCCCCGCTTCGGTGAGCACCACGGGGTCGAGCCGGCCGTCGCCGGCCTCCGCGGCTGCCTCGAGCGCGTCGATCTTCTTCAGGACATCGGTCTCGGCCCGCACCGGGGTCTCGACCGTATCCACTGTTTCCGTCACGTGCAGTCCTCCACCGCGCGCGCGGCCTCGGTGAGTTGCCTGGCCGTCTCGGCGTCGACCGGATGCTGGTCGAGGACAGCCAGATACCGGGCGAATTCGGCATCCATCAGGGCATGAACCTTACCGTCCAGTTCCTCGCGTGCCTTGTCCACCATGCCCTGAACGGCCTTGTCGCCGAAAACTGCCTCCAGCAGCCGCTTCCCGACGACCGCGCTGCCCGCGCCCGCGCTGGCCTCGGCACCCTTCGGAATGCCTGCCCCGCTGGCGAACACCACCACCATGAGCGAGAGGCCCAGCCCGTTGACGCCGTACTCCAGGATCCGTGCCGTCGACTTCTTGTCCGCGCCTTCCTTGCGGACCAGCTCGAGGACGAACGTCTGCCACTCCCGGACCGCCCGGCTCGCAGCGGCCGCGAAGTCCTCCGACACCACGCCCAGCGACTGCCCGCTGTTGCCCTCGGCATCATTCGCCTCGGCGGCGGCCAGGAGCTGGCGACCGGGAGCAGTTGCCTGCCACACCTTCTCCGCGCGCTCCGCGGCAGCGGTCGCGTGCTCACCCAGCAACGACTCCAGACCGGACTGGATCGCGTCGCTGACGTCACGGGTCTCCGCCGGCTTGTTGCCGAGCGAGCTCTTCAACCGATCCCGCAACCGGCCGGCATTGGACTGCAGGCCCTTCAGCAGCTCGCCGGTCCCGACGAACTCCTGCCACCGGGCCAGCACCTCGCCCCGCAGCAGCGTCCCGTCCTGGCACGCCTTCGCGATGTCCTTGACGCCCTGGTCGTACGCCGACTCCACCGAGGACCGCAGCTCCACCGCGGTGTCGGCCTGCGCCTTCACCGCCTCGGCGAACGGCGGGGTCTTCTTCACCATCGCACTGACCGCGCCCTGCAGCGTACGGCGCACGACCGCCGCCCGCGCCTCGGCGTCAGCGGCCAGGTCTGCCAGCCAGTCCTTGATCGAGGCAACGGCCGGCTGCGGCAACATCCCGTTGCCGTCGACAACCGTCTCCTGGATCGAGAACAGCGGCGACTCCCCGAGCCCGCGCTCGAGCAGCAGCTGCGCGAGGTGGCCGGTGATGTCGTCGATCGTCTCGCTCGGCGCCCGGTCGAGCACGACCGCGACCGCCGTACTGCGGTCCGACGCGCTCTGCAGGAACTCCCACGGCACCGCGTCGGAGTACCGGGCCGCCGTGGTCACGAACAGCCACAGATCCGCCGCCGCGAGCAGCTGGGTCGCGAGATCACGGTTCGTCTCGACGACCGAGTCGATGTCCGGCGCGTCCAGGATCGCCAGGCCCCGCGGCACGGTGTCGGCCTCCACCAGCCGCAACTGCCCCGCGTCCTCCATGCCGCCCGGCTCGTCCGAACTGGTCCGAGCCATCCCCGGCAACACCCGGTCCCCCACGAACCAGTCGGCATCCGCCGGGTGATGAATCAGCACCGGCGACCGCGTCGTGGGCCGCAGCACGCCCGGCTCGCTGACGACCTTGCCGATCACCGTGTTCACCAGCGTCGACTTGCCGGCGCCGGTCGACCCACCCACCACAGCCAGAATCGGAGCCTCGAGCTGCACCAGCCGAGGCAACAAGTAGTCGTCGAGCTGATCCAGCATCGCCTTCTGCTGCTGCCGAGCCTCGTCAGCCCCCACAACCTCCAACGGCAACTGACTCCCCGCCAGCACCCCCCGCAACTTCATCAGCGCCGTAATAAGCGCCATAGCAGCCTGCTCAGCCGCCAACCGCCGCGCCAACTCCTCCCCAGTCAGCTCCGGCTCATCCCGCCCCTCAGAACCGTCACTGGAAGCCCCTTCGGCCCCGTCCCCCTCACCAGCACCCGCAGCCACGTCCCCCTCGACCGCGTCACCTTCGACCGCGTCACCCTCAGCCGCGTCACCTTCGGCCGCGTCACCCTCAGCCGCACCACCCGTGGCCGGATCGCCCTCGGCCGCGTCACCCTCAGCCACATGCCCCTTAGCCGCATGACCCTCGGCAGCAGCGCCGTCAGCCGCCTTGTCCTCAGCCGCCGCAACAGCGGCACCATCAGCCGAGCCATCGCCCGCCGCATCCACCTCGTCGACAACCGCGCCCTCGCCGGCGGGATCAGCCGGCTCATCCCCAGCGTCGTCCCCGGCAGCACCGCCCTCGACAGCACCTTCTGCAGCCGCACCGTCCTGCTCAGCGGCAGCGTCATCTGGTGAGCCATCGCCCGACGTACCCGCCTCGCCGGCCGGAACCACCGGCTCGTCTCCAGCGCCGTCCCCGACAGCACCAGCCTCGACAGCATCGCCGTCGGCGGCCGTGCCAGCCTCCTCAGCGGCAGCGTCACCAGCCGAGCCATCCCCCGACGCACCCGCGCCGTGACCTCCGAGAGCTCCGTCTACAGACTCGTCAGCGCCATCCGCCGCAGCACCGTCAGCAGCAGCCTCTTCGCCGCCGTCCGCCGCCGAGGAATCGACCGACTCTTCACCGGGACCGTCAACGCCGGTGCTGCCAGCCGACCCATCGGCCTGCTCAGCACCCGCAGACTCATCCGACTGACCAGCAGGCTCATCAGCAACCGCCCCGGCGCCCACTGGAGCCACATCCGCGCCGTCAGCAACGCCCGCACCAGCCCCGCCGTCCGCACCAGCCTCAGTACCCGCGTCGGACCCCTCGACCACCGGGTCGGCTGAGGCATCCGCCTCGCCGCCTCCAGACGCCCCGCCGTCCGCAATGCCAGCCTCAGCCGCGTCCTCCGCGGGCCGCTCATCCGCAGCCTCCGAAGTCCCGTCGCCAGCCTCGCCATCATCGGTAGCCGCTGCGGGCGCCTCCACCGCTCCATCGCCTTGTACGTCGCACTGAGAGTCAGGCGCCCCCTCGGCACCCCCGACAGTCCCAGCCGCCTCGCCAGCTTCAGCCGCGCCAGCTTCAGTCGCGTCGCCGGACCCGGCACCGTCGCCCGCACCGTCCGCCGGGCTCGCTTCGTCTCCGTCGTCCGCACGATCCGCCTCGTCGGCACGGTCTGCGGGGTTCACGCCGTCGGCGACGTCCGCGGGGTCCGGCTCGTCGGCACGGTCTGCGGGGTTCACGCCGTCGGCGACGTCCGCGGGGTCCGGCTCGTCGGCACCGTCGGCGTCGGCGTCGTTGGCCGTGTGAGCCGAGGTGTCGGCCTTCTCCGGTTGTTTGGGGAGGCCGATGATGATGTTGCCGTACTCGAGAGGGAATCCGTCAGGCGACTCGTCAGGTTCGTACACGACACCGACCGCCGAGCGCGGGCGCTGGCCTGCGGTTGCCGGACGTACGGCGGCCTGCTCGGCGGTCGACGTACCAGTTGGGCCGTCCGCCCGGCCGGTCGTCGTACCAGCAGTTGCCGACCCTGCGGAGGCCTCGCGGTCTACCGTGGCCGGGTCGCCGCCTTCCGCGGCTGTCAGCCCAGCCGAGGCCTGGCCGTCTGGGGTGCCGGACGCAGTTTCCACGGCGGAAGCATCCTTTGCGTCGGCTTGCACGGCAGACGTCTCCCCGGCAGTTCCATCCTGGGGCCCTGGGGCCGCCGCGCCGCGATTGGCGTCGGTGGACGCATCAGCCGGGACGGGAGCGTCAGCTGTCCCGTTCGCCGCCGTGCGGCCCTCTGCGGGCGTGTCTGCAGCTTTGCCGTCTGCTGACACGCCTGCGGCGTCGCCGGCTGCGGAGGCCACTGGGGCGTCCGTCGAGGCGTCGGCAGTGCCGTCGCCCGGCTGGGCCGCACCAGACTCTTCGCCCGGCTGCGCCTCAGCCGATCCCGACTGGGCCTCCCCTGCGCCAGCTCCTTGCCGAGCGCTGGCCGAGCCGTCCGCCGGCTGGGCGCTGGTCGAGCCGGAACCAGGCTGAGCCTTGGCCGCTCCTGGCTGGGCCTCACCAGAGTCGGCCCCTTGCTGCGTGCTGGCCGTCACGTCTCCGGGCTGAGCGCTCGCCGAGCCGTCCGCTGGCTGGGCGCTGGTCCAGCCGGAACTCGGCCGAGCCTTGGCCGCTCCTGGCTGGGCCTCACCAGAATCGACCCCTTGCTGCGTGCTGGCCGTCACGTCTCCGGGCTGGGCGCTGGACGAGCCGGGGCTCGCAGCCGGCAGGGGCTGGTCCGAGGCAGCCCCGCGCTGGGCGGTGGCTGAGCTGTCTCCGGGCGGCGTGGTTGCCGTGGAGGGGGTGGGGTCGTCGGTGGGCTTTTTGCGGCGGCGGCGCCAGAAGCCTCGGGGCTTGGAGGGTGATTGGGCGATGAGGTTCGCCAGCTCCTGGGCATGCTGATCCTGGTTCGGAACCCGCGGTTCCGAACCGTCACCAGCTGCTGACCTGGTGTCAGCCACGGCGTCCGCCCACGAGCACAGAGTGCCCGGTCGGACAGCGCAGAAGCAAAGTCATCGTCATCCCCGTTTGGCGGCGTGGACGGGTGGCAGTCACTGCGGTGGTGGATACGGACCGTATCCTCCCGGCGGTCCTTGTCGACCAGGGGGTCCCGGTGGGTAACCAGACTGACCGGTTCCGTGACCGGGTTGTCCGGAGGGATACCCGGATTGAGCAGGCGGATAACCGTCCTGCGGCCGCGGGTACGGCGCCTGGCCCGGCACCGCGCCATCCGCTCCCGGCACCGCTCCGCCCGCCCCCTGCCCTGCTCCGCCGAGCCCCGGCTGCGCACCAGGCCCACCAGGTGCCCCTGGCCCCACCTGCACCCCAGGTCCACCAGGCCCCATCTGCCCCCCGGGTCCACCAGGCGGCAGCGGCGCGCCGGGATACCCGGGCGCACCGGCGTACTGCGGTGCGGCCTGGGCGAACGCCGGCATCGGCGGGAACGGGACGCTCGGGCGCCGGTCCCGGAGCTCGTCGAGCAGCGACTTCTCGGTCTCCAGCGCCTCGGGGCCGATCACCTGGCGGACGATCTTGTCGCGCAGGTACGCCAGCTCGGTCGCGTTGTGCTGGAAGGCCTTCGCGGCGGCCTCCGCCTGGGCACCGTACCGGCGCGCGTTCTGCCGGAGCGCCTTGCGCCCGCGCAGCGTCGCGATCAGCGGTACGTCCTGCGGCACCAGCCAGCCGAACCGGACGTAGTCATACAGCCGCGAGGCGATCATCTGTCCCTCCCGCGACCGCATCACCAGCGCGAAGACGACCAGGCAGATGAACAGCGGCACCATCAGGCACAGGTACGCGAGGATGAAGCCCCCGCCGCCGGCCCAGCTCGCCGACGCGTTCCAGGCCGCGTGCGCGAGGACCGCGGCCAGGTACCCGACGACCGGGGCCAGATACCGTACGGCGGTACTTCGGTGCCGGATCGCGACGCCGATGCCGATCGCGGTGAACGACGTGAAGAGCGGATGCGCGAACGGCGAGATCACGCCGCGGATGATGAACAACGCGAACGCGCCGCGCAGGCCCGCGTCGCTGCCGGCCTCCTCGGAGAGCGTGTTGAAGACGCGGCCGTAGTACAGGATGTTCTCGGTGAAGGCGAAGCCGACGCCCACCATGCCGGCGTACACCAGGCCGTCGATGATGCCGTCGAACTCCTTGCGCCGGACCAGCGCCAGGAGCAGGATCACGGAGCCCTTGGCGAACTCCTCCACCGGCGGGGCGACGAAGACCGCGGACCGGTCGCCGCCGACGCCGGTCTCGGCCAGGCGGTGCGACACCTCGGTGTTGATGAAGATCGCGACCAGCGTGGCGATGAACGCGCCCCAGCAGAGCGCGAAGACGATGTACTTCGTGGGCTCGGGCTCGTACCGGTCCAGCCAGAGGTAGAGCGCGATCACCGGGATGACCGGGACGAACGCGAACACCAGGCCCCAGGTGAAGCCGCCGGCGCCGGTCGACTTGGCCACGATCCCGAAGATCACCAGACCGGCGATCGCGAACACGACCGCGATCACGATGCCGATCAGCACACCGCGGTTGCGCCGCTGCCCGGGCACGGGATGGCTCCCGAGCACGTTGGGCTGCGGGTACGGTCCGCCGGGTGAGTACGCCGACCCCGCCGCGGGTTGCGGCGCGCCGGACGGGCCTGGTGAGGGGTGACTCATGCCCCGAAGCCTAGTTGGGGTCAAGATCCAGCGGCAGGACCACCCACTCAGCGTTACCGGGATGGAACGACAACCCTGTACTTCGGCCCGCCGCGAACCGTCGCGATCAGGAACCCGGAGGCGCGATCACCCGGAGATCTGAGACACTCTTCCGTGCCACGCGCCCGTAGCTCAGCTGGATAGAGCGTCGGACTTCTAATCCGTTGGTCGCAGGTTCGAATCCTGCCGGGCGCGCAAGTGTGATGTCTCAAGACATACCGGACAGGTGAACCCACGATTCGTGGGTTCACCTGCTTGTTTTGGGGATGGGTCCGGGGGGTGTGGCGGTGGGGGGGGAGGCGCGGTGGGGGTGGAGGACCAGTTGGCG
>NZ_JBSGFZ010000029.1:0-143722 GCF_053603655.1 Kribbella sp. NPDC004138
GGTAGTCCGCCCCACGGTTGTGCCGACCCGGCGGTCTAAAGGGATGCCGCCGAAGGCTGCGTGGACGTGGTCAGGTCCGCGAGAACTCCGCGATAGGCCTTCTCGAAGCCGGCGATGCCGTTGTCCTCGAGCACGCGTCCCACGGCGGTCATGTCGATTCCGAGAGCCGCCAGTCGCTCCATGATCTCAGCGGCCTCCGGCACGCCGTTGTCGACGGTACGAGCCATCCTGCCGTGATCCTCGAAGGCCTCGATGGTTGCCTCGGGCAAAGTTGTGACGGTCTCCGGGCCGATGAGTTGCTCGACATAGCGGGTGTCGCGGTCCGCCGGGTTCTTGGTGGACGTCGAGGCCCACAGCGGCCGCTGGACATCCGCGCCCAGGACGGCGAGCCGGTGCCAGCGTCTGGTGGAGAACCGTTCGGTGAACATGCGGTAGGCGAGCTTGGCCTGCGAGACCGCCGCCTGGCCGCGCAAGGCGAGCGCCTCGTCGGTACCTAGCGCCTCCAGTCGCTGGTCGACTTCGACGTCCACCCGGCTGACGAAAAACGAGGCGACGCTGCTGACAGTCGAGGGATCACCGCCGTTCGCGCTGAACTTCTCCAACCCGGACAGGTACGCCTCGATGATCTCGGCGTACCTGGACAGGGAGAACAACAGCGTGACATTGATGCTGGCGCCCTCGGCAGTCAACGTTTCGACGGCGGACACGCCTTCCGCAGTTGCGGGAATCTTGACGAGCAGATTGGGTTGGGCCAGGCGATCGTGCAACCACCGCGCGGCGGCGATCGTGCCGGGCGCATCGTGGGCCACCTCGGGAGACACCTCCACAGAGACGAACCCGTCAGCGCAGTCACCCGCGTCGAAGACCGGTCGCAGGATGGTGAGGGCCTGGTCGGTGTCGGAGATCACCAACTCCCAGTAGGCCTCCTCCACCGACGTGCCGGCCGCCGTCAGCGCGGCGAACTGTTCGTCGTAGTAGTGGGAGCCGGTGATACTCCGAGCGAAGATCGTCGGGTTCGCGGTGACACCTCGGATCCCGTTGTCGACCATTCGTGCCAGGGTTCCGTCACGCAGGGCGGCGCGTGTGAGGTTGTCCAGCCAGGGACTCTGCCCGCAGTAGCTGTAGAGATGTTCCAGCTTGGTCATGGCGTTCTCGATCTTCCCCGGCCTACGCCGGAGTCGTGGTTGTCTATTTGTCCATGTCGTGGAGCAGGTCGTCCCAGTCAATGCGGGCGCGGCCTGCCGCGCCATCGCCCACGATGAACCGGCTAGGGTCTCCAGCTGCTCGAGGTCCAGAAGCGAGCCACGCCGCCATACCGTTGCTGGTACGGCGCTCGATCTCGTCGAGATACGCCCGGCGCTCGTCGACGATCCGAAGCCGCTGCGCCGGTGAGCCTGCCTCTTGCAGAGCCGAGAAGCTGGCCCGCCAGGCCAGGCAGCGCTTCGTCGCTCAGGGCATCAGGCACATTGTGAGGCCTCATGTCCGAGCCTGAGGGCTGCGCTGCGGCCGATGGTGCGTCGTCGCTCCAGCGCAGGCCTGGGCGGTTCGTCCGGGTTCGCCAAGACGACCATGGCCACCACTCCACCGATGAGGGCAGCGAGGGCAACCAGCAGCGCGACGTTCGAGAGTGACCAAGTGAACGCCATGACGGCTCCCGCGACGCCCAGCACACTACTGAAAACCAGCCAGAGGACTCGATAGGCTTTCATGGCGTTTTCGCCTGCGTTGTAGCGCTGGTTCGGACGACGACTGGTTGGTCCACGACAACCTCCTTGTTTCGTGCAGTCCCAACCTTGCCTCCGACGACGAACAACTTGTACGGCGCCGACCGGCGAACTGAGGTCGTTCTCATCGCCGACGTCCGGCAACCAGGGGCTCCTGCACGAGGGCACGATGCCTCCTGTCAGGGACGCGCCCCGGCACGGTGAGGGTACTCACTCCCGGGCCAGTCGAGCAGTCGTGCACCGAGCCCCGTTCCGCGGCGCGACGCCCGAGCTCCCGGACGATCGCCAGCTCGTGTTCACGAGGCCGTCGCCCGGAGATGGCGGCATCCGCCAGCAGGCTGAGGTACTCGACCAGCAGTTCCAGCGGTGCCTGGGAGTCTCCGGCGGCCGCCTGCGCGATCGCCGTCAACCACGCTTCGTCCGCGCTGTCCGCGGCGGAACCCGGCCAGCGCGGCCCGCCGGATTCGGTCATTCCACTCCCCCCGACCCCGGGCGCACACAGGTACTGAGCGATGAGCATTCTTGCCGGACGTCGGCCATCAGGACGATCACAGGTTCGCCGATCACCGCACTACCTGTCGCAGCGCTGGAACGGCACAGTCGAAATCGCAGGTACCAGACAGCTGAATCGGAGCGGCGACGATGACGAAGGCAATCGCAGTGAACAATCGGCGTCGTCGACCGGTTCTCGTCGGGATCGACGGGTCGGTGTCGGCGCAGGGCGCCCTGTCCTGGGCCGCTGCCGAGGCGGCGTCGCGACACTGCCCTCTGCACATCGTGCACGCCTTCAGCTGGCCGGTGATCGGCAACGCCCTGGAGATGGGCTTCACCGTGGACACGAACCTCGGCCTCCGGTCGGCCGCCGAGTGGGTCCTCGCCGAGGCGGCGGCGCAGGTACGCGTACTGGCCCCTGATATCAAGGTCACGACTGCCCTGATCGCCGGTCCCGCCACGCCGACGCTGCTCAGCGAAGCGCAGGATGCCGATCTGGTGGTCGTCGGAGGCCGGGGTGTCGGTGGCTTCCGCGGACTGCTCGTCGGGTCGGTGAGCGCCACCATCGCAGCCCACGCCCCGTGCCCGGTGGTCGTCGTTCACCCGCATGCACACGGTACGGCGTTCTCCGCCTCACCGACCGGGCAGATCGTGGTCGGCGTCGACGGCTCGGAGCTCTCGGCCGCGGCACTCCGCTTCGCCTTCCAGCAGGCGGTGCGGCGGCGGATCGGCGTCACCGCCGTACACGCCGCGAGGCCGGCTCGACGCGACGCGACACTCCGCGTTCCCCCCGAGATCGTCGACCAGGTCGAGCGGCAACTGTTCGCCGAAGCGATGCAGAGCAAACGCGTTCTCGTCCCGGGCATCGACGTACGCACGAAGCTCATGCACGGGCACCCCGCACAGGCACTGATCGACGCATCGGCCGCCGCGGAAATGGTCGTGGTCGGGTCGCGCGGCCGCGGTGGCTTCGCCGGCATGTTGCTGGGTTCGGTCAGCCAGGCCGTGCTGCAACACGCCGCCTGCCCCGTCGCTGTCGTCCGGCCGTACAGCCCGCCGTCGGTCGTCGCGCCTTCCCCTGGGCGTCTTCGGCTGGCGGCGGCCACGGCTCGCGACGGAAGCTCGGACCTGAAGGAGCTCTCGTGACACCGACACCGCAGGGCCTTCCGGAAAGCCTCGGTCTGCACAGCCAGCTTCTCGATCTGGACCCGTCCGAGACCCAGGAATGGCTCGAATCGCTCGACCAGGTGGTCGACCACGCCGGGCAGAACAGGGCCCGGTACCTGCTGCTCAGCATCCTGCAACGCGCGCGTGACCGGCGCGTGGGTGTCGCGAATCTGCGCGGTACCGACTACATCAACACGATCGCTCCCGATGCCGAGCCCGAGTTCCCGGGCGACGAACACATCGAGCGGCGAATCCGGGCCTACAACCGCTGGAACGCCGCCGTCATGGTCCATCGTGCGCAGCGACCTGGCGTCGGCGTCGGCGGGCACATCTCCACCTATGCGTCCGCGGCGGCGCTGTTCGAGGTCGGGTTCAACCACTTCTTCCACGGCTCCGAAGCACCTGGGGGCAGCGACCAGATCTACTTCCAGGGACACGCCTCTCCCGGCATCTATGCGCGAGCGTTCCTGGAAGGCCGGCTCAGCAGTGACCAGCTCGACGGGTTCCGGCAGGAACTCTCCCACGCCGGTCACGGCGGCGGATTGCCTTCGTACCCGCACCCACGGCTGATGCCGGACTTCTGGGAGTTCCCGACCGTGTCGATGGGACTCGGGCCGATCAACGCGATCTACCAGGCCCGCTTCAACCGCTACTTGTACAACCGCGGCCTCAAGGACACCAGCCGGCAGCGCGTCTGGGCGTTCCTCGGAGACGGCGAGATGGACGAACCCGAGGCCCTCGGCGCCATCGGCGTCGCCGCCCGCGAGGAGCTCGACAACCTCACGTTCGTCGTCAACTGCAACCTGCAGCGCCTCGACGGCCCGGTGCGGGGCAACGGCAAAATCATCCAGGAACTGGAGTCGTACTTCCGCGGCGCCGGCTGGAACGTCATCAAGGTGATCTGGGGCCGCGAGTGGGATCCGCTGCTGGCCAACGACACCGACGGCGCGCTTCTCAACCTGATGAACACCACGCCGGACGGGGACTTCCAGACCTACAAGGCCGAGTCCGGCGCCTTCGTCCGGGAACACTTCTTCGGCCGCGACCCGCGCACCGCCGCCATGGTCGAACACCTGTCCGACAACGAGATCTGGAATCTCAAACGCGGCGGGCACGACTACCGCAAGTTGTACGCCGCGTACCGGGCCGCAACCGAGCACACCGGGCAGCCGACCGTGATCCTGGCCAAGACCATCAAGGGATGGACATTGGGGTCCCATTTCGAGGGCCGCAACTCCACCCATCAGATGAAGAAGCTGACTCTCGACGATCTCAAGGCCTTCCGGGACCGGCTGTTCCTCGAGATTCCCGACTCGGCGCTGGATGCGGTCAAGCCACCGTATTACCAGCCGCCGCAGAACTCGCCGGAACTGGAGTATCTGCACGAGCGGCGCCGCACACTGGGCGGTTACCTACCGGCCCGCAGAGTCAGCAGTACGCCGCTTGCGCTGCCCGCCGAGGCGGCTTACGCGGTCGCGCGCCGTGGCTCGGGACGGCAATCGGTCGCCACCACGATGGCGTTCGTCCGCCTGCTCAAGGACCTGATGAAAGACCCTCAGATGGGTCACCGGTTCGTGCCGATCATCCCCGACGAGGCCCGAACCTTCGGGCTGGACTCCCTGTTCCCGTCCAAGAAGATCTACTCGCCGCACGGCCAGACCTACCTGTCGGTCGACCGCGACCAGATGCTCAGCTACCAGGAGGACATCCACGGCGTCCTCCTGCACGAGGGCATCACCGAGGCCGGTTGCGCTGCGTCCTGGACCGCGGCCGGCGCGTCGTACGCGACCCACGGCGAGCCGATGATCCCGCTGTACATCTTCTATTCGATGTTCGGGTTCCAGCGCACCGGCGACCAACTCTGGGCCGCGGCCGATCAGATGACCCGCGGGTTCCTGCTCGGCGCCACCGCCGGCCGCACCACCCTCAATGGCGAAGGTCTTCAGCACCAGGACGGCCATTCGTTGCTACTGGCATCGACCAACCCCGCCTGTGTCGCCTACGACGCCGCCTATGCCTTCGAGCTCGGCCACATCACCGCCGACGCGCTGCGGCGGATGTACGGCGTACCACGGCCGGGCGAGGACCAGAACGTCTTCTACTACCTCACCCTGTACAACGAACCGATCCTGCAACCGGCCGAGCCCGATGGTGTCGATGTCGACGGCATCCTCGCCGGCATGCACCGCTACTCCCCCGCCCCGGACGGCGACGGGCCGAACGCGCAGATCCTTGCCTCCGGCATCGCCGTGCCCTGGGCGCTGGAAGCGCAACGCCTCCTGCACGACGATTGGCGGGTGCAGGCCGACGTCTGGTCGGTGACGTCCTGGACGCAACTACGTCGAGACGCTCTCGCCGTCGAGGACTGGAATCTGTCACATCCTGACCAGGCTCCCCGCATTCCGTACGTCACGGAGCGGCTCGGCGAGACCGTCGGCCCCGTGCTGGCCGTATCGGACTGGATGCGCGCGGTTCCTGACCAGATCGCCCCGTTCGTCCTCAGCCCGTGGGCGTCGCTCGGCACCGACGGATTCGGCCACTCCGACACCCGAGCAGCACTCCGCCGCCACTTCGAGATCGACGCGCAGGCGATCGTCGTACGGACTCTGCAGCAACTGGCCGACTGCGGAGAAGTGGACGAGTCGGTCCCAGGGTCGGCCAGAACGACCTACCTGACCGCGCAGGAGTAGGCGGTCACCGAACACCCAGCAGTACAGCGGCGCTACTGAAGGAGCAGATCATGAGCACTGAAGGGCACACCGCCCACACACCAAGCCGGGAGACACTGTCCGATCCGGCCTACCCCCGGTACGGCGCGTTGCTCGTCGCAGCCTGGCTCGCGGGCATCATCCTGAACCTGCTGACGCTCTCGGGCTTCTACGACGTCGCCCTGCGCGACTTCGGCCTCCTGGTCGCCGCCGTTGCGCTCGCTCGCCTCGCCGCCAAATACGCGCCGGTCTCAACGGAGAAGAAGAAGTGATCGTCCTGTACGTACTGCTCACGGCCATGGCTGTCGGCCTGATCGCCGCGGCGTCGTGTGTCCGCGTGGTCAAGCAGTTCGAACGTGGCGTCGTGTATCGGTTCGGCCGGGTGCGTGCCGAGGTTCGCCCGCCCGGTCTCGCCTTGCTGGTGCCGATCGCCGACCGGCTGCAGAAGGTCAACATGCAGATCATCACGATGCCGGTCCCTGCGCAGGACGGCATCACGCGCGACAACGTGACGGTTCGAGTCGACGCTGTCGTCTACTTCAACGTGGTCGATCCGGTACGCGCGGCGGTCGACGTCGAGGACTACATCTCGGCTATCGGCCAGGTTGCGCAGACGTCGCTGCGCTCGATCATCGGCAAGAGCGAACTGGACGACCTGCTGTCCAACCGGGAGCGCCTCAACCAGGGCATGGAACTGATGATCGACAGCCCGGCACTGGACTGGGGCGTGCACATCGAACGTGTAGAAATCAAGGACGTCGCGCTGCCGGAGACGATGAAGCGATCCATGTCCCGCCAGGCCGAGGCCGAACGCGAGCGCCGGGCCCGCATCATCACCGCGGACGGCGAGTTGCAGGCCTCGGAGAAGCTGGGCCAAGCCGCCGAGGTGATGACTGAGCATCCGGCGGCACTGCAACTCCGTCTGCTCCAGACCGTCGTCGAGGTCGCCGCGGAGAAGAACTCCACGCTGGTGCTGCCCTTCCCCGTCGAGCTGCTCCGGTTTCTCGAGAGATCCACACCGGCCGAGAGCCCCCAGCCCGCTACTGCCGAGGATCCCGCCACGCACGGGGCCACCGCGTCCGAGATGCCGAACGGCCGCGAGATTGCGCAGTCAGCACCGGACGCGGAGCCTGGCTCCTCAGGACGGCTGCAGTCGAGCGGTCGCAGCGCGCAGTTGCCGGAGATCGGCAACGGTGCGGCCGCCGGCGCAGTTATGTCGTAACGCGATATACTTGGATGAGTGCCGGGCTCTCCCGGTGAACCACTGAGGACGTGATCACATGCCGTCTGACGCGATGCGCGACGCCCACGCCGCTGAGCCGTTGACGAAGGCGGATTTCGAGGCGCTGGCCCGCTTCCGTTTCGGCCTCCGCCGGTACCTGCGCTTCAGCGAGCAGGCCGTTCGCACGCACGGACTGACCCCGCAGCAGTACCAGTTACTGCTGGCCTTGAAGGGGTTCCCCGGCCGCGAGTGGGCCACGATGAGCGAACTGGCCGATCGCCTGCAATTGCGCCACCACAGCGTCGGCGAACTGGTGACCCGGGCCCAGGCACAGAACCTCGTGACCAGGGCATCACACCCGACGGACGCCAGGGTGGTCCGGGTGCAGTTGACGCGGCACGGCGAGCGCGCGTTGGCACAGCTGAGCGCACTCCACCGTGACGAGCTTCGACGCATGGGCACCGCCCTCGCCGTACCCGACTGGAGTGCGGCCGCCGACGACGTCGGCACGGCCCGCCACACGGTGCGGGTTCGCAGGATCTACGACCAGGCCGGGGCCGGCGACGGCACCCGGGTCCTGGTGGATCGGGTGTGGCCGCGCGGGATCCGGAAGGAAGTAGCCGCTGTCGACGAGTGGGCCAGGGACGTTGCACCGTCCACCGAGCTCCGGAAGTGGTACGGGCACGTGCCGGAGAAGTTCGCGCAGTTCGAGGAGCGCTACCGCGATGAGCTGGCTACCCAGGCCGGCCGAGCCGCGCTGGAGCACCTGCGCACACTGGCAGAACGCGATGACCTGACCTTGGTGACCGCGACCAGGGACGTGGACCACAGCCAGGCGGCGGTTCTGGCCCGACTGCTGAATGAGCCGCGTTGACCTTTCCGAGAGCTGGGCAGCTCGCCGGACTACTCCCCGGGTCGTTTCCTGATCTGCAGGCCTGGCCGACGGCGATGGACGGTCAGGTACGACAGGCCCTCGCCGCCGGCGATGAGGCTGCGGGTCGAACCGCGGGGCAGCCAGACGACATTGCCGTCAGCAAGCATCTGCTCTCCGTCGGGCGTACTGGCGATGCCACCACCAGCGACGACGACGAGTACGACGTCGAGGTCCGGCTCGGTATGGGTGTCCACGCGATGACCGGCAGGTAGGTGGATCAGATTCGCGTCGAGCTGGCGTCCTGGCTCGGCAAGAGCCCATCGGGCACCGGACGGCACGGACGAATCGCCGACGAGTTGATGCACGTCGGCGAGGACCCGGAGCCGCGGCTGCTCTGCCGGTACGCCGGTGGCGTCGACAGAGCGAGCCCCAGGGCGGTCAGGCATCTGCGGCGACCCGGCCGATGCGGATCCGCCACTCCTCCGGACCGGCTTGCAGATAGTCCCAGCTGAACCCACCGGAGAATCTCGACTCGAACTCCCGGCGCAGCGGCTTGGGGTCGTGGCTGTTGACCAGGACGAAGGACTCGCCGGGCGCCAGCCGCGCGTAGCGGGCGAAGACCCGCGGGTGGCGTCCACCGCGCGCGATCTGCCGGACGTCGATGACCACCTGCGGATCTGCGACAACGAGCGATGGATCGATGTCGGCCAGCTTGGCGAGGACGGGCAACACCGACTCCTCGAGCCGGAGGTAGAGATTCAGTGCTCCGGCGATCATCGTGCCGATCCGGAGCGCTTCGCTCGGACTGGCGACAGCCAGGTCGTTGATCTGCTGGTTGAGCACCGCGTTGCCGACGCGAAGGGCGTCCGCCAGTTGTCGCGTCTCGGCAACCCTCGACGCCGGGGCATACAGGTCGCGATCGGCGCCGGCCAGATAGCCGCGCAGCTCGTGACGGCAGAAGTCCACCAGCTCCGCGGTCAGCCGCGGCTCCGAGTCCGTCGTCAGCTCGGCCAGTCGTTGGCGCAATCGCTGGTGGGCCTCCTGCACCGCTGCCCGGGCGATGACCGCCGGATCCGTCTCGGTCGCCTGGATGAAGATCTCCGCAGCCGACATGGTGCCACTCTCCTCGACGTCGCTGTTTTCAATAATTATTACATGTGCTATTTGTATTAATTACAAGCCTCTGTGAGGGAGTTCGCTGTGACCTACGTGATCGCGCTGCCCTGTGTAGACCTCAAGGACCGCGCCTGCGTCGAGGAGTGCCCGGTCGACTGCATCTACGAAGGTGGGCGATCGCTGTACATCCATCCCGAGGAGTGCGTCGACTGCGGCGCATGCGAACCGGTGTGCCCGGTCGAGGCGATCTTCTATGAAGACGATCTGCCCGAGCAGTGGAGGGAGTACCAGACCGCCAACGAGGGATTCTTCGACGGTCTCGGCTCTCCCGGCGGCGCCTCGAAGCTGGGCGTGATCGCACATGACCACCCCATCGTTGCGGCGCTTCCGCCGCAGGAGCAGGCAAGCTGACCTCCATGACCAGGACTGCGCAGGCGTCCGGCGACCAGCCGCGCCGACAGGCAATGCTTGAAGCCCTCCGAAGCTCTGGCGCACCGTTGGGTGTCACCGAACTCGCTGAACGGCTCGGCATCCACCCCAATACGGTCCGGTTCCACCTCGACGCGCTCGTAGCAGAGGGACTGGTCGACCGCCGGCTCGAGGAGCCGACCGGGCGGGGCCGGCCTCGCACCGTGCACACACCGCATCCAGGAATGGACCGCGGAGGGCGGCGTCAGTACCAGTTGCTGGCCAAGATCCTGCTCGGTCAGCTGTCCACAGCTCCCGATGCCGGCGCCGCGGCGGAGGCCGCCGGTCGCAACTGGGGTGGCTATCTCGTCGAGCAGATCCCCCCGCCACGTCAGCCTGACATCGCCGAGGCCACCCAGCGGCTGAACGCGATGATGACCGACCTGGGATTCGCTCCGGAACCCGACGGCGATCCGGCCGGGCGCATCAGACTGCGGCACTGCCCCTTCCTGGAACTCGCGGAGGAGTACTCCGGCACGTTGTGTCCGCTGCATCTGGGACTGATGCGAGGCGCACTTGCCGAGATCCACGCACCGATCGAGGCGACACGATTGGAACCGTTCGCCGAGCCCGACGCCTGCATCGTGCACCTCTCCCCCAGCCGCCGACCGAACGTCGGTTCCCGCCCGCATCAACGCGAGCAGAGGAGCACCTGACCAGGATCGGCACCACGCCCCCGGGTCCGATGATCGAAGTCCCGGTCGGCGCCGAGACCTTTGACAAGATCGCCACGTACCGACCGGATCCTGGCCGGTCGGCACGCACCCCTCGTCGCGGTGTGATCTGCCGCTAGACCATGACGTGTGCGGCCAAGGGAACCGATACGTCCGCGAGCTGGTCCGGATCGACCCGGTGCCGGCCGCGGATCAGTTCCTCGACAGGCCCGATCCCGTCGTCCCACAGGTTGACCTGCATCCCTGCCACGACCTGGTCGCCGGCCAGCCAGAACGCGTGAAATGCGTGCCCGGCGATATCGCCGCGGGTGACGAGGCGGTCGTACCCGGCCGGCCCGAGCCAGCCGGTGAACTCCATCCCAACGTCGTACTGGTCGGTGAAGAAGTACGGAAGCTTGTCGTACGCCACCCGCTGGCCAAGCATTGCCCGGGCCGCGATGGGTGCACCGTGCAACGCATTGGCCCAGTGTTCGCTCCGAATGTGCCCGCCATAGAAGGGACGATACGAGTTCGCGACATCGCCCACGGCATAGATGTCGGAGTCCTGGGTGCACAGCATCTCGTCGACGACGATCCCGTTGTCGCAGCTCAGCCCAGCCCGCTCCGCAAGCTCGGTGTTCGGCACCGCGCCAATCCCCACGATGACCGCATCGGCCGCGAACTCACTGCCGTCCTGGGTCCGGACTCCACGTACCTGGCCCGTTCCCCACAGCTCGGTGACACTCTGACTCAGCCGCAGATCGACACCGTGGCGCAGGTGCAGCCCAGCGAAGAACGCGCCCATCTCACGTCCGAGAGCCGCGCGCAGCGGTTCCCGCTGCGGATCGATCACGGTCACATCACAGCCGGACTCACGGGCCGCGGCGGCCGTCTCCAGGCCGATCCAGCCGCCGCCCACGACGACTACGCGGCCGCCGGTGCGGATCGTCTCACGCAACCTGTCGGAATCCTCGACCCGGCGCAGGTAGTGCACCCCCTCGAGGTCGGCGCCCGGCACCTGAAGGCGGCGGGGAGACGAGCCTGTTGCCAACAACAACTTCGCGTAGCCGATCCGCTCGCCGGTATCGAGCTCCACCTGGCGGCCGGGGCGGTTCAGTGAAGTCACGCGCCGGCCGAGCAGCAGTTCCACCGAATGTTCGGCGTACCAGGACTCCTCGTGGACAAAGATCTTCGCTCGCTCATCGGTGCCCAGCAGATAGCCCTTCGACAGCGGCGGCCGCTCGTACGGCAGGTCGGTCTCGTCACCGATCAGGACGATCCGTCCGGTGAAACCCTGCTCCCGCAGCGTCTGAGCCGCTGTCGCTCCGGCCAGGCTCGCCCCGACGATGACGTAGGTGGGTTCGTTGCTCATGATGACCTTTCCACTCCCGCTAGGAGCTGTGCCGTGCCGGGACGTACCTGACCGCGAGGCGGGCGAGCGCGATCATGACCCGCCACCTTTCTAAAGATGAGATGTTTTGACTTTAGAAGTGAACGAGGTTTTCGTCAACGAGAGTTAGCTTTAGAGTCGGTGTGTGGACGACAAAGCGGCCCGGATCTCAGCTGTCGCAACGTTGGACGAGCCAACGCGGCGGCGCCTGTACGGCCACGTCGTACGCCAAACTGCCGCGGTGACTCGGGACGAAGCGGCGACCGCGCTCGGGCTGCCCCGCACCACCGCGGCGTTCCACCTCGACCGGCTCGCCGCCGAGGGCTTGCTCGATGTGGTGTACGAGCGCCGGACCGGCCGATCGGGCCCGCGTGCGGGCCGGCCGTCGAAGCTCTACCGTCGATCGGAGCGGCAGGTCGAGCCCGGATCAGGCCACTGCTGTGTACGCATTGGGCCGGCTTCCGAGTGAAGGCTCACGTCGCGTCGTCTTCCTCGGCCTTGCTGTCGGTGGTCTCGTCGGGGTGCCCTACGCGACCCTCGTCATAGCCTGCATCCAGAAGGTTGTCGTTGCCGGCCCAGTTGTCCGGGTACTCCGCCAGCGCGACCTGCGGATGATGCTTGTCGAACGCTGGGCTGTCGGAGCGGATGCGTGGCAGCTTCTCGAAGTTGTGGCGGGGTGGTGGGCAACTGGTTGCCCATTCCAGCGAGCGGCCCCAGCCCCATGGGTCGTCGACGCCGACCGGCGGTGTCTTGCGCGATTTGTAGATGTTGTAGAGGAACGGCAGGGTCGAGGCGCCGAGGATGAAGGCGCCGACGCTGGACACCTGGTTGAGGGTGGTGAAGCCCTCGTTGGCGCCGTACGACGCGTAGCGCCGCGGCATGCCCTCGACGCCCAGCCAGTGCTGCACCAGGAACGTGGTGTGGAAACCGACGAACAGCAGCCAGAAGTGCAGCTTGCCGAGCCGCTCGTCCAGCATCCGCCCGGTGAACTTCGGCCACCAGAAGTAGAACCCGGCGAACATCGCGAACACCACGGTGCCGAACACGACGTAGTGGAAGTGCGCGACCACGAAGTACGTGTCGGTGACGTGGAAGTCCAGGGTCGGCGACGCGAGGATCACCCCGGTCAGACCACCGAAGAGGAACGTGGTCATGAACCCGAGCGACCACAGCATCGGCGTCTCGAAGGACACCGACCCACCCCAGATCGTGCCGATCCAGTTGAAGAACTTCACACCGGTCGGCACCGCGATCAAGAACGACATGAACGAGAAGAACGGCAGACTGACCGCGCCAGTGGCGAACATGTGATGCGCCCAGACCGCCATCGACAACGCGGCGATCGCCAATGTCGCACCGACCAGACCGAGGTAGCCGAACACGGATTTGCGGCTGAAGACCGGCAGGATCTCGGTGACGATGCCGAAGAACGGCAGCGCGATGATGTACACCTCTGGATGCCCGAAGAACCAGAACAGGTGCTGCCAAAGGATCGGTCCACCGTTCGCGGCATCGAACACATGGGCGCCTAGGGCCCGATCCGCCTCCAGCATCAGCAGCGCGCCGGCCAGGATCGGGAACGCGACGAGCACCATCATCGACGTGATGAATGTGTTCCAGGTGAAGATCGGCATCCGGAACATCGTCATGCCGGGTGCGCGCATGGTGATGATCGTGGTGATGAAGTTGACCGCACCGAGGATCGTGCCGAGGCCGGCCATCCACAGGCCCATGATCCACAGGTCCCCGCCGATGCCCGGCGAACGGACCGCGTTCGACAGCGGCGCGTAGCCGGTCCAGCCGAAGCTCGCCGCGCCGCCCGGGGTGAAGAAGCCGCTGAATGCGATGAGTCCGCCGAACAGGAACAGCCAGTAGCTGAACATGTTCAGCCGCGGGAACGCCACGTCCGGGGCGCCGATCTGGACCGGCATGATCACGTTGGCGAAGCCGACGAACAGCGGCGTCGCGAACAGCAGCAGCATGATCGTGCCGTGCATCGTGAAGAGCTGGTTGTAGACCTCTTCGTTCACGATCTGCAGACCCGGCTTGGCCAGCTCCGCGCGGATCACCAGCGCCATCACGCCGCCGATCAGGAAGAACGCGAACGACGTGACCAGGTACATGTGCCCGATCACCTTGTGATCGGTCGTCGTGAGGATCCGCACCAACGCACGTCCCAGAGGACGGCGAGGTCGTGCCGCACCTTCGCCAGACCCCTCCCTGGCCGTCACTGACCAGGGACGGTCCTGGTAGGCACCGACGTGTGTCAACTGCTCCTGGGTCGGGTCGCCGTCACCGGTCTGCGTGGTTCCCACCGGCCGGCTCACCAGTTCGCCGGCGGGTCGCTGGCGGGAAACGAGTCCTCGCCCCACACCTCGACGATGTCGCGCGGCGGCCGCAACGACGTCGATGGGACCGTACCTGTACGCCGGGCCCGCAGGACCGGATACGCCGATCCCTTGGACAGTTGGCATCGCGGGCAGAGGCTGCCCGTCGGGACGGCACGCAGTACGTCCTCCGGGATCACGCGCCCACAGCGTTGGCAATTCCCGAAGCGGCCGATCGCGAGCCGGAAGAGCGCGGCGTCGACATCTGCGAGGGCGGCTCTGGCCGCTCTCATCAGCGTCGCCGTCACCTCACTCAGGGCATCGTCGGAGACTGCCAGCGCGTCGTACGCGAGGTGAGTCACCTGATCGAGACGAAATCGCCGCTGCTGCTCCAGCTCGTGGCGATACCACTGCAGGTCGACGGGGGCCGCCTCATACGGTGCCTCTGTTGGTGCCACCTGATCCAGGTCGGTCATCGAAACCTCCTTGTCGGCACGGATCGCGGAGCCGCGATACCGGCGTCTCCATGTCCGGACGGTTCCAACGATGCCGACTCGCCCGTGGGCGGAACATGTACCCGATCGGCGAACGCCGCGCTCGATCGTTGCCGTGTATCGGCAATCTCAGGGACCGGGCTGCTGGGACAGTCCTGCGCGACACGCACGACCTTGGTTTCTATCGCAGTACGACATAGTTTCTGAGTAGAGCCTTGGTCGTGACGGTGCCTCGGACGGAGTGCGGCTAGCGAGAGAGCTGGGTCTCCCTCGGTGCACCGTCCGGCAGGGGTTCGATGATGAATCCACCCGTGCGCGCTAGCCAGGCGTTGGCCCAGGCTCGCGCTGCGACCTGCCGGTGGTCGATCGGCTAGCGGGGACGCGGGATTGTTTGGCCAATGCTTCCTGCTTGAGCCGGTACTCGCGTGCGGCAACTCGGATCGTCATGATGACAACGGTCACCCCGAGCAGCCGGCGCCGCGCAACCTGGCTTCGGCGACCGCCTATTCGAGCGCCTGCTGAGCGGTCTCACTTCCGTCGATACCGACAACGATCTTCTGCAGGTCATTCCTCCTCAGAAGATGTTCGTGCGCGGTCCGCGTTCTTCTTGGCCGAGGCGCGCTCCTGCGCCCGGTACGCGAGCCCGATACCTCCGGCGCAGATCACGGGCACTGCCACCGCGACGACAATCAGCAGTGCCAGCTCGAGGGCACCGAACGACATCGTGTTCATGCTTGCTCCTCCCATTTTCGATACATTTTTAGTAGCGTAATTGCGAGCACTTCCATTCCGGCAGACTGGACCCCGTAGCCCTTCTGGCTCCAGCGGTCGTCAACAACTGAGCCACGGGACCTGCCACTCAAGAACGCCTGGCCGCACCAGACCTCCGGCTTGTCCCGGTACGCTCGCGCAGCGACGCGGACCATCAGGAACATCACGGTCGCGCCAAGGAGCAGCACGAGGATTGCTTACCCACATCCCCTTCTCTCAGATGGCCCACTGAAGTCCAGCCCGAGGGTGCAGGTAGCCATCGAGATCGAGCCGGCGGCATGTCCGTCGACCAGCAGGTCGAACGGCTCGTCGTCAGCCGACGCCCCGGAACTCGCCAGGCCTCGGTGTAGCGGTTCGTCTGCAGCGCGTTCATCGGGTTGCCACGGCCGAGGAAAGCAACGGGCATCCTGGCCTGGTCCACGGTCATCTCCCGACTCGAGTCCAGCTCGACCTGACGCCGGTCGCAGCCGACCGGGAATAAGTACCCGAAGCTTTTCGCTACACCATATGTATCGAAAAGCTTCGGAGCGAGGGCGCCCCGGGGCACGGATGCCTTCCCGAGTGGGATGGCCGGACCGCAACGGATCGTGGAGGACCTCATGGTCGACAGTTCGACTCAGCAGCGCGGCTCTATCGGCAGCGTGACCCAGCTCGGCATTCCTGACGAGGTGGACGTGGCAATCGTCGGCTCGGGCGGGGCCGGGCTGATGGCGGCCCTCACTGCCGCGAAAGAGGAGGCTCGAGTCATCGTTGTGGAGTCCCGGGAACTCGTCGGTGGCGCCACCGGTATTTCGGCCGGCGCGGCGTGGATCCCCAACCATGGCTTCTCCACCGCGGACCTCAAGGTGACCGACGACCTGGACCAGGCCCGGCGCTACATCTACGGCGAGGGCAGGGACAAGATTCTTGATCACGCCCTGGTGGAGCAGTTCCTGCAGACCGGCCCTGAGGTCGCCCGGTTCATCGAAGAGCACACTTCCTTCGGGTGGATCCCGACGATCTGGCCGGACTACCGCTCCGACATCGACGGCGCGTCCGTCGGTCGAGCCCTCTTTCCCGGCCCCTACTCCCCCGACGGACTCGGCGAGGCCGCAAAGTACGTACGACCGGCCCTGACGACGGGCATGGCGAAGAACCCGCTCCCCTTCTGGTTATTGGGTGGTATCGGCATCAAGGACGTCTGGCTCGCCGGTCCGGCATTGGTAGGAGCCTTGCTCGAGGCTGGCCTGCGTCATGGAGTCGACGTACGCGTCGAGGCGCCCGCAGTCCGGCTCATCACGGACGGACCGGCCGTGCAGGGCGTCGTGATCCGGTCCGACGGTGTCGGGCACCCAGTGCGCGCCACCAGGGGCGTCATCCTGGCCAGCGGCGGGTTCGAGAGTTCGCCCGATGTCACCACGACCTACTTCGGCGCGCCCGTCGGCGTACAAGTTTCTCCCGAAGGCCACGATGGCATCGCGGTGCAACTGGCTCAGGAAGTGGGCGCCGATCTGACCGGCGTGGAGGACGCGTGGTGGATGCCCGGCGTCCAGCTGCCCGGTGAGGAACTGGAGGGTCGCCCGCTCAGTCGAGTGTTCCTGGGTGAGCGTGCCCTGCCGCACAGCATCATGGTCAACAGCAAGGGTGAGCGTTTCGCGAACGAAGCCCTTCCGTACGACCAGCTCGGCAAGATCATGCGCGAGGTCGACAGCGAGACCGGCACCATGCCGAACGCCACCGCCTGGCTGATCTTCGACCAGACCTACTGGACGAAATTCGGGATCTTCGGCGTCCCACCTGGCGGAGACGTGCCCGACTATCTCCACCGGGCCGATACTCTCTCGGACCTCGCGGCCGAGATCGGCGTCGACGAGGTGGGGCTGCTTCGCACGGTCGACCGCTTCAATCCCGAGGCCGCTCACGCTCGGGACCCGCAGTTCAACCGCGGCGACACGGTGTTCGACCGCTACTTCGGCGCTTTCTATCCCAGGCTGGGTAAGTATTCGCCCGACGTACGGTTCCCCGCCGCCACCGCGAAGGTACGGACGCGCATCGCCGCGGTGATCGGGCCGATCCTGAGCAAGCTCGCCGGCCGAGTGGCGAAGAAGGACGATCCCGACCGCGTGCGTTCGATCCTGGTGGGGCCGCTGGCGAGGATCATCCGGCCCGTGCTGAACAGCCCGAAATCGAGCGTGCTGGGCCCGGTGGACACCGCGCCGTACTACGCGCTCGAAGTCGAGGCCAGCGCGCTCGGCACCGTAGGCGGTCCGAAGACGGACGCACTCGGGCGCGCGCTGGACACGGATGGAAGGGTCATTCCTGGCCTGTATGCCGCCGGCAACGCAGGCGGCGCACCCACGAAGGGCTTTTACGGAGGCGCCGGCGGCACCATCTCACTGGGCCTCGTCTTCGGCCACCTCGCCGGGCGAGATGCCGCTCGTCGACCGCACCTCGAGCTTGCCAAGGGGGCCTGACGAAATGATTGATCTACTACCACCGCAAGTATCCGCAGGCGATCTCGACCTCGAGGGTGTCGCGTAGCCAGGCGAGCCCGATGGTTGCGGTGTGCAGGACGTCAAGGTCCAGCCGGCGCTCGACGACGAGGCGCACGGCGTCGAGGAAGTCCTCGTGGTTGTAGGCCAGGGTTCCGACGACTGTCAGCTCGCGGCTCTGCCAGTCGTCGTACCTCACCGTGGACTGCTGCAGCGGATAACCGAGCGACGTACCGCAGCAGCAACTCGCTCGAGGTGAGCGACGTGCCGTCGAGCTCGGGGATGTGCCCGTCACGATCGGGGCCGTAGTTGCACGTGTCGATGACCGTCGTCCCTGCCAGCGGCGCGGCCGTGTCCGCGAGCGTCTCGGGACGGCGCGAGTTGCTGGGCACGACCTGGTCGCCGGCCTCGACGGCAAGCCGCGTGATGGCGCTGCCGATGGCTCCGCTTGCCATGAGGTCCCTGCCCTCAGATGGCGGGGACGTCGGTCGACGGGAAGTAGTGGCCGTTGTCGAGATCGGCCAGCAGGCCGGGCTGAGCGGGTTCCCAGCCGAGGGTCCGTCGGGTGATGGCGTTGGACGCCGGGTAGTTCTGCGTGATGACGTTCGTGAGGAACCCGAAGTAGCCCGGCAGCATCAGTTCGTCCAGGGGTACGCTCACGGCGGGCAGGCTCAGGCGGCTGCCGATGGCCTCGGCGATCTCGCGGACCGGAATGCCCCCGTCTTCCACGGCATGCCAGTACCTGCCGGCCGGGCCTTTCTCCAGCGCCAGGCGGAACAACGAGGCGAGGTCGCGGACGTGTACGGCGTTCCACAAGTTCGCGCCGTCTCCGGGGTAGCCGGCGAAGCCCTTGTTCTTCGCGAGCGCGATCAGCGTGGGCAGGAAGCCGGCACGATCAGTCGTGTCGTGCGCGATATTGGCAATCCGCACGACCGACGACCGCACTCCCCGCTCGGCGAGTCCGATGACGGCGGATTCCACGACGTTCCGCGCCCGCAGGGTGCCCTTGTGCTCATCGCCGACAGGAAGGGCTGGGTCTTCCTCGGTGGCCGGCCTGCCCAGCTGCCCGGGCGAGCCGATGCTCCCCGCCGCCACCAGCGGCTTCCCGGTTCCCGCGAGCGCCTCGCCGTACGCGAGCATGATCGGGAGCTCCGCGGCGGCGACCGCGTCGATCCCGCCGGACGGAAGCAGGTCTTGCCGGTGCGCGACGTGGATGACGCCGTCGGAATCCGCCGCCGCCTCCTTGAGCCCGTCGAAGTCCTGGAGTTCGCCGCGGCGCACCTTCGCGCCAAGCGCGGACAGCACCCTGGCGGCCATGTCCGACCGGGCCAGGCCGGTGACCTCGTGCCCGGCGGCGACGAGCTCGGGGATGATGTGCGAACCGGAGTGGCCGGTCCCGCCAGTGACGAAGACGTGCACGTTTGCTCCTTGCCAGTGATGCGGCGTGAGTGATGTGGCGGTGCGGAGTGCGCTCAGCCGGGGAAGTCGACGCTCAGGGCGACATCGAAGGTCCCCGCGCCGTTGCGGGCCAGGCCCATCAGCAGTCGCCCGACCCCTTCCAGCCAGCGAGCCATCTCGAGGCCGCCGACATCGAGGGGACGCAGTCCGAGGCTCTCGATGAACGCCGACACGCTCGCCTTGGCCTGCAGGTCATCTCCGGCGACGAACACGTCCAGCGGACGATCCTGGACCAAGACGTGGCCGAAGACGGTGTTGAACGCCTTCACGACGTGCGCGCTCGCCGGGGCCGCCTTGGCGATCTCTTGCGCACCGGACGTGCCATCAGGGACGACCAGCGCGGTGGCATCGGCGTTGAAGGTGTTGGAGATGTCGATGATGACCTTGCCGGCCAGGGCATCCCCGTAGTGGGCGACGACCGGCACCGCGCTGGCGTACGGCACGGCCAGGACGACGATGTCGCCGGCGGGTACGGTGCCGAATGTGCCCACCGTGGCCTCGACGCCGAGTTCGGCAGCCAGGCCCTTGGCCTTGGCCGGGTCGCGGCCGACGAGTTCGATCGAGTGGCCGCCCGTGACCGCGCGTGCGGCGATGGCGTGGGCCATGCCACCCAGTCCGATGAAACTGATGCTGCTCATGGTGAGTGCTCTCTTCCTTCGGTGGTCGTGCTTCGGTAGTCGTGTCTTCGGTGGTCACAGCCGGCCGGTACGCGCAATCACCTGGCCGGCGAAGTCGAGCAGTTGGTCAAGACTGGTGAACATTGCGAAGGCATCGAAGTACGCCTCATCAACACCGGAGTGGGCGTACCGCTTCAGCTGGTCCGCGACGAGTCGACGGACGTGCCCGGCTCGAGGGTGATCCGTTTTTCGCCATTGTTGATTTCCGACGTCTCCGAGTTGGTGGCGGTCCATCGACCGTCAAAGCGCGCTCTGTTCACCGAATTCTCAGTCCGGGTCAGCCCGTGAATTCGTTGACACCCACGGCGAAATTCCCGTGGCCGACGCCATTGCCCGCCAGGCCTACCGTGAGCACACCCGCTCCTTCCAGCCAGTGCGCCATTTTCAGGCCGCCGACGTCCAACGGGCGCAGTCCGAGGCTCTCGATGAACGCCGCCACGTCCTCCTTGGCCTGCGGGTTGTCGCCGGCGAAGAAAACGTCAGGCCGGCCCTCCTCCAGGACGCTACGGAAGATGGTGTTGAAGGCCTTGAACACCATGGCACTCGCCGGGGCGATCTTGGCGACCTCTTCCGCGATCGAGGTCGGCTCACTGTGGGCCAGTCCGTCGAACGTGGCGTTGAAGGGGTTGCTGATGTCGACGATGATCTTGCCCGCGAGGGCGTCTCCATACTCGGCGACGGCCGAAACAACACCGGCGTACAACACGGCCGTGATGACGATGTCCCCGGCCGGGACGGCACCCCACTTACCTGCCGTGGTGCCGCCGCCCAGAACCTTGGCCAGGGCATCGGCCTTGGACTGATCGCGCGCCATGATCTCGACGGTGTTGCCGCCCGCCACCGCGCGAGTGCCGATGGTACGGGCCATGTTCCCCGCACCGATGAACGTGATGCTGCTCATGAGCTGCGCTCTCTTCCTTGCTCAGGGCGCCTGTTCTCCAGGCGCCGCTCCGACTCGTTCGTGTGGTTCAGATGGCGGTGGTGCCGCCGTCGGCGACCAGTTCCAAGCCGTTGACGTAGCTGGAGTCGTCGGAGGCAAGGAAGAGGGCGATGCTGGCGATCTCCTCGGGACGGCCCATCTGTCCGCGGGGGATGAGGGACTCGAATGCGGCCCTTGTTGCCTCGTCGAACAGCTCTTCCTGCTTGGCCGTGCCGACCTGGCCGGGAGTCAGGACGTTCACGCGGATCTTGCGGTCCCGCAGCTCGTTGAGCCAGACGCGGGCCCAGGCCTGCTGGACGGCTTTGCTTCCCGCGTAGAGACTCCAGCCCGGGAACGCGCCCAGGGAGGCGTTGGATCCAGTCATGAAGATCGAGCCGTGGTCGTTGACCAACGGCAGCGCCTTCTGCACAGTGAACAGGGTGCCGCGCGCGTTGAGCGAGAAGGAGCGTTCGAACTGTTGCTCGGTGATTTCGCCGAGTACGGCGGGTTCACCCACCCCGGCGCTGGCCCACAGCACGTCGATCGAGCCCTTCTCCCGCTTCACGGTGTCGAACAAGCGGTCCAGGTCGTCCAGATCGGCGGCGTCACCCTGGACGGCGGTGACGTTGCGGCCGATCAGCTTCACGGCGTCGTCCAGCGCTTCCTGCCGCCGGGCCTGGATGAAGACATACGCTCCTTCCTCGACGAACAGCTTGGCCCCGGCCAGTGCCAAGCCGGTGGATCCACCGGTGACCACCGCGACCTTGCCATCGAGCTTTCCCACGATCACTCCTTTGAATTGTCGGGTATCCGAAACAGGAATCGGAAGAGGCCAAATTCCTGAGGTGCCGATCCTGATGCTGGGCCCCTGCTATCAAATACCGATCCCGAATTCTTGTACCGATTTCTCTGCGCCCTTGAACAATGTCACTGGCCTGAGCGAGTGTCCAAGACCTGTTTCAGCCGTGGTGATACCCTCGAGGCATTGCCGGACCGGGAGGCCCCATGGATTTGGACCTGCGGAAGCTGCGCTACTTCGTCGCCGTCGCCGAGAGGCTTCACTTCGGCCGCGCCGCCGACGAGCTGCACATCGCGCAGCCCGCGCTCAGCCGGCAGATCCGCGCGCTGGAACAGGATCTCGGCGCGTCCCTCTTCACCAGGGACAGCCACGGCGTCACGCTGACCGAAGCGGGCCGACAGTTGCTGGACGACGCCGGTCCGCTCCTCGCCTCCGCGCACGCGGTCCGGCGCCGGGTGTCCGTGGCAGGACGCGGCGGCCAGCGGCTGGTGGTCGGCTTTCGGGCCGGGATCCCGGTCATCCCGGCGGCGCGGGTGTTCGAGGCCCAGCATCCGGACGTAGTCGTGGACGTGCAACGAATGGAATGGGACGACCAGGCCCCGATGCTGCTCGACGGCCGCGTCGACGTCGGCTACGTGCGGCTGCCCATCGAGGAGGCCGGCCTGCGCCTGACGCCGCTCTACACCGAACCCCTCATGGTGGCGCTGCCCGCCGATCACCGACTGGTCGGCAAGGATGAGGTCACCGAGGCTGACCTGGCCGGTGAGCCGCTGATCTGGCATGCCGACGCGAGCACACAGCCCACCAGGCGCCCGCACCCCGACTCCGGGCTCCGGGTGCGCGGGGTGGAGGAGAAGCTCGAGCACGTCGCGGCCGGCCGTGGCATCTCGTTCGTCGGGCGTTCGGAGACCGTGTTCTTCTCACGCCCGGACATCAGCTACGTGCTCGTCGCGGACCTGGCGCCCGACCAGGTATTCGTCGCGATGGCGGCGTCGCGCACCTCGCCGCTGGCCGACGACTTCTTCGCCGCGGCTCAGGCGACGGCTGAGATCACGGCAGAATGCGGGAACTATGAAATGTGGCAGCTCGCGAACGACGCCGCTTCACAGCGCGGTTGAGCAGCGCGGTTGAGCAGCCCGGCTGACAACGGCCGGACCCCACCTCCAGTACCCGCACGCCCGGTGATCTTGGCCTGATGCAACATTCTGGCTTGCCTTGTTGACCGCGTCTCAGCCGGGCACTCGTCGCACGCGGTGACGTGATCGATCCGGCGCTGCCCATGTAGAGCGACGTCGGCGGAGAACGCGTCGGAAGACTTCTTCGCAGTGCTTGGCCGGGGTTTCGTCGCTGCCGACCAAGCTCAGACAGCGTCGGCGGGACCCGCGGTGAAGATGCTGGCGAGTTGATCGATCGGGTTCGGGCCGAAGCAGAGCACTAGCGCACCCCACGGAATCCCCGCCGGCAGGTCGGCGACGTCCGCTGCCGTAGGTGTCTTGTATGACCTCGGCGCCGCACGTAAATTCGGAAGCGATCCGTTGGCCGCGGCCGGCATACGAGGTTCGGCAGGGGTCACGGAGAGGCGCTGGGGGAAGACGCTCTGGGAGCGCCAAGACGCTCGCGCTGCGGGCATCGCTGCTTCGCCATGCCGTCAGTTGAGTCGCAATCCACTTTGTTCCTGGGACGAGATGACAGATTCGTAGGAACCGGGTTGCGCCGCACACCGGCCGGCGACGCGTGGGGGTTCTTGTTGGGGGTGAGTGCGATGGAGGATCGCACGCGTTCGGTGTTGCCGATGAGTCGGCGCATGTTCATCAAGGCAGTGGGTGGCACCGCGGTTGGGTTCGCGCTGTACACCTACCTGCCCGGGGGCGGGATCCAGGCCATGGCCCAGATCCCGGGAGGCACGTTGAGTCCGGCTGACGTGCCGAAGTACCGGACCGCACTGCTGATACCGCCAGTGATGCCGCGCGCCGGCACGTTGACCTCACCAGGCGGCAAGCCGGTGGATTACTACGAGATCTCGATGAGGCAGATCTTCCAGCAGATACTGCCGGCGCCGTTGCCGAGCACGATCGTTTGGGGGTACGGCGCGGTCAAGGCCGCGAGCAGTCGTGGCCTGCTGATCCATCACGCGCCGTCGCTGACGATCGAGGCGAGCGTGAACCGGCCGGTGCGGGTGAAGTGGATCAACGACCTCGTCGACGCTGCCGGCAACTTCCTGCCGCATCTGCTGCCGGTCGATCCGACGCTGCATTGGGCGAATCCGCCGGGCGGTGTCGCGGACAGGGACAGCCGGCCGGATTTCACCGGTCAGCCGACGCCAGGCAGGTACACAGGCCCGGTTCCGACGGTCACGCATGTGCACGGTGCGGTCGGGGTGGCCGACGACAGCGACGGGTACGCCGAGGCGTGGTACCTGCCCGCCGCGGCCGACGTCGGGGACTTCGCGAAGACCGGCACCTGGTACAACTTCTTCGCCGGCAAGGCGAAGTCCAGCTACGGAGTCACCTGGGGCCTGGGCTTCGCGACCTTCCAGTACCCGAACCTGAACCGGGCCTCGACGATCTGGTACCACGACCACACGCTCGGCATGACGAGGCTGAACGTGTACGCCGGACCGGCCGGGTTCTTCATCCTTCGCGGCGGTCCGGCCGGCGACAAGACGGTGCTGGACAGCCGGACCGGTACGGTCGCGGTGCTCCCGGGGCCGGCGCCGATCGAGGGCGACAAGTTCCCGTCCAACAAGACCTACTACGAGATCCCGATCGCGATCCAGGATCGCGCGTTCAACACCGACGGTTCGCTGTTCTATCCAGACACTCGCAGGTTCTTCGACGAGCTGGTCGACCCGTACATCCCCGACGGTCCCTTCTCACCGATCTGGAACCCCGAGTTCTTCGGCAACATGATCATGGTCAACGGCAACACCTGGCCGTTCCAGACCGTCGAGAAGCGGCGCTACCGGTTCAGGTTCCTCAACGGCTGTCAGTCGCGGTTCCTGATCCTCGACTTCAGCCAGATTCCTGGTGTCGAGGTGTGGGCGATCGGCAACGAGGGCGGCTTCCTGGCCGCGCCGGTGAACCTCACCGCGACCAACAACAACCAACTGCTGATGGCATTGGCCGAGCGTGCCGACCTGATCGTCGACTTCACCAACGTTCCGGCCGGCAACTACGTACTCGGCAACGTCGGGCCCGACGAGCCGTACGGCGGCGGTCTCCCCGGCCTCGACTTCGAGCCCGCCGATCCGGACTCGACCGGGCAGATCCTGCAGTTCCGCGTCGTGCCGACGGTCGCACCCGACCCCACCACGCCGCCGCGGTTCCTCCGGCTACCGCCCCGTACGCCACTGCCGACGGCCACCCTCACGCGGCAACTGGCGCTGATCGAGGAGGCCGACGTCGGCCTGAACGAGGCCGAGGAGGAGGTCGAAGGACCCGTCGAGGCACTACTCGGGATCGTCCAGAGCGGCTTCACGGTGAAGAAGCTGTGGATGGATGACGTGACCGAGAACCCGGCCCTCGGCGCCACCGAGATCTGGGAGATCTACAACACCACCGCCGACGCACACCCCATGCACATCCACGAAGTCGCCTTCGAGGTCGTGAACCGCCAAGACATCCTGTCCGACGACGACACCGGCGCCGTCCAGATCGCTCCAGGATCCGTACCACTCCCGCCGGAACCCTGGGAGACCGGCGTGAAGGACACCGTCACCGCCCTGCCCGGCCAGGTCACCAGGCTGCGGCTCCGATTCACCACACCCGGACAGTTCGTGTGGCACTGCCACATCGTCGAGCACGAAGACAACGAGATGATGCGCCCCTACCGCATCGGCCCGCCACAACCCGGCCAGCCCGACTGACAGCGCCGCGCCCAACGACCGTGCGGCGCGGTCGTTGGGCAAGCGCCAGGGACCGGTTTCGGATTTCAGGACATCTCGAGGTCACATCTTTCGAATCTGGTGCTTGCGGCAACTGTCAGAGCTGCGGCGATGGCGGCCGGCACGACGAGCGGTTGTGCCTGGATGCAACAGTCGAGCGAATCGACTCCGACATCTACTGCGCCGCTGGGTTGACTCCGGCGACGGCGCGCTCCATGCTCACGGCCTCCACCAGTCGCCGCGAGGTCGGACAACTGGAGCAACCTCGCGGTCCTCTGCTTCAAGGACACCGATGCGTAGCCCCATCTGTGGACAAGCGCCGTACGCCGGTGCACGCTGTAGTCAGGTCGAGGTCATGGCTCTGGCGGGAGGGGATGGAGCGATGAGCACGGACAAATCCGATCGGTCGTTCGCCGAATACCTCAAGGACGCGCCGCCGGCACAGGATGCGTCGGCGAAGATCGTCCTGACCGGCGAAGTACGGCGATCGACGGACGACAGCAAGTTCGTCTTCAGGTCCCCGGAGTCGGGGACCGCCGAGTTGGACGTCGAAGCAGTCCTCGAGTTCGAGCCGCTGGACGGCGGCCTGACCCGGATCACCCTGGACGCCACGCGGCTGCGCGACGCCGCCGCACGCCGGGCGCGTACGTCCGGCGCGGTGCCCTTCGTGATGGCGACTCCGCACCGCGCGTCGGCGGCTTCGATCCGGGCCCAACTCCGGAAGGCCGAGCTGAGCGCCGCGATCCTCGACGTGGAGACGGCGTTCATCAAGGACGTGTGGGGAGACGGGGACACGGATGCGTTCTTCGACGCGCCGATCGACCAGACGCTCCCGTTCTGAGCCGAGCTGCGGGCCGGCCGCGGCGGTTCGATGATTCTCGTCAGCTCGGCGCCCGGCGACGGCCATGCCGAAGAGGTCCTGGCCAAGCTGGCCGAGCAGGGCGCGCCGTGCCGCCTCCTCGATCTGTCGTCGTTTCCGCAGCACCTCGCGCTGACCGCCCGCTATCCCCGGAACCGCGATCCGCGGTTCGAGCTGCGGTTTCCGGACGGCGCGATCGTCGATCTCGCGGAGGTCTGCGCTGTCTGGTGGCGACGTCCGCAGCCGTACCGGATCGCTGCCGAGATCACCGACGCCGCCATGCGCCACTTCGCCGCAAGTGAAACCGCGACCGCGGCGGCCGGCATCTGGCAGGCCACCACCTGCCTGTGGGTCAACCATCCGGTCAACGACGCTGCTGCCGCTCACAAACCCTGGCAACTGGCCACCGCGCGCTCCGCGGGACTCACCATCCCCGACACCTTGATCACGAACGACCCCGAAGAGGCTCGCTCGTTCTGGGACGCCCACTCCGGAAACGTCGTCTACAAGCCGTTCCGCCAGACTCGTGCCGCCTGGCGCGAAACCCGGATGCTCCTGCCCGAGGACGTCTCGGGCATCGAAGCCGTTCACCTGGCCCCGGTCCTCTTCCAGGAGTTGATCGAAGGCGTCGCCGACCTGCGCGTCACGGTGATCGGCGACGAACTGTTCGCGGCAGCCGCTGCGCTGGACGAGGCGGGGTACGCCGTCGACATCCGCTTCAACCCAGGAATCGGTTACCAGCCGCACACACTGCCCGACGAGGTGGTCACCGCGATCTTCCGCCTCATGCGGGCACTCGGCCTGGAGTACGGCGCCATCGACCTACGACTCACTCCGGGTGGCCAGTACGTGTTCTTCGAGGTCAACCCAGCGGGCCAGTTCCTCTACGTCGAACGCTCCTCCGGCCAGCCCATCACCGCAGCCCTGATCGCCCACCTCCTCAGCGGCAAACCAACCCGAGTCGATCCGTAACGTCCCCGCCTGATCACTCCGGATGCGTGTCGGCAGCCGTGCACAGCGGGTGTGACCTACCCAGTCGTGTCGCTCAAGGCTTTGCGGTCGCATGCGTGTCAGTGCGCCGGATGCGGCCGTCGTGGACCTCGATGGATTGGTCGGCGGCGGTTAGGTGGGCGTGGTCGTGTGTGACGAGGACGGTGGCGGTGGACTGTTCGTGGGTCAGGCGGGCGATCAGGTCGATGACTGCTGCGCCTCGTTCGTGGTCGAGGGCGCTGGTCGGCTCGTCGACCAGGAGGACTGTGGGGTTGTTCATCAGGGCGCGGGCGATGTTGATGCGCTGGCGTTGGCCTCCGGACAGTTGGTGCGGGCGGCGTCCGCCGTACCGGGCCAGGCCCACGGCGTCGAGCAGCTCCATCGCGCGGGCGCGGGCCTTGGACGGTTGGCGGCCGTCGATCTGGGCCATGACCTGGAGCTGCTCGGCGGCGGTGAGTGAGGGCAGCAGGTTGGGCTGCTGGAAGACGATGCCGATGGACTTGCGGCGCAGGTTGGTGAGTTCTGCGCGGCTGAGTCGGCTGGTCGGCGTGCCGTCGATGGTGACCGTACCGGAGTCGGGCGTGATCAGCGTCGCCGCTACCGCCAGCAGACTGGACTTGCCCGAGCCGGACGGGCCGATCACCGCGGTGAGGCTGCCTCTCGGAACCTCCAGCCCGACATTGTCGAGCGCCGTCAGGCGCGTGTCGCCGTCTGGGTACGTGAGAGTGATGTCGGTCAGGATCAGGCTCATCGGACGCCTCCCAAAGCGGTCAGGGGGTCGACGGAGGTGATGCGGCGGATAGCAAGCGCGGCCCCGAGCGCGCCGAGCAGGACCAGCACGACGGCCGGCAGCAGAATGCTGGCCGGAGTGAGCAGGAACGGTACGGCGGAACCCGACACCAGCGCGCCGACAACGGCCGCAATGCTGGTTCCGATCAGCGTGCCGCCGACCAGGAGAACCACAGCTTGACCCAACGCGTCCTTGAGTAGGGTCGCCGTGGAGGCGCCGAGTGCCTTGAGTACGGCGACGTCGCCGCTGCGCTGAATTGTCCACACGGTAAAGAAGGCACCGATGACGAGCGCCGAGATCGCGAAGAGAAACCCCCGCATGAGCTGCAGCGAGCCGTTCTCGGAGGTGTAGGAGCCGATCGCGGACAGTGAATCCTTGGTCGACACTGTTTTGGTACCTGCTGCTTGATCTCCGGCCGCGAGATCGACCGCAGAGGTGGTGGTGAGAGCAATCACAGTGGCCGCGGGCCGAACGCCGGATCGCGGCGCGATCTTCTGCCACGTGTCCAGAGAGATCCAGATGACAGGCGTGTGGCTGAACGAAGCATCCCCCTGCACCGCGGAGACCTCCAGCTCCTGTCCAGCCAGCGACAGCGTGCCACCGGGAACCAGGCCGAGGTCCTCGGCAGCCGCCGCGGAGAGCACGACAGACCTCCCGTCGACCTTGCCGCCGTCAGGCGCGAGACGGGAGCCAGGCTGGACGCCGAACGCGGAGACTCCAATGCTCTTGTCACCGGCAGTGGCCTTGGTGGTGATGATCCCGAGCGGCTCGGACCTCGCCACTGCAGGTACCTTCGACCACTCCAGCCACTGCTTTTCCGTGACGGTCGAGTTGGAGTACGAGAGCTTCTGCCCACCGCTCGGCGCTTGGAACGC
This sequence comes from Kribbella sp. NPDC004138, assembly GCF_053603655.1. Classification (NCBI taxonomy): domain Bacteria; kingdom Bacillati; phylum Actinomycetota; class Actinomycetes; order Propionibacteriales; family Kribbellaceae; genus Kribbella; species Kribbella sp. NPDC004138. The sequence continues at coordinate 29,128 of NZ_JBSGFZ010000029.1, forward strand.
GATCTTGTCGGCCGGCAGACCTGTGATCGCGGAGATGTTCTGCTGCCCCAGTCCGGCGGTCAGGCCCGACAGCAGGCCGACCAGCAGTGTGATCAGAACTATGACTGTGGCCATCAGGGCGAACCGCCCCTTGGCGAATCTCAGATCTCTCCAGGCAACGAACACGGCGGCCTTCCAGCGATAGAAGATGTGATGTCTTCCAGCCTCGCCGCCGGCCGACGCCTACGCATCTGGCACGGGACAGCACTCTCCGGGCCGAAACGCAGGGCGCTGCCTGTAACTTTCGATGGATGTCCCAACGTGTCCGGCTCCGTAGTCTGGAGACATTGTGAGGACCTCTGCCCTGACCCCAACCAGCCGAACTCTGATCTGGTGCCTGCACCTGCTGATCATCGGTCTGCTCGCGCTTGCCGCCACCCGCGCCGTGATCGACAGCCGACCCAACGCCGGCTGGATCGTTGCCTTGGCCGCCGGATGCGGGCTGGCGTACGCCGTCGGGCCGCTGCTGCCGCGCGTCCGCCTCTCGAAGACAGCGGCTGCGTGGTGGCTGGCGGTTGTCGGGCTGCTGTGGCTGGCGCTGCTGGCCCTGTCCCCTGACGGCGTGTGGGTCGCCTTCCCGTTGTACTTCCTCCAACTGCACCTGCTGCCTCGCAGGGCTGGTTTGGTCGCCGTACTCGTCACCGCAGCTGCGGCCATTGCCGGTTTTGCTGCCCACCAGCACTCATTCAGCCCGGCTGTCGCGATCGGACCGGCGCTCGGCGCTGCTGTAGCCGTGGCGGTCGTGCGGGGCTACCAGGCCTTGTACCGCGAGAGTGAAGAACGGAGGCGTCTGATCGATGACCTGACTGCCACCCGGGCTGACCTAGCCACCGCTCAGCACAACGCAGGAATGCTGGCCGAGCGCGAACGCCTTGCACGCGAGATCCACGACACACTCGCGCAGGGCCTGTCGAGTATCCACCTCCTGCTGAGCGCCGCGGAGCGTGCGCTACCCGATCGTCCCGAGGTCGCCGGCCCGCAGGTGGCCCAAGCCCGCCAGACCGCAGGCGACAATCTCGCTGAAGCCCGCCGCTTCGTGGCTGCACTCACACCGCCCGCGCTCGAGCGGAACTCGCTCGCCGGAGCGCTCGAGCGGCTGTGCACCACGACTTCCGCTCAGCTTCGGCTGACCGCGCGGTGGAGCAGCAGTGGCGAGCCGGTGCCGCTGTCGACCGAGCAGGAGGTGGCGCTGCTACGCATCGCTCAGTCCGCCCTCGCCAACACGGTCCAACACGCAGAAGCCACAACAGTCGACGTCGCACTCGACTACCTCGGCGACCGCGTCGCAGTCCGGATCGCCGACAACGGCGTCGGCTTCGACCCCGTTCGTCGGATCGCCCCTTCCGATACCGGCGGCTTCGGGATTGCCGCCATGCGTGCCCGGATGGAGGAACTCGGCGGTAGTCTGCACGTTGGATCCAGCCCACGGCGTGGCACTACGCTGCTGGCCGAGTTGCCACTCGCCGTCCCTGCCAAGACCGAGGCTCCTGCGTGACCGATACCCCGATCCGCGTCCTCCTCGCCGACGACCACCCGATCGTCCGGGCCGGGCTGCGCGCCGTACTCGACACCGAAGCCGGCCTCGCGGTCGTCGCCGAGGCCGCTACCGCCGAGGACGCCGTCGCCCGCTGCGCCGAAGGTGGCATCGATGTGGTCCTGATGGACCTGCAGTTCGGCACACGCATGACCGGCGCCGAGGCAACGGCTCTGATCACAGCCCATCCTGCCGCCCCGCGCGTACTCGTGGTGACGACCTACGGCTCCGACGCGGACGTCCTCCCCGCGATCGAAGCCGGTGCCACCGGCTACCTGCTCAAGGACGCCGCACCAGAGGAACTCGCAACCGCCGTACGAACCGCGGCCGCCGGCCGTACCAGCCTCGCCCCCGCCATCGCCGACCGGCTGATGAACAGACTCCGTACGCCGATCACGGCGCTCACCCGCCGCGAAACCGAGGTCCTCGCTCTGGTAGCCGAAGGCCTCTCCAACCGGGCGATCGCCGACCGCCTCCACCTCACCGAAGGCACCGTCAAATCGCACCTGGCCCGCATCTACACCAAGCTCGACGTCGACTCCCGCACAGCTGCCCTGGCCACCGCCACTCAACTGGGCCTCATCCGCCGCTGATCCCGGCGTCGACCTGGAGAACCTCTACTCGCGAAGGAACAGCAGGTACCCGGCGAGGCGGTCGGCGAGGCCGGGTGGGACCTCGGCGAAGACGCTGAGCTCGTCCACAGACACATACGGTCCACGGATTTCGCGCACCTGCACCACGCGCTCGGCCATCTCCGGAGTCATCCCGGACAGCCGCAGGAGCACATCAGCGGGAACGTAGTTGACGTCGATCAACCCGCCATCATCGAAGTTGCGCTGCGCGTCGGGCCGTCCGATTCCCAGCTCACGCGCCAGGACCGGATCCTCGGTGGCGATCTTGCGGGCTTTGCGCCGAAGCTCACGACGATCCTCGGCCATGTCGATCGCAGCATCCAACGCCGTCTCCCGGATCGGCGGGTGCGTGCCGAAGACCGAAGCGCGAAAGGCGAGTGCGTGCACCGTGCCCACGAGCCAGGCGACAACGAAGAACACGAAGCCGATGTCGTCCGGCAGGACAAAGAACAGGACGACCGACGCGGTGTACAGGACTGCGGCGATGACGAGATGCCGAGACCGCGCCCGCTGCGCGGCCCACAGGAACGTCACAGGTGTGGCAAGACCGAAGGTGACCAGAGGCGAGACCGCCCACAGCCAGCTGATCACCTGCGTCCGTGTGTCCATCCGCCGGGCGGAAACCGGCGCCGATCCAGGTTGTGCCTCACCGTACGGATCATTCACGTCGACTCCTTGGTGTGCCGGCCAACGTCAGCACAGGTTCCGACCTGGCCGAAACAGCCGTCATCAACTCGATGCTGCACCCGGCAGCGAAGTTGCGCACGGGGGCAAGTGCGACCGGGCAACACCTATTCCGGTTGCCCCGCGTGCCCGTTGAGGCACTTCATCAACGGCGAACCAAACTGCCATCTCCCGGAACGCGTCCAAGCGGGTGTCCGAAAGGGGGACGTCATGAGCACCATCCGTAAACCGATCCGAACCGCCCTCGCCGTCCTGGCCGTCGCCGCCCTCCCGGCAGGCGCGGTCGCTGTGCCGAGCTTCGCCGGGACCGCCGCGGGCGCGGTCGGCGCGGGCGCATGCCGGGTCCAGCGTCTGCCGCAGCCGACCCTGCCCGGTGAGAGTGTGGTGACCGGCGGCGATCCATCAGGCCGGTACCTGATCGGCGCGCGCTGGGTCACGCCGGAGGAGTCGACCCCACTGCTGTGGATCGACCGGCGGCTGCACGAGTTGAAGACCCCGTACGAGCACGTGCTGATCAAAGACGTGAACACGTCGGGAACGCTGGTCGGATCCGAGTGGGGCGATGGACAGTCGAGGGCTTGGCGGTACCAGGACGGGCGGTTCACCACCCTGGCGGGCCTGCGCCTCGGCCACCGGACCGACGCAGTGGCGGTCAACGCCCGCGGTGACATCCTGGGAGTCTCCCAGGATCCCACCACCTTCGAGGCGCACGTGGTGGTCTGGCCGGCTGGGCAACCGGACACGCCGCACGAACTCGCCTCGCCGCCCGGCGCAAGCACCAGAGACCTGTACGCGGTGGACATCGACGACGACGGGACCGTGGTCGGAGGCTCGCACTCCCCGACGACGGTCGGCTACATCTGGCCACGCGGGGGTCCGGCCCGGGTACTTCGCGGTCCAAGCGGCGAGCCATACCTGTACACCTGGAAGATCCGCCGCGGATGGATCGCCGGCGGGCTGATCAGCCCTGCCGGCGAGATGCCGGCCGCCTGGCAGATCCACGCACGACCGGCCAACGTGCCCGGCGTCGTCGGTCGCGCGGCGGCGGTCAACCGGCACGGCGACCTGGCGGTGTCCGGGTCCGGTCTGCCCGCCGCCATCGCCCACCGCGGCGGACGAATCGTCCCGCTGCCAGGCGTCGCCGGAGGCGAAAGCGGAGCGGCGGTCACACTCAGCGACCACGGCGTAGCCGCTGGCTGGCTCATCGACGGCCAGCAGACGCATCCTGTGCTCTGGCTGGGCTGCTGACTCCATCAGCCTCAGCCGAATCACGGAAATCCAGCAGTAGATCGACCGCCCCCACCGGCACAGCCGGGCCGGACCCACACCTCCGCGCCCGGCTTGCCGCCGCCACGAGCCCGGCGGGTTCGCCAGTGTCCTCCGTCCCGCTCCAGTTCGGCCTGCTCGTGTGGGCCCGTTGCCGCAGGTCCACCTGGCCTCCGAGCCGGTCGACCTCGTCAGCTGCCTTACACGTCGATCGGAATTCTGAAACAGCGCTTTCTCTTCCCTTAACAGCCTGCCGCTGTTAGCTTCAGCGACACAGTTGAGAAAGCGCTTTTTCAGTGCTTCATCCCGCTCGATGGAGGTTCGATGACGATCGACATAGCACGACGTGGCGCTCCGGCGCGTCGCCGGCGGATGATCGGCGGCGTACTCGCCGCTGCCGGCGTGGTGGCGGCTCTCCTGGTGGGGGCCGGTTCCGCAGGCGCGGCAGAAGAGGCAGCGAGCTTCGACGGCTGGAACCAGTCGCTGTCCGGCTCTCCCGACCTGACCTTCAGCGCCGCACTCGGCACCGGCGTGTACGACGGGCTGGCCTCGCTGCGGATCGACAACGCCACTCCGAAGGCCCCTAACGTGTACGGCCAGATCAACCAGTCGGTCACCGTCCAACCATCGACGGTGTACACCTTCAGTGCCTGGGTGAAGGCCTCCAACTTGTCGGCGGCCGCGGGCGCGTTCGTCCCACTCGACAACGCGTGGACCCAGCGGCAGATCTTCCCTGGCGGCACCTACGACTGGCAGAAGCTGACCTGGCAGTACGCGATCCCGGCCGGTCAGACGTCGTACACGTTCCGGGTGATCTCGCAGGACGTCGGCACCGTCTGGCTGGATGACGTGTCGATGACCGCGGCAGGCTCCTCGACCAATCTGCTCACCAACGCGGGCTTCGAGACGGGCTCGGCGACGACGACCTCCATCGGCGTCTCGAACTCAAGTCTGGTCTTCACCCAAGGCAATGTGCAGGTGGCGCTGTCTTCGAACCTCACCAGCGTCGACTGGTCGGCGACCACGCAGGACGGTCAGCTCGCAGGCCAGGGCACACAGAGCCTGACCGGCGGTACCGGAACCCTGAGCCTGACCAGTCTGCAACCGGGGTACTACGACCTCGCCTTGTCGGGGACCGGTCCGGACGGGCCGGTGATCCGGACGACGTCGCTGGCCGTCCTCCGCACCGGGCAGGCACGGCCCCGGCTGGCGGATCACCCCTTCGCGATCGGTCATCACATCGGGCAGACGAACGCGACACAGCTCGGCGATGCTGTCGGCCCGATGGGCGTGCAGAACCTCCGGTTCGACCTCAACTGGACCAACATCGAGAAGACCGCCGGCGTGTACACGTTCCCGGCCGTGTACGAGACCCAGGTCGCGAAGCTGCTTGCGATCGGCGTCCGCCCGCTGATCATCCTCGACTACCGGAACCCGTTGTACGACAACAACAAGACGCCCAGTACTCCTGAGGGCATCGCTGCCTTTGCAGCCTTCGCCGGCGCGGCGGCCGCGCACTACGGTGCTGCCGCGGACTACGAGGTCTACAACGAGTACAACCTCAGCTTCAACGACGGCGCCTGCGGACGTACGGCGGACTGCTACCTGCAACTGCTCGAGCCCACCTCCGACGCGATCCACGCGGCGGCGCCCGGCGCCAAGGTCGTCGGTCCGGTACTGGCCGAGATCGACACCGCCTGGCTCACCCGCTTCTTCGACCTCGGCGGACTCAACTACATCGACGCGCTCAGCCTCCACACCTACGACTGGCCGTCGGCTCCGGAAGGACAGACCGAGGCCGAGATCGCCGCGCTCCGCTCGTTGATGAGCCAGTACCCGGGCGGCGCCACCAAGCCGCTGTGGTGGACCGAGCACGGCTGGCCGACCCCGTCCGGCGGCAACACCGAGCGCCAGCAGGCCGACTACATCTCGCGCGGTTTCGTACTCCTCAACGCCGCGGGTGTCGCCAAGTCGTTCGTGTACGACATGGTCGCCACCGCACCGCCCACGGACACGCTCGCGAACTACGGAATCCTGCGTCAGCCCGTGTCGGGTGTTCCCGCGTTCGCCCCGAAGCCGGCGTACGTCGCCTACGCGACACTCAACCGCGAGATCTCGGGATTGCAGTACTCCAACCGCGAGACCGTTGGTGGCGCGGTCCGCTCCTACATCTACTCCGCGAGCGGCGCCAGGACTCGGGTCGTGTGGGCCACCACACCGACGAGTGTGGCGGTGACGTCCACGGGCCCGTTCACCTATGTCGACACGTTCGGAGCAGCTCATCAGGCCGATGGTTCGACGACACCTGTCCAGTTGGATCTGGACGGCGATCCGGTGTACCTCGAGGGAACGACGATCACCGGTATCTCGGTGGTTACCTCGCCCGGCGCGACCCTGAGCGTGCCGACGTATGCGGCAGCGGGCGACGACGTACCGGCGAGTGTCAACCTCGATGCCGCCAGCGCCACCGGCTGGGCGGGCGACGTCACCCTGACGACCGATGCCGGTACCTCGACCAGCCTGTCCGTGCCGGCCGGTCAGGCGACGACAGGCGAGGTGACACTGCCCGCGTTCACCACTCTGGGGACCAAGCCGGTCACCGTCACGGCCACTCGTGACGGTCAACTGGTCGCCGTACTACGGGGCTCGACGAGCGTGATCGACAACCCCGCCCTCACGCTGACACCAGTTACCGGCTCCGACGGGTCAACCACGCCTCGGCTACAGGTCGCCAACCTCGCCGGCCGCCGGCCCGTCCATGTCGACACGCTGGACTGGACGATCGGCGGGACCTCGGGAACCAAGACCGTCGGCAGGGACGTGGCGCCCGGCGGCGCCCTGACGGTCAATCTGAACTCAGGCAGGTTCCCGCTGTGGAAGCCCTTGGCGTACCAGGTCACGGCCACCGTGGACGGCGGCACCATCCGGAAGATCTCGGGCACGACGGCGTTCGCGCCGGTTTACCGCACCAGCGACCGCGAGGTACCGAAGATCGACCTGACCAGCAACGGGAACTGGGTCACCAACGGCGGCTCCGTCTCCGGGCCTACCGACCTCGGCGGCAACGCCTGGCTGTCGTACGACAAGCAAGGCGTCACACTGCACGCCGGCATCACGGACAACCAGCAGACCGCCGGTGATTCCGCGGCGAATCTGTGGCGCGGAGACTCGGTCCAGATGGCCTTCTCCCCCGGCCTGCCAGGCCAGTCGGCCGCCAGGACCGAGTTCGGCGCCGTCCTCCTCGCGACAGGCCCCGCCCTGTACCGCTTCTCGGGTACCGCCGGCCCAGTGCCGGGCGGCAGCGCCCAGATCACCCGGGACGAAGCAGACGGAGTCACCAACTACTCGGTGACCCTGCCGTGGAGCGACCTGGGCGTCGATCCGAACGCCCGGAACTTCTCGTTCTCGTTCCTCGTCAACGATGCCGACGGCGGGGCCCGCAAGGGCCACCTGGAATGGGGCTCGGGCATCGGCCAGACGAAGAACCCGGCGCAGTATCTTCCTGTTCAACCCATGGAAAGGTCCTGATATCAACAACGACTCGTCCGCCCGCGGCATCCAGCCGCGGGCGTCCGTCCTGGTCCTGCCGGGCGGCGGCTACCAGAAGCATGCCGCCCACGAGGCCGAGGCCTACGCCGACTGGCTGTCGAAGCTCGGGTTCGATGCCGTCGTACTGCGGTACGCCGTCGGGCCGAACGCCTGGCCGAAGGCACTCGAGGAGGCTCGCGAGACGCTGGCCTGGATGCGCGAGCGAGCCGGCGAGCACACGCCGGTCGGCGTGATCGGCTCCTCGGCAGGCGGCCACCTCGCGGCCGCCCTGTCGACCGCGACCTGCCCTGACGTCGCGCCGGCACGGACCAGGCCGGACTTCTGCATCCTCGCCTATCCCCTGATCAGCTTCGAGGTCGAGGCGCATCCCGGCTCGACGGCGAACGTGCTCGGAGACAACCCGACCGACGAGGATCGCCGTCGGGTGTCGGTCGACCGGTACGTGGACGCCGCGGTTCCGCCGACCTTCCTCTGGACGACGGCCGACGACGCATCGGTCAACCCGCGGCACGCGATGCGGTACGCCGAAGCGCTGACCGCTGCCGGAGTGCCGATGGAACTGCACGTCTTCCCACACGGAATCCACGGCCTCGGGCTGGCCACCGACGACCCGGTCGTGGGCGTCTGGACCACCTTGTGCGAGCGGTGGCTGGCCGGTCTTACCCGGACCTGAGGACGCAGACAGCATGGCCGTGGAAGGATCGGACGTATGACGGGGACCCGGAAAGCCGTGACGCTGAGCGATGTCGCTCAGCTGGCCGGTGTGTCACTGTCCATCGCCTCGAAGGCACTCCGCGGTGGCGGCCGGATGACACCGGCCACGCGGCAGCGCGTGGTCGACGCGGCGGCAACGCTGAAGTTCCGCCCGAACACGCTCGCGCAGTCGTTCGCACAAGGCCGCAGCCTGGTCATCGGCGTCGTCGTCGAGCACTCGAGCGACCTGTTCACGATGCCCGTCGTCATGGGCGTGACCAGCACGCTCGGCAACCTCGACCTCGCCGTGCTCGTGTACGACGCCAGCGAGGGCCCCGAACGGCGTACGGACGTGGTCGCGAAGCTGCGGGCGCGGATGGTCGACGGAATTCTCGTGGTCGGCGACGGCACCAAGCACCCGGTGCCGTCCATCACCGGTGAGGTGGACGTCCCCGTCGTCTACGCCTTCTGCGAGAGCGAGAGCGCACGGGACACTTCCTTCATGCCGGACGGCTTCGGAGCCGGACGCATGGTCGCCGAGCATCTGATCGGCCTGGGCAGGCGCAAGATCGCCCACATCACGTCCGGCAACGACACCTCGGCAGCCAGCCGGTCCGCCGGACTGGTGGCGGGTCTGGCCGATGCGGGGCTCTCGCTCGCCCTGACCTCCCCGCTGGTCGGTGACTGGAGCCAGGCCTGGGGTATGACGGCAGCGCGCGAGATCCTGCGGCGCCGCGGGGACGTCGATGCGGTCTTCTGCGGAAACGACCAGCTTGCGGTCGGCGCCCAGCGGGTCTTCCGCAGCGAAGGCGTGCGCGTGCCGGAGGACATCGCGATCGTCGGTTACGACAACCTCAATCGGCTGGTCGAGTCCGCACCCCTGATCACCACCGTCGATCCGGAGCTGTACCGCCTCGGCGGCACCGCCGCGCGGTACTTGGTGGAGTCGGGGGCCGAGCGGGAGCCGGGCGTCCAGCATCTGGCCTGCACCCTGATCCCTGGCTGGAGCACCCAACCAGACGGCGTCAGGCCGGCTGCCTCGTTCGCCGACGACACACCCTGATCTCACCCGAGATCCCAGGCGGCAGGCGTAGCTTCGAGGATGCGGTCGAGTTCGGCTTCCAGTTGTGGCGGTGCCACGGCCAGGGCGACGTGACGGTGGAGGCCCGCTGGGTCGGGTACGAAAGTCGACTGGCCAGTCGGGTCGACGAGCAACCGGCCTGGTTCGCTCAGTTCGTAATACCGGCCCACGCCCTCCAGCGCCAGGTGCACGGTGAGCAGATCCCAGCTCTCCCTGCCGCCGCCCGGTCCGCAGTATCGGCTGTAGGCCTCGCCGATCACGTCGTCGTCCCGTGTAGAGATCGACGTGCCCGTCAGGACGCGGGCACCGACCTCCCACCCCAGGAACTCGATCGGCGTCGGCCACCCTTCGATCACGGCACGAGCGCTGTGTGGCTTCTCCGCGATGTTGAACTGCCGCCCCGCGGGGAAAGTCCCGGCCATCGCGACCAACCGGTCGACCTTGGACTCGATCAGTTGCCGGCCGGTTAACGGTGAAATCCCGTCCGGGCCGGAGTCGAGCAGACCCTCCAGGTTGCAGAAGAAGCCGAGCGACACGACGGTGACCGCCTTGTCCGGGGCTGCCGCCAGCACGCGACGATGCGTGGTGACAGCGGCTTCGGGCGCGGTCTTCCTGGTTCCGTAGCGGTCAGCCAGATACTTCGCGTAGTCCTTCTCGAAGACCGAGTCGTCGAGCGGTTCGAGGACGCCGACCGGTATCTCGCGGCCGTACCACGCGTTCACGACCTGTGCGGCCTGGTGCCCGTACCTGCTCGGTGTGTTGATCCCGATCGACAGGATCTCGGCCAGACCCCGATCGGCGTAGTGATGAGCGACCGCCAGCGCGCCGACATCGTCCACATCGCTGAACAGGTCGGTCTCGATGACGAGCTTCGTCATGACCCGAACACCCCGGCCAGCCAGTCGAGCTGGACGAGCTGCTGATAAGCCTGCCCGCCCTCGTGGTCGTTGTACTGGTAGACCTCGATGTCCTTCTGGCCGCCGCCGTAGTGGTTGTACGCCGCGAACACTGTCGACGGCGGGCAGACCTGATCCATCAACGCGACCGAGAACAGCGCCGGTGCGGTGGCGAGCCGGCCCAGGTTGACGCCGTCGAAGTAGCTCAGCGTCCGGTACGCCGCCTCGACCTGATCACGGAAACCCCTGAGATAGCGGGTGATCTCGTGGTACGGATCCTTGTCGGTGAGCTGCGGCGCGCGCTGGAAGTGACACAGGAACGGTACGTCGGGAGCGCAGCCGGCGAGCTCGATACCGGCCGGCGTCGCGAGACCGGCCGCGGCGATCGCGATGCCACCGCCCTGGCTGCCACCCGTGACGACGATCCTGCCCTGGTCGACCGACGGCGATGTCCGCGCAGCCTCCAGGGCTCGTACGGCGTCGACGTAGACACGTCGGTAGTAGTAGGTCTCCGGATCGGTGACGCCGGCGGTCATGAAGCCCGGCACGTGGTTGTGGCCGGCGTGCGGGCTGTCGTCCGGCGTGTGCCCGGGAGCGCTGTGGTGGTAGCCCTGACCGCGGGTGTCCATCACGAAGCTCGCGTAGCCGGCCTGCGCCCACAGTGTCGTTGTGTGCGCGAGGCCGCGGCCGGTGCCGTAACCGTGGTACTGAACGACGGTCGGCAAGGGACCGTCGGCCCCCGCCGGGACGTGCAGCCATGCCTTGACTTCGGCGCCGCCGAAGCCGGCGTAGCTGACGTCGTACGTGTCGATGACCGCGAGCTTGTTGTCCACCTCGGTGAACGTGGCCGCGAGGTCGTCGGTCCGGGTCTTCTCGATGGTGCGGCGCCAGAAGTCTTCGAAGTCATCGGGGACCGTGACGTCGGGCCGGTAGTCGCGCAGCTCGGCGAGCGGCAGATCGAACATCGCCATCACGACCACCCCGGCAATCCGAGTTCGGCCACCCGCACGGACCGGCCGGACGCGATCGATGCGTTCGCGGCCAGGCCCACGGCGATCGAGCGCAGCCCGTCCCGATAGTCCGCCCGGCGTCGCAGCGGATCGTCCGCGGGCGTCGCGAACACGTCGTGCAGCAGCAGTTCGTCGCCACCGCCGTGTCCCCCGGTGTCCTCCGGCAGCTCGACCAGCTCGGCGGCCTGCCAGTGCCGCTGCACAAACAGCCGCTGACCGCGTGGGCGGAGATCATGGTCGGCCGTGTCGTCGGCGACGGACGACGCGTCGAGGATCAAACGGCCGTCACCGTCGCGCAGTACAGCGGACCTCTCGACGACCTCGAGCTCCGCCCGGCCCTCGGTCCCGTTGACCGTGACGCGATAGCCCTCCCAGGGACTGTGGGCGTTGAGCGAGTACGTCAGCATCGCGCCGCCGTCGTACTCGACGAGGACAGCCAGGTTGTCCTCGATGGTGATCCCCGGGCCGAACGGATCCCGGTCCCGCTGATAGCCGTCGTACTGCTCCGCCTCGAGGTAGAGGCGGCGCAGCCGCTCGTCACCGCGGAGGTCGAGCGCGAACGGATCGTCGCTCGGCGGATCCACCGTGCCTCGGGGAGGCCTCGACGGCCAGCCGCGGCCGGCCGCGTTCCGCTCGCCGTAGAAGGCCAACCTGCCGCGGGCACTGACCCACGCCGGGCTGTCCTCGAGCCACCAGTTGACCAGGTCGAAGTGGTGGGACGACTTGTGCACGAGCAGTCCGCCGCTGTTCGTCTTCACCCGGTGCCAGCGGCGGAAGTAGTCGGCACCGTGCATCGTGTCGAGCGCCCATTCGAAGTGGACGCTCGTCACTGCCCCGATCCGCCCGGACCGCAGCACCTCCTTCAGCGCCGAGTTCCGCTGTGAATACCGGTAGTTGAAGGTGAGGACGAGCGATCGCCTGGTCTCCTCGATGGCGTCGACGATCGTGCGCGCGCCGTCGACGCTCGTCGTCAGCGGCTTCTCCACGATCACGTCGGCGCCCGCCCGGAGCGCTCGCTGCACGATGTCGGCGTGTGTGTGGTCCGGTGTCGCGACGATCACCCTGTCCACAGAACAGTCCTTGATCGCGTGCTCGAGCTCGTCGGGCGAATAGTGCGGGACGCCACTGATCTTCTCGTCGTAGAACCGGACCCGCGCCGGGTTGGGTTCCACCCAGGCGACCAGGGCCGTCGTGCCGGCGTATGGGCCGACGAGCGCGTCGACGTACATCTCGGCTCGGGCGCCGGTGCCGACTACCGCGTACCTGCTCACGATCTTCTCCTCTAGGGGTACATGCTGTCTGCGAAGGGCATGCCCGACCGGTCCCTGAACCAGTCGACGTGGAAGTGTTCGTCACCGATCCGCCACCGGGTCGGGGTGACATTGGTCAGCCAGTCGAGGGGCTCGACTCCCCCGCCGGCGCCACCGTCGAGGGCAGTGGTCAGGATGGGACGGAGTGCCTGTTCGACCCGGCCGTCCAGCACCAGCGGGTCGAGCGAGAGGAAGAGCGCGGTTCCCGAGGCGGCGATGAGTTCGGCAAGCGCTCGCGTCTCGTGCCAGGGGGTCGCCGGCGTGACAGCGACACAGTCCGCATCCACGACAAAGAACTCGTGATGTTGCGGGAGCCGGAAGGCCAGCGCGTTGATACCCATCCGCCGGGTGCGTTCCCAGGCCCGGCCGGACGTGTCGTCACCGATCCGTTGTACGTCGACGAGCCCAGCGGCGAGGTGCCCGACCGTGTTGCAGCCGATCAGGACAGCGTCGCCGGCGCCGCGCCTGATCGCTCGGTACACGTCGAGCAGGATCTCGGCGTTCGTTCTGTCCCGCCGGGCGAACGACCACCCGGGATCGGTGATCTCCACGCCCATGTCCCGGCCCCACCGATCGAACATGTCGAAGGTAGAGAAGTCGTGCTTGATCAGGTCGAATCCCCAGCCGCGCAGCCGCCAGGCATCCGCCTCGACGCGCGCCAGTGTCTCGGGCAACGAAGGGTCCAGGACCCAGCCGCCGCGACGCCGCGCACGAGTCTCCGGGACCTCGACGCGCGACAGGAGCGGGCGGAACCAGATGCCCGGTCGCGCTCCGGTCGCCCGGATCTTCTCCGCCAGACCGGGCATGTCGTCGAATGTTCCCGGGATTCCTTCCCAGGGGCCTCCGGGTTCTGTACCGCCTGGGCTCCAGCCGGCGTCGACCACGGCGAACGGCCGGACAGGGTGGTCGCCGGCCAGGTTCGAGATGGTCTCGGCATCCCGCAGTACGGCCTGTGCGTCGAAGTCCTGGCCATAGGCGTAGTACCAGTTGTTGGCGCCGACAACTGGAGGATGTGCGCGGGACTTCCCGCCGAGCTCCCGCACGAGCGCTCCGGCGGTGGCGAACGGCGGCTGCACGCTGTCGACCTCGACGATCGTTGCTGCATGCAACCGCCGGCCGCCGAGCCGCGTCGCGCCGCCTCCGTTGCGAAGATCCAGCCAGCACGTCACGCCGGCCGAATCGACGATCCACGAACACATCGCGGCCGCGCCGACGCGCACGCCGGCGCCGCGAGTACGGCCCGTGCCAGCGTCGTGGGCCAGCCAGTACCAGGGAAGCACCCGGTTCGCGCAGACCGGTTGCCACGCCAGTTCGCCGTACGAACGTTCCCAGGCATCGCCGAACACCCTGACGTCGTCAAGCGGATGTCTCCACCCGACCGCAATCCACCCGGGTGCGTCGCCGTCGCTCGTCACGAACACGCGCAGCGCACCGTCGTCGTCGCGGTCGAACTCGACGAGCGTGCCGTGGCCGGTCCAGGTCGACCTCGAAGGAGACAGCATCCGCACGGGGCGACCACTGAGGTCCGTGACCGTTACGTGAGTCGGATCGTCGATGATCATCCCTTGATCGCACCTGCCTGACCGGCGCTGCGCAGGAAGTGGCGCTGGAAGACGAGGAACAGCGCCACCGGCACGATCACCGCGATGAACATCGACGCCATCAGCACGCTCGCCTCGGTCTTGTCCGCCAACTGCGCGAGCGCCACCGACAACGGCCGGACCGGCTCGGCCTGCAGGACCAGCAGCGGCCACAGGAAGTCCTTCCAGGACGCCACCACCATGAACAACGACACGACCGCGATCACCGGTCGCGACATCGGCAGCACGATGCTGACGAAGGTGCGGACCGGGCCGGCGCCGTCGACCTTCGCCGCCTCGAAAACCTCGGTCGGCAACGTCTGGAAGAACCGGATCACGATGAGCATGTAGAACGCGTGCGCGCCGAACGGCAGCCAGGCCGCGAGGTAGTTGTTCAGCAGGTTCGCGCCCACCAGCGGAACATCCAGGATCGTCAGGTACAGCGGGATCAGCGAGATCACGCCGGGCACGAACAAGGTCGCCAGTACGGCGGCGTTCAGCACCTTCGCGTACCGGGGCCGCAGGATCGCGATCGTGTACGCGCCGGTCAGCGAGACGAACAGCCCCGCGACGACCGACCCGAGCACGACCCAGAGCGTGTGCACCAAGTACCGGCCGATCCCGACGGCACTCCAGGCGTTCGACACGTTGCGCCACTGGACACCGTGCGTCCACCACCCGAACGGGTCGGCGATGATGTCCTGCGTCGTCGACACGGCCCACTTCGCGAGGATGAACACCGGCCCGGCCCCGGCCAGGACCAGCGCGATCATCGCGACGACACTCAGAACGCCGAGCGGGAACCGGACCCGCAACGACCGGCGCTCGAGACCGGAGATCCCCGTGCGCGACTCGTTGTCGCTCATGTTGCTTCCCATCGCCGGGTGAGTCGGAAGTAGAGGAGCGAGATGACGGCCAGCGACAGTGCCAGCAGCACGCTCAAGGCGCTCGCCCCGCCGAAATCGCCGTTCACGAAGGCGTATCGGTAGATCAGCATCAGCAGCGTCACCGTGCTGTTGTCCGGACCGCCGCCGGTCATCAGGAACGGCTCGGTGAACACCTGCAGCGTCCCGATCAGCTGGAGCAGCAGCATCAGCACCATCACGCCCCGGATCTGCGGCAACGTGATGTGCCAGGTCCGGCGCGCGATACTCGCACCGTCCAGCTCGGCGGCGTCGTACAGATCGGGGTTCACCGACATCAGCGCGGCGACATAGATGACCGCGGACGAGCCGAACCCGGCCCAGGTCGCCTGGAGCACGATGCTCGGCATCGCACTCGACGCGCTCTGCAGCCACGGCTCCGGACCGAACCCGAACCAGCCGAGGACCGTGTTGAACAGGCCGTTGCCGTCCGGCTGGAACAGCTGCTTCCACAGCAGAACCGAGACAACAGGCGGTATCACCGCGGGCAGATAGGCCAGGACAGTGGCCAAACCGCGGGTACGCCGTAGCTCGGCGATGTGAAGCGCCAGCAGGATCGGCAGCGGGAACCCGATCACCGCGGACAGGATCGCGAACCACAAGCTGTTGCGGGCCGCCGTGACGAGCAGCGGGTCCTGCAGCACCCGGTGGAAATTGTCGAGCCCGACCCACAGCGCGGGGGTGACCAGATTGGTCTTCTGGAACGCCAGCAGCAGCCCGCGGACGATCGGTCCCCAGGAGAAGTACCCGAAGATCACGATCGTCGGGGCGGCGAAGAGCAGCGTGCTCAGGCCTCCGCGACGTATCCACGTGGCGAAACGGCGCCGTGGTTCGCGGCCCGCCGGTGGGCTCCCCGGCCCGTCCACGCCGAGCGTGGACGGCGGGGAGTCGACGAGATGCGGAGCGGTCATCAGCGCGCGGCGATCAGGTTCTGGGCCTGGGTGTTGGCGTCCGAGAGCAGCTTGCCGACGTCCGCGTCCTTCTTCGTCAGGGCCGCCTGCACGGTCGAGTCCAGCAGCGAGTAGATCTGCTGCGCCTGGTTCTTCGGTTCCGGGACGAGCGGGAGCGTGTTGATGCTGCCCAGGTATGTCGTGAAGTGCTGGCGCGGCACGTCGACGTACGGCTTGACGTACTCCAGGTACTTCTCGGTCGTCGCCGCGTCGAACAGCGGCACGCCGGGGTAGCCGACCGGGAAGCCCTGGGCCTTGCGGGCCTTTGCGTCCGCGATCGCCGCCTGCTGGTCGATCTGGCTGTCCAGGTACATGAACCGGATCCATTTCACCGCGGCGGCGGCCTCCGCCGGCTTCGCGTCCGGGCGCACCACCGAGATGTTGCCGCCGGCAAGAGTGCCGATGCCGTCGGAGTCCTGCGGCAGCGGGCCGATGCCGATGTCCTGCGGCTTCATCTTCCAGTTGACGACCAGCGAGTTGTACCGGTCACCGGCCAGGATCGCCTGACCGGCGCTCCCGGCTGCCACCAGCCGCTGCACGTCGTCCGCGGTGAGCAGGAAGTTCGCGCCGAAGGTGTTGTCGTCCCACCGGACGCTGCGGACGAAGTCGAGGGCCTGCTTCACCGGCTCGGAGTCCACGTGAGACTTCGTGCCGTCGGCGTCCTCGATCTGACCGCCCATCGAGTACGACATGGCGGTCAGCATCCAGCCACCGAAGTTCTTCGTCGTCGGCACCACCCAGCCCGCCTTGCCGGTGGCCGCCGCGATCGCCTTCGCGTTCGCCCGCACCTCGTCCCACGTCGTCGGCGGCTTGTCCGGGTCGAGGCCCGCCTTGGTGTACAGCGCCCGGTTGTAGATCAGGCCGACGGTGTACGAGCCCACCGGTACGCCGTAGATCTTGTCGTCCCGCGTGACGCCCTTCAGCGTCACCGGGTTGATCCGGGACACCACCGGATCGGAGTGCATCAGGTCGGTGATGTCCATGATCTGCTGCCGCGCGGCCAGGCTCTGGATCTCGGTCAGCGGCACGCGCAAGGTCGTCGGCATGGTGCCACCGGCCAGCATCGCCTGGTAGGTGTCGGGCGCCCAGGTGGTCTCGACGGTCTTGAGCTTGATGTCCGGGTTGGCCTTCTCGAACTGCGCGACCTTGGCGTCGAACGCCTTGAGGAGCTCAGCTTGATCGGCCGGCGGCTTCTCGCCGACCGTGATCGTCACCGGACCGCCGGCAGCACTGCCCGCGGAGGACTCATTCGAGCTCGACGAGCACGCGGCGAGCATGCCGATCGCGGCGCCGGCAACCAGAACGGCCGCGACACCTCTCGGGGATCGCTTCATCTCCTACTCCTTCGTTGCGCCTGACGACAGGGGAACAAGCGAGACGACCGTATTAACATCATGTTAACGTGTCAATAGCGCGTCGATCGGTCCCGCCGACGCGGAGAACCTGCGACACGTTAGGGTTTGTCACGTCAACTGCCCGAGGAGTACGACATGAGGTGTCCCGATGGCCGGTGAGGGCGGCGCGCCCCTGTACGAACGGATCAAGGCCGAACTGCGGGCCGCGATCGGCCGCGGCGAGTACGAGCCCGGCAGCCCGTTCGTCACCCAGCGCGAGCTGTGCGAGCGGTACGGCGTCAGCACGACGACCGCGGTGAAGGCGCTCAACGACCTCGTGGCCGAAGGTCTCCTCATCCGCAGGCAGGGCCGAGGCACGTTCGTCGCCGAGCCGGCGGCGCGGCAGATCCGCTCCACTTCTGGGAACTCGATCGCCTGCATCGTCCACGGGCTCAACGCGGCCCACGTGTCGAACGTGGTCAGCGGCGTCGAGTCCGTCTGCGCGGAGCTGGGGTACCGGATGTACCTGTCCGACACCGCTCGTCAGGACGTCGCGGCGTCGCCGCAGCGCGAGGCGCAGGCCCTGCGCGAGGCGCTCGATTCAGGTGTCGCCGGCATCGTGCTCTACCCGGTCGAAGGGCACCACAACACCGATCTGCTCACCGAGGTAAAGCGGCACGAGATCCCGATGGTCCTCGTCGACCGTTACCGGCCTGAGCTGCCCACGGACGCCGTCATCGTGGACAACTTCAGCATCGGCTACCAGCTCACCCAGCACCTCGTCGCCGCGGGTCACGAACGCATCCTGACCCTCTGGAGCGAGACCGACGTGACCAGCGTCCGCGACCGCCTCACCGGTCACGTCCAGGCTCTCCGCGACAGCGGGCTGACCGTGCGGCCAGAGTTCACCTCGCTGCGCCCGTACCAGCAGTTGCCCCAGGAGCAGCGCCTCGCCATGCTGAAGCCGGTGCTCGAGGGCGACGAGCCACCCACCGCCGTACTCTGCGCCAACGGGTACGTGGTCGCGGCCGCCGCCAAGGATCTCGTTGCTCTTGGCAAGGATGTGCCGACCGACATCGCGCTGGCCGGCATGGACGACGCCGGGCCCTTCGACCTCCTGCCGCTCACGACAGTGTCGGCGCACCTGCCGTCCCACGAGCTCGGCGTCGAATCCATGCGCCTGCTGTCCGGCAGGATCGACGGAACCTCCGCCTCGCTGCCGCCGCGGCAGATCACGCTGTCGACATCCATCCACACCCACGACTCCGGCTCGGGGTACCTACGCGCCGTCGGCAGCGAGAGCGCCTGATCTCGGACGACCACGTCGGTTCGTCCTGGGCAGTCGGCCACGCCCAGCTCGCCGATCACCCCGCCGACCCTTATGCGGAAAATTGCCAACACCCTCGACCTCCGCACGCCGTCAGGGCGACCGCTGCCCTACTGATCTCGTGGGCGACGAGAGATCATTAGGCCAGCAGAACACGATCGAGTCCGTTCGGCAGCGGGTGACATGACCAGGCAACTCTCCAGGACCAAGCGCTGGGCAACCGCCTACTGGGGCTGCGCCCTCGCACATGGACTAGGTCATCTGCTGGATCACCAGGGACTGCGTACCGTCACCAAGGCCGCTCTGATGCCAACGTTGGCAACCTGGTGCCGCGCGAGCGGTTGCCCACGCCTGCTGGTCGCTGCGCTCCTCGCCTCCGCCGCCGGCGACACTCTCCTCGACCAGAATCTGCTCCTGCCGGGCATGGCAATGTACGGCGCCGGACACGCCTGCTACGTCACGCTCTTCCTGCGGGGCCGCAACCACTCATCGTGGCAGTCCGTCGCCGTGTACGGCGGACTCAGCACCGGCATCGTGATGCTCCTCTGGCCCGGCCTAGGTCGGCTGCGAGCACCCGTCGCCGCCTACTCGCTGATGCTCACGGCGACCGCGGTGACGTCCAGCTGGTACGGCCGCCGCGCAGGTGTCGGCGGGGCTCTCTTCCTCGTCTCCGACGCCCTGATCGGAACCCGCCTGGCCGGGCACGACTTCCCGACCCGCGCTCCCCTGGTCGGCCTGACCTACACCGTCGCCCAGTACCAACTCGCCGCCGGCATCGTCACCCACGCGTCCAGCACCCCACCTTCGATGCCACAGAACCAGGTTTCCCCGTCCCAGTCGCAGGGCACCTGACAGTGCCTCCACCCGGGACGGTTGAGCCTGCGGCGTCCTGGAGTGGAGGTCCAACAGGGTTCGAGTTCAAGTGCGAAGGCTGAGACCGAGCACCTTGTGGGCGAGCAGGGTCGCGGCCAGGAAGACCAGGCTGGTGAACACGAGAGTTTCGAACCAGTCGATGCGTGCCGGTTTTCGCGCCGGCAGGATGATCGGGTTGTAGTACAGGATCGACACCGCGGTCACCGCGACCGAGAAGACCAATCCGGCCAACGGCGCCCACCGGAAGTCGGCGAACAACGCGCCGATCGTCAGTGCGGCAGCGGCGTACAGCGTGAGGTTGGTGCGCCCGAAGGCTCGCCAGGAGTCGTGCCGTGACGTCCCGGTTTTCACTGCGGCCCTGTACAGCTCGTAGGCCAACGAGAGTGTGAAGGCCGCGGCGAGAACCCACGCCGCGTGCTCGGCAAGATCCATCACGCCATCATAGGTTGCCTGGCTACATATACGCCATTAGCATGTCCAGGCATGACCGATTCTCAGGTTCGCGAACTGGTGGCGATCGGGCTGCCCGGCTACCACGTCCGACGTGTCGTGCCGCTCGGCGCGGGACTGGACAACGTCGCCTACGAGGTGAACAGCGAGCTGGTGGTTCGGATCGCCCGGGAGCCTGGTGCGGTACGGCGAGAGGCGGCGCTGCTCGATCTGCTCGGCGAGGTGAGCACGCTCCCTGCGCCGGAACCGGTCTTCGTCCTGCCCGAGCACGGCTGCATCGCCTATCGAAAGCTCCCGGGTACGCCATTCATCGACCTTCCACCGGACCGCCGGTCGGCCTGGGCTGCAGCTGTCGGCGCAGAGCTCGGAGGGTTCCTCTCCGCCCTGCACGCGTCCGATCCAGACCTCTGGACGGTCGTCGCAGACATCGACGACGAACCGTTGACCAACTGGCGTGACGAAGCGGCGGAGCTGTACGCAGACGTCGCAGAACGGCTGGCGCCCGGCCAGCGCCGCGGCATCGAGGACTTCTTGCGCGCGCCACTGCCTGACCCCGCACAGACGCTGGTCTTCTCCCACAACGACCTCGGCATCGAGCACGTACTCGTTGCCGAGAGCACCGGTTCGGTCTCCGGCATCATCGACTGGTCCGACGCTGCCATCTGTGACCCGGCCCGCGACCTCGGTCTGATCCTGCGCGACCTTGGCACCACCGGGTTCGAGGCCGCCCTCGAACGGTACCCGGCCGGCGTCGATCTCCGGGGCCGTGCCTGGTTCTACGCGCGCTGTTCCCTGCTCGAGGATCTTCAGTTCGGGCAGGAGCCCGGGCGCGAGACCTACCGCGACAAGTCGCTGGCCGCCCTGGGCGAGCTGTTCGCCTCGGACTGACGTCCGCAGGAGGCGACGCAAGTGTCGCGATACAGCGTCGAGACTGTCGCTCCTGCGCGGATTCGTCGGCGCGGCGGCACTTCTACGGTCAGGTCATGATCAACCTCGCATCGGATCCGCGGACGGCAGCCAAACTGGGCCGCCCCTTGTGGCAGCTCGCCGCGCTGTCCTTACTTGCGGCGCCCCGCGTCGTGCTGCACGACCTCGACCTGATCCCGAACACAGCGGTTGCAGGTCTGCTCGTCTTTGTTCCTGGTGCCATCTGGATCGCGGCCACGCTGCATTCGCGCGCACGATCGCCGTTGTTGACGCTGCTCGTCATCGGCACGTGCTACGGCGTCATCCTCGCGCTCGGGCACAATATGGCCTGGAACGAGGCGTTCGACGGCGCAGGCCCGAGTCTCGGCGGCAACCTGGAGGGAACCCTGTCACCGGGAGCCGAGGAGATCGTGCTCCGCGCGGCGGCGAGCATCAGCAGTTTGTTCACCGGCGCGGGAACCGGGTTGGTATGCGGCCTCGTAGCCGTACTCGTACAGGCTCTTCGCCGACGGTCCGCCGATCGCGGGTAGCCGGCTCAGCCGTTCACGAGCCCGCAGCGGTGCGCGAGCACGATCAGCTGAGCGCGGTCGCGGGATTGAAGCTTGGTCAGAAGGCGGCTAACATAGGTACGGGCGGTTTCCGGGCTGATGAACAGCGCGCGGCCGATCTCCTCGTTCGAGCAGCCGCGGCCGATCGCGGTCAGGACCTCGCGTTCGCGGTCGGTCAAGGCTTCGACCCTCGGGTCAGGCTTCACCGGACCGGCCGACCGAGCCAATCGTTGCATCAACTGATGTGCGATCGCAGGCGCCAGTACCGCGTCGCCTCGAGCGGCGACGCGGATCGCCTGTCGCAGGTCCTCAGGCTCGACATCCTTGAGCAGATAGCCTGTCGCGCCGACCCGCACCGCTTCGATCACCTCGTCGTGGTCGTCGAACGTGGTCAGGACCAGCACTGGGGTGCACGCGAGCGCGGGGTCCGCACGGATGGCGAGAATCGCCTCGATGCCTGACATCACCGGCATCCTCAGGTCCATGAGGTAGACGTCCGGGCGGAGTTGCCGCCCCAAGTCCAGGGCTTGCCGGCCGTCGCAGGCTTCGCCGACAACTCGCATGGTGTCGCCGCGGTCGATCAGTGCGCGCAGGCCTACTCGCACCAGCGCCTGGTCATCGACCAGCAGTACGCGAATCATCCGAACCCCCTGCCGGAAGGCTCGCGCTGACCCGCCAGCCGTTGTCGACGCTGATCTCGAGCACACCGGATACGGCGTGGACCCGTTCCCGCATTCCTTCCAGGCCGTTGCCGTACGGCGGAACGGCGGCCGACCAGGACCACGACGTGCCGTCGTCGATCACGTCGACAGTGAGGTTTCCGTGGCCGTCGGCACCGATGTCGACGCAAATAGACGAGGCGTCCGAGTGCTTGAGCGAATTCGTGACCGCCTCCTGCACCAGCCGATACACGACATGCTGAACCTCCGGATCGGCTCGCAGTCCATGGTCCATCCGTACGTCGACGTCGACGCCGGCCAGCCTCGGGCTCTGAAGAACGGCCGGAAGGTCGTCCAATGTGGGTACCGACGGCTGATCTCCCGGTGATCTGAGCAACGAGACCGTCGACCGAAGGTGAGCCATCGCCTCGATCACAGCAGTTCGCGCTCGATTCAGCGGATCCTCTCCGGAGACGGAGGTAACGCCGTACTTGTCCCTCGCGGCGCCCAGAAACAACGCGGCGACCGAGAGCGCGTGCCCGAGGGAATCGTGCAGATCACGAGCAAGCCCCAACCGCTGTCTGCGAGCGTTGGCTTCAGCCTGCAGGGTGCTCTCGCGCGCTGTCAGTTCGGCGACAGTGCGGCCGCGTTCCGCGAGCTCGCGGCGAGCCCGCACACCGTCTCCCAAGGCGATGACCGCCGCAATCAGGGCGGCGTGCGACACCAACTCGTACCCGAGCACGAACGCGATCGACTGTCCGCTCGCGAGCCGGTAACAGGTCGAGGCCAGCAACGCGACGGCTCCGGTCACTACGGCCGCAAGCGTGCGGCGAGCTTCGGCGGCGGAGTACAAGGCAGCAGCGATCGGCACTGCGACGCCGATCGCGGGGAAGCCGGCGGCGTAGTAGGTGAAGAAGCCGATCGCAGTCATGGCCAGCACCAGGGCCGGCGTCTGCCTGCGCAGCATCATCAACGCGCCCAGGCCCGCGGCCCACAGATAGGGCAGCGGATCGACCGGCCGCGAACTGGCCTGATCCGCCGCGACCGCCACCGAAACCGACCCGGCCACCGCAACCAGGAGCATCACATCCACACCCCGCGGCGAGACATGGCCCGCCCGCAGGATCATCCGTCGCTCCACCCAGCCGAGAATAGCCGCCCTACATGTAGCTACACAACCTATGCTGTCAACAATGGCAGGACGAATGCGGCTCGGCTTCGCGTCGGCACGCTGGCT
Source organism: Kribbella sp. NPDC004138 (assembly GCF_053603655.1). Lineage (NCBI taxonomy): Bacteria > Bacillati > Actinomycetota > Actinomycetes > Propionibacteriales > Kribbellaceae > Kribbella > Kribbella sp. NPDC004138. The sequence goes on from NZ_JBSGFZ010000029.1 coordinate 52,630, forward strand.
TCTGTGGAAGGAACGCCCGTTACAGCAGACCTGGCTGCGTGCCCATTCTTGCCAAATCCCGGCGTTGGTGGCGAGAACGGGCAATTCGTTTACATCTGTCCGCGGTGCTGATCAGATTCCGTCACTCCAGACCACCGAGAGGACACCATGCGTACTTCCGCCCGTCGGCTGCTCGTGCCGGGCGCCGCGTTTCTCCTGGTCGTCGGTCTTGCCACTCCGACGACGGCCGGCGCCGAACCTCCCCCACCGCTCCCCACCGCCGGCGTCGCGGCCGCGGCAGGGAAGACACCTCTCGACCTGACGCTCATCACCGGTGACAAGGTCACGGTCGCGCCCGGTCCCGGCCGCGCTGTGTCGGTGCAGGCCGTCGAACGCGCTCCACGCTCGACGGGACCCGTACGGGTCAGCGTCGAGAACGGCGACACGTTCGTCTACCCCGGCGCCGCGATGCCGTACCTGGCAACCGGACAGCTCGACAAGCAGCTGTTCAACGTCAGCGAGCTGGTGGCCCAGGGGTACGACAACGCCAGGAGCAAGGATCTCCCGCTGGTCGTCACCGGCTCGCCCGGCGTGGCCGCCAAGTCCGCGCGCCGCTCGGCGCTGCCGGGCACGACCACCACGCTCGACCTGCCGTCGGTCGACGGCGTGGCCGTCAAGGCCGCGAAGGCGGAAGCGGCCGCGCTCTGGTCGGCGCTGACCGGGCAGAGCAGCCTGCGGGCGAAGGCGAGCAGCGCCTCGGCGCCCTCGTTCGCGGCGGGAATCGGCAAGGTCTGGCTCGACAGCAAGGCGCGGGCGATGCTCGCGGACACCACCACACAGATCGGCGCGCCCGCGGCGTGGGCGGCGGGAGTGACCGGCACGGGCGTGCGGGTCGCGGTGCTGGACTCCGGTGTGGACCTGGGGCACCCGGACCTGGCACCGCGGATCGTGGCGACCAAGAGCTTCGTGGCCGGTGAGGACGTCGTCGACCGCAACGGTCACGGCACGCACACCGCGTCGACCGTCGCCGGCACCGGCGCGGCCTCGGACGGCAAGGAACGTGGCGTCGCACCGGACGCCGACCTCATCGTGGGCAAGGTGCTCGGCGACAGCGGCTCCGGCCCGATCTCCGGGATCATCGCCGGGATGGAGTGGGCGGCGCGGACCGAGCACGCCAAGGTGATCAACATGAGCCTGGGGACGCCGGCCTGGCACACCCAGGACGATCCGCTGAGTCAGGCCGTGAACGAGCTGAGCGCCGAGACCGGTGCCCTGTTCGTGATCGCCGCGGGGAACTCGGGGAGCAGCCCGTACAGCGTCAGCTCACCGGGTACGGCGGACGCCGCCCTGACCGTCGGCGCGGTGGACGGTTCGGACCAGCTGGCCGACTTCTCCAGCGTCGGCCCGCGGCTGATGGACGACGGCCTCAAGCCCGACCTGACCGCACCCGGCGTCGACGTGCTGGCCGCGCGGTCGCAGTACACGAACGACGGAGGCGAGGGGTACTACCGGACGGACAGCGGTACGTCGATGGCGGCTCCGCACGTCGCCGGCGCGGCCGTCCTGCTCGCCGCGCAGCACCCGGACTGGAGCGGGCAGCAGCTCAAGGACGCGCTGATGAGCACCAGCAAGCTGACGCCCGCGTACACGCCGTACCAGGCGGGGACCGGGCGCGTCGACGTTGCGGCGGCCTCGCTGCACGGTCAGCTCCTCGCCAGCGGCTCGGTCGACGCCGGGCTCGTCCCATGGTCGCCGAAGCCGGGCCTGACGCCGGTCGAGCGGCAGATCAGCTACCGCAACACCACGGACAAGCCGCTCACGCTGCAGCTGTCCACCGACCGCGCCGGGATCTTCCGCCTCGCAGCGACCCAGGTGACAGTGCCGGCGAAGGGCACCGCCGCGGTCGGTGTCACGGCGGACCCGAACGGCCTGGCTCCAGGCCAGTACTCCGCCCAGGTCATCGCGACCTCCTCGACCGGCACCGTGCACACGGCCGTCGGGCTGGCCGTCGAGCCGAAAAAGTACAACCTGAACGTCCAGCTGAAGGACCAGGCCGGCAAGCCGGTCAGCGGTGAGGTCGAGGTCACCGGCGCGGACGGGAAATCCACCGTGCTGTGGGCAGCGGACGGCAAGCTGACCAGCCGCTGGGCGCCCGGCTCGTACACGATCGTCTCGACCCTGGACGTGCCCGGCAGCAACGGCCCGCACTCGCTCGGCCTGGCCTTCCTGACCGCCCCCGAGGTCGACCTGACCGCGGACCGGACCGTGGTCCTCGACGCGTCGCGCAGCCGTCCGATCAAGGTCGACACGCCCAAGCCGACGACCGTCACCACGAGCCGGTTCGACCTCTTCAGGTCCTTCACCTCGGCGCAACCGACCCCAGACGACAGGGCCGCGCTGCACGAGATCTTCATGCCGCCGCCGGACTACGACAGCTTCTGGGCGCTGCCGACGGAGAACAAGGTCCGCACTGGCAGCTTCGTGCTGACCACCCGGTTCCGGGCCGAACAGACGCCGCTGACGATCAGCTACGACGGCCGCAGCCTCGACGACTCACTGCTCGTTCAGCCCGGCTCCCCCGCGTTCCGCGCTGCTACGACGCGCGTCACGGCCGTCTTCGCCGGCACCGGCACGCCCGCCGAGTACGCCGGTCTGGCCGCGCGCGGCAAGGCGGTCGTCGTCCGCAACAGCATCGACGTACCGCCCGCGGACCGGGTCGCCGCGGCGCACGCCGCCGGCGCGGCCATGCTGCTCGTGGTCAACGACGGGATCGGCCGCTACAACGACTGGTACGGCGGAGCCGACGGCCGGACCCTCGGCCCGATCCCGACGGCGTCGCTCACCCTCGACGACGGCGAGGCGCTGATCAAGAAGCTCACCACACGCCGGACCGAGTTGACCGTCGCGGCCAACCCGGTGCCGTCGTACCTGTACGACCTGGTCGACTACCACCAGGGCAAGGTGCCGGACGACCCGTCCGCGGCCACGGACCCCGGCAGCCTCGCCCGGATCGAGAACGACTTCGCTCCCCCGAACGGGCAGCAGGTCCTGGAGAGCCGCGAGGACAGCCCGGCGTACGAGTACTTTCCGGCCTCCTTCCCGTACGCCGTCTACGGGTCGATCCGGGTACCGCGGTTCCCGGCGAAGCCCGCGGTCGGGCACCGGACGGACTGGGTGTCGGCGGGCGCGAAGTGGCAGCAGTACGCCTCGATCAACGGCTGGGCGACGTTCACCGACATCACGAGCTACCAGCCGGGCAGCGTGCAGAGCCAGCGCTGGTTCGGTCCGATCGTGCGGCCGCGGATGCTCGAGTTCGAGCTCCCGCACCGGGTCGGCAACGCGATGGGCGGCATGATCGCCGGGTTCGGTGACGGCGGGTCCGCGCACAGCGGCGACTCGCTGATGACGCGCAGCTTCGCGCTGTACCAGGGTGAGGAGAAGTTGGTCGGGAACGGCCCGCGGCCGGACTTCGGCGTGGGCGACCTGGCGCCGGAGAAGCGGCCGTACCGGTTGGTGGCCGACACCGTCGGGAACGCCGAGCTGACGCCGTACTCGACGAGCACGCACACCGAGTGGACCTTCACGTCCGGGGAGGCGGAGAACCAGCCGCTGCCGCTGGCCCAGCTCGACTACGGCGTGGACGTCGACGCGGCAGGGCGGGCGAAGCGGAACTCGGTCCTCGCCGTCAAGCCGGTGGTGCTGGGCAGCAGCGCCCGGCAGGACGCGGTGGTCTCGGTCGGGCTGGAGGTCTCGTACGACGACGGGGCGACGTGGCAACGGCTGCAACTGAAGGAGAGCAAGGGCAGCTGGCAGACGCGGCTGCAGGCGCCACCGCAGGCCGGGCAGGTGTCGCTGCGGGTCACGGCTAAGCAGCGCAACGGCGGCGGCATCAGCCAGACCATCGTCCGGGCCTTCGGGCTCAGATAATGCGGGCGGGCGGCCGGCGGACGCCGGTCGCCCGCACTTTCTCAAACGGTCCGCGAGAACGCCACGGTGTCAGCGGGGTGGGCGGAGTACTGCGAACGGGTCGGTGACGGTCAGTTCGCGGGCCGCGAACTTGTAGACGGTCGCCGGACGGCCGCCGCTCTGGCCGGGGCTGGCTCGGCGGTCGGTGGGGTCGATCACGTGTCTGCGGGTCAGGACGCGGGTGAGGTTGGTGGCGCCGAGCTCGTAGCCGAGTGCGGCGCCGAACAGATCACGGAGCTCCGCGATGGTGAACTCCAGCGGAGCCAGCGCGAAACCGATGTTCGTGTACGACAGTTTCGCGCGTAGCCGCGCGACCGCGGCCTCGATGAAGTAGTGATGATCGAACGCGGTCCGCGGCAGCTCGTCCACGGGGTGCCACTGCGTGTCGGACGGAAGCATCGGCTGTACGTCGGACGGAACCAGGCCCAGATACGCCGTCGCCAGGACGCGGGCCCGCGGATCACGATCGATCGCGCTGTGTGTGGCCAGCTGTTCGAGGTGCGCGACGTCGCGCACGTCGACCTTCGTCGCAAGGTGCCCGGTGATGGCCTCCCGGAGCCGCTCCGTGGGCTCGACTCCGCCGCCGGGAAGCGCCCAGCGGCCGCGGTACGGGCTCTGTGCGCGTTTCCACAGCAGCACGCACAGCCTGCCCTCGCGAACGGACAGGACCACAGCGAGCACCTCGTGCGGATAACTGCGGAAGTTAACCGGATCACCTTTCTTGGCTGTGGGCACGAGGCCGATGGTAGCGTGCCAGTTAGTTATCGCCTGTGAAGCGAAAACATCAGGGAGGGTGCAACAGATGGAAACGCAGACGGTCCGGAGCGCGGTGCTGACGGCATTGGCCGAGGACCAGGCGGCAGACGATGTCACCACCCGGTGGAGCGTCCCGGAGACGCTGGAGGCCGAGGCGACGATGATCGCCAAGCAGGCCGGTCGCGTGGCCGGTCTGACCGCCGTACAGGAGGTGTATGCCGCAGTCGATCCCACCGTGAAGGTGCGGACGGCTGTTGCCGACGGTGATCCCGTCGTCCCGGGGCAGCCGCTGGCGTGGATCAGCGGCGCGGCGCGGTCGATCATCACCGGCGAGCGGGTCGCGCTGAACTTCGCCCAGCGGATGTCGGGCATCGCAACCCTCACGTCGGCCTTCGTGGCCGCGATCGGAGCGCGTCCGGTCGCGCTCCTCGACACCCGAAAGACAGCACCCGGCCTCCGGGCCATGGACAAGTACGCCGTGAGTTGCGGCGGCGGGACCAACCACCGGCTCGACCTGTCCGCCATGGTGCTGCTGAAGGAGAACCATCTCGCCGCGGCCGGCGGCGTCCTCCCGGCCGTTCGCCGGGTCCGGGACGGCATGGCCGCCGAGGACAACGGCATGGCCATCGAGGTCGAGGTCACCACTGCCGATGAGGCCCGCGAAGCGCTGGACTGCCGGGTCGAGTGGATCCTGCTGGACAACATGACGATCGAGCAGATGGCCCTGATCGTCGAGTGGCGCAACACCTCCGGATCTCCCACCCGGCTCGAGGCCTCCGGCAACATCACCTTGGACACCATTGCGGATGTCGCCGCCACCGGCGTCGATGCCATCTCGGTCGGCGCCCTGACCCACTCCCCTACCGCACTCGACATCAGTCTGCTGGTGGCCGGCAACGACGGATGAACCAGGCATCGTCATGCCCAGTTATCGCTTACCAATCGAAAACCTCCCGGAAGAAGGACCTGTTGTGACCACGGCAATCAGCTGGCAGGAAGAGGTACGGCGCCTCGCCCAGGAGCGGGATGCGGTGATCCTCGCCCACAACTACCAGGAACCGGCGATCCAGGACGTGGCGGACCACGTCGGCGACTCACTCGCACTGTCGCGCATCGCGGCCAGTACCGATGCGTCCACGATCGTGTTCTGCGGCGTGCATTTCATGGCCGAAACCGCCAAACTCCTCAGCCCGGACAAGACCGTGCTGATCCCGACGGCCCAGGCGGGCTGCTCGCTGGCGGACACCATCGACGCCGACCAGCTCCGGGCCTGGAAGGCCGAGCACCCCGACGCCGTTGTTGTCGCCTATGTCAACACCAGCGCTGCGGTGAAGGCCGAGGCGGACGTCTGCTGTACGTCGTCCAACGCGGTCGAGGTGGTGAACTCGATTCCGGCGGACCGGCCGATCCTGTTCCTGCCCGATCAGTTCCTCGGCGCGCACGTCCGGCGACAGACCGGCCGGGACAACATCGAGGTGTGGATGGGCGAGTGTCATGTGCACGCCGGGATCAGCGCGGCCGACCTGCGCGCTCAGGTAGCCGCCGATCCCGCGGCCGAGGTCCTCGTACACCCCGAGTGCGGCTGCGCGTCGTCGGCCGTCTGGCTCGCCGGCGTCGGTGATCTTCCGGCCGAGCGGACCCACATCCTCTCCACCGCCGGCATGCTGGACACCGCTCGCGGCCTGACCGCCAAGACGGCTCTGGTCGCGACCGAGATCGGCATGCTCCATCAGCTGCGCAAGGTCAACCAGCGGACGACGTTCCTGCCGGTGAACCCGAAGGCCTCGTGCCGCTTCATGAAGATGATCACCCCGGAGCTGCTGGTGCGGTGCCTGCGGGAGGGACGCGACGAGATCCAGCTACCGCCTGAGGTCGTCGAGCGGGCCCGGCGCTCGGTCGAGCGGATGGTTGCCATCGGCAAGCCTGCGGGCGCTCGATGAAGCGCGTGGCCGATGTCGTCGTCATCGGCTCCGGCGTGGCGGGCCTGTCAACCGCACTCGGCCTCGCGGCGACCCGCGAAGTACTCCTGCTCAGCGCCGGCGACGGCAGCACACCCTGGGCGCAGGGTGGCATCTCGGCCGCGTACGGCGCGGACGATCCGCTCGACCACTTGTACGACACCGAGGTCGCGGGCGCGGGATTCTGCGATCCCCGCAACGTCCGTGCGCTGGTCGAGGAGGGACCGCAGCGTCTTGCCGAACTCATCGCCCAGGGGGCCCGCTTCGACCGCAACAGCGACGGCTCGCTGTCGAGGACCCTGGAGGGCGGCCACAGCCGTCCCCGGATCGTGCACGCAGGCGGTGACGCCACCGGCGCCGAGGTTCATCGCGCGCTCCTCAATGCCCTGCAGCGAAGCAGCGTCCAGACGGTGACCGGGCGTACCGCCGGTCTGCTCCAGTCGGAGTACGGAAGCGTGGTCGGCGTGCTCGTCGAGACGGGCACCGAGGTCCAGCAGATCGAGGCGCGCGCCGTCGTACTGGCCACCGGCGGTATCGGCAACGCGTACCTGGCCAGCACCAATCCCGCGACGGTGCGCGGTGACGGGATCGCCTTGGCGCTGCGAGCCGGCGCGTCGCTGGTGGACATGGAGTTCGTCCAGTTCCACCCGACCGCGCTCCACACCGGTGAGACCAGCGGTCAGTTGCCCCTGGTCACCGAGGCTGTCCGAGGTGAGGGCGCCGTACTGCGCGACGTCCACGGCCGCCGGATCATGGCCGGACGGCATCCGCGAGCCGACCTGGCGCCGCGAGACGTCGTCGCTCGGGCGATCGAGGCGACGATGCGCCGCGACGGATCGGACCATGTCTGGCTGGATGCGACGGCTGTCGCGCCCGACGTCCTGCGGAGGCGGTTCCCGACCGTACTGGCCTCGTGCGCACGCATCGGCGTCGACCTGCTGACCGAGCAGATACCGGTCGCGCCGGCCGAACACTTCCTGTGCGGCGGCGTTCGGACCGATCGGAACGGCGCAACCGACGTACCCGGCCTGTACGCGGTCGGCGAGGTCGCCGCGACCGGCGTCCATGGGGCCAACCGGCTCGCCTCGAACAGCCTGCTGGAAGGACTCGTCTTCGGACGACGCGTCGCAACGGCTCTGACCCTCGACCTCCCCGCCAAGGACGTCGGCCGCGCCCGTGAACTCCTGCTCGGCGAGGATCGGCACCCGGAGCGGATCCGCGCGATTCTCAGCAGGTACGCCGGCATCCGTCGCGACGGAGCCGGTCTGAACGCCGCCGCGGACGAGCTCGACGCCATGGGCACCGGACCGCTCGCGACGGTGGCGCGGGCTGTCGTCGTCGCGGCGACCGCCCGCCAGGACAGCCGCGGCTGTCACTGGCGTTCCGACCATCCGCACGCCGACGAACGGTGGGACGAGCACATCGTCGTACGCCTCGACCACGAAGGCCGCCCGACCACGCTGATCTCAGCCGTGGAGGCTGCGGTAGCGCTCGGCCGCCCCCGGGTGGAGCTTCAACGGGCTGGTACCGATGAGTGAGTTCGGATCAAGGTAGTGCGCGCCGACCGCAGCGGCCGGCACGAGCCCTGCCGCATGCCTGACGAGCACGTCGACGATCTTCGACGCGACCGCACGGGGCACCTCGGGCCGGCAGATCAGCAGGTTCGGTACGCCGATCGTGCTGACCTGTTCGGCACCGCTGTAGGTGCCGGCCGGGATCTGCGCCCGCTGGTAGACCACGCCGTACGCCGTGCGCAGCGTGGACAGCCAGCGATCGAGCGGCAGCAGGCGGATCGGCACCTGAGCGGAAAGATCCGACAGCCGCCGGGTCGGTACCCCGCCGGACCAGAACATCGCGTCGATCCGTCCGGCGGCAAGCGCGTCGGCGGCGTCCGACAGATGGAGGTTGGCGACCGCGGGGGCACGCTCGGCGTTCATGCCCGCCGCGATCAGGAGCCGGTTCGTGGTCAGCGCGGCACCGGCGCCTGGTGGCCCGGCAGAAATCGGCTTGCCGACCAGGTCAGGCAATTTGCGGACGGGTCCGGCCGCGCGGACCACGCACTGCAAATAGTTCTCGTACACCCTGCCGAGAGCGACAACCTCGCGAGACTGCGCCGTGGCATCGGCGAGGCAGATTGCCAAGTCTGCTTGTTTGAGACGCAGGAGCTCGAGGTTCCGCAGGCTGCCCTCGGTCGACCGCACCTCGACGGCCCGGGCGACCTTCGCAGCCGTCAGCTGGGTGGCGAGGAGTTGTGCGAACTCCAGGTAGAACCCGCCGCGCTCACCGCCGGCCACGACCAGCCGGTCCACGATGGGGTGGTCAGAGCTGCAACCACCGACGAGCGACGCCAGTCCGGCAGCCAGCAGAACCCGCCGGGACAAGCGCAGCATGTGCTGCCCAGTGCCTGCTTCGTCGCTCATGTCGCCGTCCGCAGGTCGACGTGAACCGCCAGGCCGTGTGGCGTCACCGCCTCGATCGTGAGCGTCCCGCCGGCGGCGCTCACCAACTGGTCGACGATCGCCAGGCCGAGGCCGCTGCCTCCCGGCGACTGGTGCTGATCGGCGCGCCAGAACCGCTGCAATGCCAACTCGCGTTGCTCCTGGGGAAGCCCTGGCCCGTCGTCGACGACACTCAGCCGGACGCCATCCGCGCCGGACTTCTCGATCCGGACGGTCACCCGCGCTCCGTGGCCGGCGTACTTGATCGCATTGTCGACGAGGGCGCCGACGATCTGTCGCAGGTCGGTTTCGCTGACCGCCACAGGCGGTACAGCGGCGAGCTCGGCTGCCAGGTCGACACCGTTCTCGGCAGCGAGCAGCCGCCATGCTCCCACTTCACCGGGCAGCACCTCGGACACCACCGACTGACCGGCCACGGCATCCGGGCGCCGGCTCTCGGCCTCGGCAAGCCTGAGCAGATCGTTGAGCAGCGCTTCGAGCCGATCGAGGTCCTGTTGGATGCCTGCGAACCGCGGGCTGGACGGATCGCGGAGCTCCGAGGCCAGGGCGTCGAGCCGGAGGCGGACGGCCGCCAGCGGGTTCCGCAGCTGGTGCGACGAATCGGCCACCATCCGGCGCTGCATCTCCAGGGATCGCGTGACCGTGGCCGCCATGTCCGCAAACGATCGGGTCAGATGGCGTAGCTCGGGCGGGCCGGACAGCATCACAGCCGGGCCCGTCGTCGGCGTCTCGGCAAGGCCGACGACCGCTTCCTCGAGCCGGCGGACCGGACGGACCACCCAGCGGGTGAGGAGAATCGCCAACTCGAGGAGGAGCAGCTCGGCAGCGATCGCCCCGGTCACGATCAGCGCCCAGTCGCGACGGACGCCGGAGATCGCCCGGCCGGCGTCGACGCGCAGCACGACTGCGCCGGCCAACTCATGGGGAGTGCCGACGGGACGGGCCAGCAGATGCCGTCGCTCGCTCCACGGCCGCACCGGGTCGAGGGTCGTCTGCGCGAGGTTCCGCGACGCGGAGGCCAGGGTCTCTCGCACACCCGGATCATTGAGATCCAGTGAGCCGGTGGACATCAGAGGGTGTCCGCTCGGGCCCACCAGCAGCAGGTCTTCGCCGTACACCTCGGTGATCCGGGACGCCTCCGCTTGCACGGTGGCCAGGTCGCCGGCGTCCCGCACCTCTCTGGCCAGTGCAGCGAGCCGGTCAAGCGTTGCGACGCGGCTGAGCAACAGCGCCTGCGTGCGAGCCTGAGAGGTGGTCGCGAGGAGCGGCAGCACCAACCCGGCCACTGCGACGAGGGAGAAGATCGTCAGCACGATCAGAACTCGCGTTCTCATGCGCCGAGCCGGTATCCGAACCCGCGGATGGTGGTGATCAGACCTGGACTGCCGAGTTTGACGCGTAGCTGGGCAAGATGGACGTCGAGCGCCCGCGAGCTCGCCAGGAAGGCGTCGCCCCACAGCTCGTCGAGGATCACCTCGCGGCTCACCGCGGCGCCAACTCGGCGCGCCAGCGCCCCGAGCAGGTCGAACTCCTTCGGAGTGAGCGCGATCTCCCGCTCGCCGACCCTGACGCGTCGAGCGGTCAGGTCGATCACGACGTCGCCCACCTCGACCACGCCAGCCGGCAGTGAGCTCCGGGCGCGACGGGTGACCACTACGTCGATCCGGGCCAGCAGCTCGCCCAACCGCACAGGCTTCACCAGATAGTCGTCCGCCCCGAGCCGCAGGCCGCGCACCACCGACCGCTCGTCACCGCGCGCGGTGACGACCACCAGCGGCACCTCGCTGACCTGGCGCAGCTTTCGCAGCACGTCCAGCCCGTCTCCGTCGGGCAGGCCGAGGTCCAGCAACACCACATCGGCCGAGCTGTGCCGAAGCAGCACGTCGGCGCCTCTGGAGACCCGATCCGGTTGGTGACCATGCGCGCCGAGGACGTCGACCAGCGCCTCACCGACGCTGTCGTCGTCCTCGGCGATCAGTATGCGCACGACGTCAATGTCGTGACAACGGCCGCACTGCGCAACCCCGGGCGCCGAATCCTTACGTGGCCTTGAGAACCACCTCTGGACCGGGTGCCGGTCGACACGCGCACGTCTGTTGTCGATACGCGCAGGATCGTGGGCGACGTCGTGGACGCGACAGTGCCGGGCCGTGTTCCTTGACACGGAGGACTCAGTTCTTCCTTCGTCGCCCCGTGGAGGCCGTCATGCCGTCTCGTATTCTTCAACGCCCGCGCAAGGCCGGTTGGTTGGCGGTGGCGATGAGCAGTGTCCTCGCCCTCCTCGCAAGTCTGCTGGTCGTCATCGCCTCGACGCCGGCTGAAGCCTCAACGGTGTTGGGCGAAGCACAGGCGCGGGATGTCGCCGCGAGGACAGGGCGCCAGGTCGAGGTCGGCACGCTGACCACCGAGACAGGGCAGGTGTTCGCCAATCCGGACGGTTCGTACACCCGGCACGAGTCGGCGTTGCCGGTCCGGGTCCGCGGGTCGTCCGGGTGGGTGCCGGTGAACATGACGTTGCGAGCCAGAGCGGACGGAACGGTAGCACCGGTCGCCGGCCCGCTCGATCTGGCATTCTCCGGGGGCGGCGATACGCCTCTGGTGCGGCTTCGCCGGGACGGCCGCGAGCTGGCTGTCGGCTGGCCGGGCAAACTCCCCCAGCCGGTGCTGTCCGGCGACACCGCGACGTACCAGGAGGTCTTTCCCGGTGTCGACCTCGTCCTCACTGCGTCGACTGCCGGTCTGTCGCAGATCCTGGTGGTCAAGAACGCGGCGGCCGCGGCGAACCCGGCGCTCGGATCGTTGCCGTATCGCCTCACCGCCAAGGGATTGACGGTGCATGCCACCGCGGCCGGCCTGACCGCGACGGATCCGGCCGGCGAGGTCGTGTTCAGCGGACCCGCGCCGTACATGTGGGATTCCTCCGGTCACGGGTCCGCCGTACAGCCCGGTGGCCGGGTCACGAAAGTTGGCGCCCAGGTGGCCGGGGATCAGCTGTCGCTGGTGCCGGATCGGGCGTTGCTGACCGCCAAGACCACCCGGTTCCCGGTCTACATCGACCCGTCGTGGTCCGGCATCAAGCAGGCCTGGACCCAGGTGTGGAGCAACTACCCGACCACGTCGTTCTACAACGGCGCGAACCTCGGCACTTCGGAGAAGGTCGCCCGGGTGGGCTACGACAGCACGGACAACAAGCGCACCCGCTCGTTCTTCCAGTTCGACACCAGCGGCGTGAAGTACAAGCACATCCTCAAGGCCACGCTGCAGACCTCCGCGAACTGGTCGTGGTCCTGCACCGTGCGCGAGGTGCAGGTGTGGGCGACCAACCCGATCTCCTCGGCGACGACCTGGAAGAACCAGCCGACCTGGGCGTACCAGATGGAGAAGAAGAGCTTCGCGAAGGGCTTTTCGTCGTCCAGTTGCCCGGCCGGCGGGGTGGAGTTCAACGTGACCAGCCAGGTCACCAACGCTGCGGCCAACGGCTGGTCCAACGTCACGCAGGGACTCCGGGCGTCGACGTGGGCGGAGAGCCACAACGATTCGTACTCGTGGAAGAAGTTCGCCAACAACCCGAGCATCACCATCGACTACAACACGATTCCCGACAGCCCGGCCAACCTCACCACCGAAGGCTCGGCCTCGTGCGTGACGGGCGCCGATCGGCTGGTCGTGTCCACGGTGACGCCGACGCTCCGAGCGACTCTCCAGGACGCCGACAACTCGGTCCAGGCGCACTTCGAGTGGTGGACGGTCGACGGTTCGGCCCCTGTCGGGGAGTACGTCTCGCCGACCGTCGCGGGTGCGACGCCGACGGTCGTGGCGACCACTGTTCCGTCGGGCGCCTTCGGCAACGGTGCGGTCGGCAAGTGGCGGGTGCGGGCCGAGGACGGCATCGACGTCAGCGCCTGGAGTCCGTGGTGTGAGTTCGCGGTGGACGCGACGGTTCCTGAGGCGCCGACGGCGGCGTCGTCGGGGTTCCCGGACAACGGGGCCGGCGACGCGGTGATGGGGACGAGCCTGCCGGTGACCTTCGGCGCGAACGGCGAGTCCGATGTCGTCAGGTACGAGTACGCCCTGAACGGGACCTCGACCGCGCTGAACCTGACCGCGACGCCGTCGGCGCCGGGTGGCGAGGTGACGGTCTCGGTCGTGCCGGATCGATACGTGAACTGGGTGCACGTCCGCTCGGTCGATGCCGGAGGCAACCGTTCCGCGGTGGTGACGGCGGTGTTCTACGCGGGCCCGGCTCCCGGCCCGGTCGCGAACTGGGGGCTGGACGAGACCGGTGACGGCACCGTGGCGGTCGACTCCGCGCCGGGAGGGCACAACGCCTCCCTGGGTGGCGGCGCTTCCTGGGGCGACGGCCGGCAAGGCGGTGCCCTGACGCTCAACGGCACCACGGGGTATGCGGCGACGAGCGGGGCGGTGGTCGACACGCTGAGCTCGTTCTCCCTGTCGGGCTGGGTGCGGCTGACCGACACGTCGCGGAACTCGGTGATCGCCACCCAGGTCGGGAACCAGGCCGGCGCCTTCACGTTGTACTACTCGAGCTCCTACCGGCGGTGGATCTTCAACCGCACCTCGGCCGACGTCGCGTCGCCGACGTACATTCGGGCGATCTCCACCACCGTGCCCGCCGCGGACGGCAGGTGGGTTCACCTGACCGGTGTGTACGACGCGCCGAACGCCCAGATCCGGCTTTACGTCAACGGTGTTCTCGAGGCCACCACGGCGTACACCACGCCGTGGAGCGCGGCCGGCTCGTTCCAGATCGGGCGGTCCAAGGTCAACGGCGTCTACGGCGAGTACTGGCCGGGTGACGTGGACCAGCTGCAGGTCTACAACCGGGTGTTGCTGCCGGGCGAGATCCAGCAGGTGGCCCGGCGCGACGGTCAGTGGCTGATGGACGAGAGCTCCGGCACGACGGCCGGGGACACCGGCGGGGCGCATCCGGCCAGTTGGTCGGCCAGCGGTGTGACACGCGTCGCCGGCAAGACCGGCAACGCGGTGCAGCTGAACGGCACCACCGGTGTGTTGACGGCGTCAGGGCCGGCGGTCCGCACCGACGGCAGCTTCACGGTCGCCGCCTGGGTGAAGCCGTCCGCGGTTGGCAAGAACGAAGTCGTGATCAGTCAGGACGGCTCGCAGGTGAGCGGTTTCAGCCTCGGATACGCCTGGGACGACATGTACGGCGGCTACCGCTGGTCGATGGCGATGCCGGTCGCGGACTCGGCGGTGGCGGAGGTGCACACGGCGGTCGGCCCGTTCGACGAGCCGGTGGCCGGCGGGTGGACACACGTCGCGGGGGTGTACGACGCGAAGGACCAGACGCTGCGGCTGTACGTCGGCGGCCAATTCGTGGCCGAGACGTATCACCGCAGCGCGTGGAACGCGACCGGGGCGGCACGCTTCGGAGCGGGATGGACGTCGGCGGCCGGCCTCGGTGGCTTCTTCACCGGCGCCATCGACGACGTTCAGATGTATGCCGGCGTGCTCTCGGATCAGCAGATCGCCGACCTGTACTTGCCGTCCCAGCAGTGACCCGCCCGCCCGTGGGCACAGTTCCGCCCCGCCCCATGAAAGGAGTGGCGCCATGCTGGTGCCGTTCACCGGAATAGTCACGGCCGTCGCGCTCGCGGCCACCTGCCTGGTCGACATACCCGCCGCGCGGGCCGATGTCGGTACGTCGAACGCGTGGCGGCCGGCGGCGCAGACCGAGTTCTCGGTGCCTGGGCACGACTCCGCGCCGAGGTCGCGTCCGGCCGATCCGAAGGCAGCGTCCGTGCTGCACCAACCTCCACAGGTCAGTCGACCGGAGCCGGGTGCGGCGGAGGTGTCGCTCCCCCGCGACGGCACCACTGCGCAGGCCGGCCGGTTGCCGGTTCGGGTCGGCGCGGGGCGGGTCCAGGGCGCCGCGTCGACGCCCGTGAGCCGGGTCCGCGTTCAGGTCCACGACCGTTCGGCTGCCGAAAAGGTGGGCGCTTCGGGGATGCTGTTCAGCGTCGGTCGCACCGACCAGGGTGCGAGTGGCCAGGTGAAGGTCGAGGTGGACTACTCGGCGTTCCGTTCGGCGTACGGCGGTGACTGGGCAAGCCGGCTGCGGCTCGTACGGCTGCCGGCGTGTGCGCTGACCACACCGGACAAGGCCGGGTGCGCGGACGGGCAGGTGCTGAAGTCCAGTGTCACCGGCGACAACCGGATCGCCACCGAGGTCGCCGCGTCGAGTGAGGCGACAGTGCTGGCGTTGACGTCGGCACCGTCGGGCAGCGCGGGTAGCTACAAGCCGACCGCGTTGTCGGCGTCGGCGTCGTGGAACGCGGGCGGCTCGTCGGGTGCGTTCTCGTGGGGTTACTCGATGGACAGCCCCGACAGTTTCGGCGGCCCGGAACCGGACCTGGATCTCGGCTATTCGTCGGGTGACATCGACGGCCGGGTGGCGTCGACGAACAACCAGTCGTCGTGGGTCGGGGAAGGCTGGGGTCTGGACGAGGGGTTCGTCGAGCGGCGGTACACATCGTGCTCGGATGAGATTTCGACGACGCCGAAGCCGCAGGACCTGTGCTGGGAGACCGACAACGCGTACCTGGTGCTGGGTGGGACCGCGTCCGAACTGGTCCGTGACGACGCCACCGGTACCTGGAAGCTGCGGGACGACGACGGTTCGCGGCTGGAGCGGTTGACCGGTGGAGTGAACGGCGACAACGACGGCGAGCACTGGCGGCTGACATCGCTGGACGGCACGCAGTACTACTTCGGGCTGAACCGGCTGCCGGGGTGGGCCACAGGTAACGAGGAGACCGGATCGGTCTGGACGGCGCCGGTGTTCGGCAACGACACGGGCGAGCCGTGCCACGGGGCGTCGTTCGCGGCGTCGTACTGCACGCAGGCGTGGCGCTGGAACCTGGACTACGTGGTCGACCCGAACGGCAACGCGATGTCGTACTTCTACGGCAGCGAGACGAACTACTACGGCCGGAACCTGACCGCGACCGCCGGCACCCAGTACGTGCGCGGCGGGTACCTGAAGCGGATCGACTACGGCCAGCGGTCCACGACGATGTACTCGGCGCCGGCTCCGATGCGGGTGTCGTTCACGGTGGACGAGCGCTGCGCGGCGGGTGCGACCTGCGGCACCGGCGACATCACGTCGGCCAATGCCGCGAACTGGCCGGACGTGCCGTACGACCAGAACTGTTCGGCGGGTAAGTCGTGCACGGGGTTGTATTCGCCCACGTTCTGGACGCGCAAGCGGTTGGCGACGGTGACGACCCAGCTGTGGGTGTCCGGGACGACCTACCGGGACGCGACGTCGTGGGCGTTGGGCTACGAGTTCCGTGACCCCGGTGACGGAACATCGCCGGCGTTGTGGCTGGCGTCGATCACCGCGACCGGCAAGGTCGGCGGGACCGCGTCGCTTCCTTCGGTGTCGTTCCAGGGTGTGCAGCTGGCCAACCGGGTGGACGCCGCGGAGGGGATTCCGCCGATGTACAAGTGGCGGTTGACCGACGTGTACGACGAGGCCGGCGGGCACACCCACGTGAACTACTCGGCGCCGGAATGTACGGCGGGTTCGTTGCCGGCTCCGGACCAGAACACCAAGCGGTGTTTCCCGCAGTACTGGCAGGCCGACGGGTCGGAGTCGTTGACGCGGGACTGGTTCCACAAGTACGTGCCGGTCACGGTGCTGGAGGACGACCAGTCCGGCGTGGCCGGGATCGAGCGCACCGACTACGAGTACGTCGGCGGCGGCGCGTGGCACTACGACGACAACGAGCTGACGCCGCTGAAGTACCGCACCTGGGGACAGTGGCGCGGCTACGGCCGCGTGCGCGAGCTCCACGGCAACCCCGGCGAGACCCGCTCCCAGGAAGAAAGCCTGTACCTGCGCGGCATGGACGGCGACAAGCTTCCGAACGGCGGCACCCGGTCGGTGACAATCACCGACTCCCTCGGCGGCACGATCACCGATCATCCCGCGCTGGCCGGGTTCGAACGCGAGTCGCTCACCTACACCGAGGCAGGCGGCAGCGTACTGGAGGGCGCGATCACCGATCCGTTGATCTCCTCCCCCACTGCCACCCAGGTGACCCGCAACGGCACGCTCAAGGCCTACATGGTCAACGAGACCGCCGAACGACACCGTGAGGCGCTGTCGTCCGGAGAATGGCGCAACACCGAGACCCGCACCACCTACGACTCCTACGGACTCGAGGTCGAGGAGAACGACCTCGGCGACACCGCCAAGACCGGCGACGAGGAATGCACCCGCACCACGTACGCCCGCAACACCTCGTCGTACCTGATCGACCTCGAGGCCCGCGAGCAGACCGTGTCCGTGGCCTGCACCGCGACACCGTCGTACCCGGCCGACGCGGTGTCGGACGACCTGACCTACTACGACGGCTCCACCACGCTGGGTGCGGCGCCGACCAGGGGTGACGAGACCCTCAGCAAGGAACTCGCCTCCTACTCGGGCACCACGCCGGTCTACACCCAGGAAGGACGCACGGTCTACGACAGCTACGGCCGGCCGATCGAGACCTACGACCAGCTGGACCGCAAGTCGTCCGCCACCTACACCCCGGCCAGTGGCGCGGCCGTCACCGACATCACCGTGACCAACCCGGCCGGGTATGTGACCACGACGACCGTCGAGCCGGCGTTCGGTGAGTCGGTCGCCGAGGTCGACCAGAACGGGCGGCGTACCGACACCACGCGGGACCCGCTCGGCCGGATCACCGCGGTCTGGCTGCCGGACCGGTCAAAGGCGGCCGGGAAGACCCCGAACACCAAGTACTCGTACCTGATCCGCCAGGACGCGCCGTCGGTGATCACCACCGAGGAGGTTCGCGACGACGGCACGTACGAAGCCGGCTACGACCTGTACGACGGGCAATTACGGGAACGACAGACGCAGGATCCCGCAGCTGACGGCGGCCGGGTCGTGACCGACAAGTTCTACGACTCACGCGGCCTCGAGGTGAAGTCCAACGGCTCGTACTGGAACAGCGGCACCGCCGGTACGACGCTGCTCACCGGGGTGACCGACGCGGCCGTACCCGGCCAGGACGTGACCGTCTACGACGGCGCCGAACGCGAAACGGTGGAGATCTTCCGCTCGCACGGGTTCGAGAAGTGGCGCACCACCACGACGTACGGCGGAGACCGGATCAGCGTGGACCCGCCGGACGGCGATACGGCCACCACGTCGATCACCGATGCCGACGACGCGGTGGTCGAGCTGCGCCAGTACACCGGCGGCTCGCCGACCGGTTCGTACGACGCGACGACGTACACCTATAACAACCGCGGCGACGTGGTCGCCACGACCGACCCGGCGGGCAACACCTGGAACACCAGCTACGACCTGCGCGGCCGGGTCACCCAACGCGAAGACCCCGACACCGGGACGAGCAGTTTCACCTACGACAATGCCGGCCAGATCCTCACCAGCATCGATGCGCGCGGCACGACCCTCGCTTATACGTACGACGGCCTGGGACGCCGTACCGGCATGTACGACGGGTCCACGTCCGGCACCAAGCGCGCTCAGTGGACCTACGACACACTCGTCTCGGGCACCAGCGTCAAGGGCATGCTCGCGACCTCGACCCGCTTCGTGAACGGCAACGCCTACACCAAGTCGGTCGACGCCTACGACATCCGGTACCGGCCGCTGACCAGCACGGTCACGATTCCCGCGTCCGAGGGCGCGTTGGCCGGGTCGTACAAGACCAACACCGGCTACACCGCCACCGGGCTGCCGTCGCTGGTGTCCTACCCGGCAGCGGGTGGGCTCGCGGCGGAGACGCTGCGGTACAGCTACGACGCGGCCGGCCGGTTGCAGACCGCCGGCAGTGGTCTCGGCACGATGCTCACCGCGGCGACCTACACGCCGTACGACGAGGTCGCCCAGTCGACCCTGTCCGCATCGACCGGCAAGCAGGTCGTCCATACCGCGTTCTACGACGACGCGACCCGGAACCTGGACCGCGTCCTGGTCGACCGCTCTACTGCCCCCGAACACCTGGCGGACGTGAAGTACACCTACGACCCGGCCGGCAACATCACCAAGATCGCCGACACACCGCAAGACGGCGTAAGTGATGTCCAGTGCTTCAGCTACGACTACCTGCGCCGACTCACCGAGGCGTGGACCCCTGCTGCCGACTGCGCCACCCAGCCCGGCGCCGGCGCACTGGCCGGGCCCGCGCCGTACTGGCAGGGCTGGAGCTACGACAAGACCGGCAACCGGCTCAGCGAGACCAACCACGACCCGGTCACCGGTGCCGCCACCACATCCAATTACACCTACCCCGCCGCCGGAGGGCCCCGGCCGCACGCGCTGGGCGGCGTCGCCACCGGTACCCGGAACGACACCTTCACCTACGATGCCGCGGGCAACACCACCGCCCGCAACGTCGCCGGGAAGGCCCAGACCCTCACCTGGGACGCGGAAGGCAGTCTGGCCACCCTCACCGAGAACGGCAAGGTGACCAGCTACCTGTACGACGCCGACGGCGAGCGGCTCATCGCCCGCGACACCGCCGGCACCACTCTGTACCTCGACAACACCGAACTCCACCTCAGCCCCACCGGGACGGTGACACCCACTCGCTACTACGACCTCGGCAGCACCAGCGCCGTCCGCAACGCGTCCGGTCTGACCTTCACCGTTGCCGACCACAACGGCACCAACACCCTTTCGGTCAACGCCACCGACCTGAGCCAGGAGCAACGCCGCTTCACCCCGTTCGGCGTCGACCGCGGCACGAAACCCGCGACCTGGCCCGACGAACACGGCTACGTCGACGGCGTCGACGACCCCACCGGACTCACCCATCTCGGCGCTCGCGAGTACGACTCCGCCCGCGGACGCTTCATCTCCACCGACCCGGTCGCCGACTTCGACAACCCGCAACAGCTCAACGGCTACGCGTACGCCGACAACACCCCGATCACGGCCAGCGACCCCGACGGCCAATGGCGCGTCCTGCCCGGCGGCCACTACTGCGACGGCTGCGGCGGCTACAACCACGCGCCCAAGAAGAAGAAGGCAAAGAAGCACAAGAAGGCCACCAAGAGTGCCGCCTCCCGCCACTACTGCGATGGCTGCGACTACCAGCGCTACCTCGCGAAGAAGAAGAAGGAGAAGATCGCGGCGGCCAAGCGGGCCGCCAAGAAGGCCGCGGCCAAGAAGGCGCGTGAGAAGGCGGCCAAGCTCAAGAAGAAGAAGGCCAAGAAGGCTGCCAAGAAGCCCAAGAAGAAGGAACACCGCAAGCGGCCGAAGAAGGGAGGGATCCTCGGCGGCGAGGACTACGCGCTGGTGAAGGTCGCCGGTGCCGGATTCGCGATCTGCCGGTTCATCAGGGGCACCCCGGCCAACACCTGCGCCGTCCTGGGCTCGGCCGTCGCCAAGGGGCACGCCGATGGCGGCGGGTGGTACTACGTCAAGTGGTACGTCGTCGCCCGCGGCACCTGGACCCTCTACCGGGTCGGCGAGATCTGGAAGAAGGGCGGCGTCACCCCACGAGGGCAACTCGGCAAGATCAAGGGCGAATTCAAAGCCGACGGAAAAGCGGGCAGACGGGGCATGGTGGCTTACCTGGCCTACAAGTGGCTCGAAGAAACGTGGTTCCACAGCCCGCCGAAGCGCACCTACAACATCAACATGTGCAACTTGACCAAGGATTATCCGGGCTGCTCGAGGCCAGTGAAACAGCAGCATTTCAGGCGCCCGTGGGAGCGCCGTTGAAAGTCAGGTAGCGAACGCTGGATCACGGTGCTCAGGCGCGGCTGCACGGGCGGGCTGCCCTGCCCGCGCGCCTCCGAGCCATGGTGTCCAGGGATTCTTCTTAAGGCGACGTAAGGATGCGGGAGTGGGGGTTGTGGGCCTCCTGTGAATTGAGGATCGTTTGCGGAAGATCTTCAATTCACAGGAGGCCCCTTATGATAACGAGCACTAAATGACTGTCGCTGTCGATTCGGTTGGGGCCGGCCCGAGCGCAGAGGAATTGGCTGCATTCGAGCAGGAAAGGCCGGCGCGGAGGCTGAGTCCGGCCCTGGACCGCGCTCTCTCGGTATGCTGCGCGTTGGTCAGTGTCGGCGTTCTGGTGCAGGTATTCTTTCCGATTCCGGCAGGGACGCAGTTCTATCTGATGCTGTTTCTTGCCGCGGTGTTGCCGGGTGCGCTGCTGTGTTACCGCGGTTGGCGGGTGCCGGCGTTCCTGAACCCGTTCCGCGGAGATCAGCGCCGCGACGACCCGCCGGTGACGGACTGGATTCTGGCGTCGGTTGCGCTGGTGGTCTCGCTGTATCCGCTGCTGGACTTCGACGCGTTCCTGGAGCGGCGGCAGGCTCCCACCCAGCTCGATCTGCTGGCGGGGTCGTTGCTGCTGGTGCTGGCGCTGGAGGCCTGCCGGCGTACGACGGGCTGGGTTCTGCCGGTGGTGAGCCTGTTGTTCATCGGATACGCCTATTACGGCGGCTATTTGCCGTACACGTGGTCCTTGGCGCATCAGGGTTTCGACTTCTCGGCGATCGTGGCGCAGTTGTTCATGGGTACGGCGGGCTTTTACGGGACGCCGTTGGCGGTGGCGGCGAGTTACATCGTCCTGTTCACGATCTATGGCGCTGTGCTGGACGCCTCGGGTGCGGGGAAGTTCTTCATCGACGTGTCGTTCGCGGCGTTCAAACGCAGCCGGACGGCGCCCGGACGGACCGTCACACTGGCGGGTTTCTTGCTGGGCACGGTGTCGGGCTCCGGTACGGCGACGGCGGTGTCGCTGGGCACGGTCGCCTGGCCGATCCTGCGCCGCGCCGGATATCCGCCCGAGCCGGCGGGCGGCATGCTGGCAGCGGCCGGCATCGGGGCGATCCTGTCTCCGCCCACGCTCGGCGCGGCGGCGTTCATCATCGCCGAGTATCTCCAGGTCAGCTATCTCGTGGTCCTCGGCTACGCGACGGTCCCGACCGTTCTGTATTACCTCGGCATCTTGCTGGCGATCGAGATGGACGCCAGGCGGCACGGCACGGACGCGGCCGAGCCGTCGACCCGGTCGGCACGCCGGCTGCTGCTGCGGTTCGGATACCACTTCGTGTCGCTGTTCCTGATCATCGGCTTCATGGCGATGGACATTCCGCCGTTCAAGGCCGTCGTCTACGCGACGTTGCTGCAGATCGGGCTGTCGTTCCTGGACCGTGAGCACCGGTTGACGCCACGCCGGCTCGGCCTGGCGCTCGCGCAGGGCACCCGCTCGGTCCTACCCGTCGTGGCGACCTGCGCCGTAGCCGGCATCATCGTCGCCGTCGTCACCCAGACCGGGCTCGGCCTGAACTTGGCCGAGATCATCGTGTCCGCAGCCTCCGCGATCTCCGAGAACCACACCGTGGTGCTGATCATGACCGTCACGCTGTCAGCGTTCGCGGTCATGGTGCTCGGGTTGGCGGTGCCCGTCACCGCATCGTTCATCATCGCCGCTGTGGTGATCGCGCCCGCCCTGTTCCAGCTCGGCGTGGCCCCGGCCGAGGCGTACATGTTCATCTTCTACTACGCCGTCCTGTCGGAGGTCTCGCCGCCCACCGCGCTCGCTGCCGTCGCGACGGCGGCGATCACCGGCGGGCGGGCGATCCCGACGATGTGGCAGGCGTGGAAGTACACGCTGCCTGCGTTCCTGGTGCCCTTCGCGTTCGTGCTGACACCGAACGGGGCCAACCTGCTGGGCCTCGAGGGTCTGGGAGGTGCGGCGTGGACGCTGGTGGTCTCGGCGCTCGCCGTCGCGGCACTGGCGGTGGTCACCGGCGGATGGATCGCCGTCCGGACCGGCTGGCTGGAGCGTGTCCTCTGCTTTCCTGCCGCGTTGCTGTTGCTCTATCTCGCACCCACCACGATCGGCGTCGGCCTGGGGCTGCTCGGGGCCGCCGTCGTCATCAACCTCGCACGGCGTCAACGCCTGCGGAACACCACGGAAGGGCCGCTACCCACATGAGAATCCGTTCTTTGTCCACTCTGGTGGTCGCACTCGCGTTGACGGTCTCGATGGCCGCCTGCGGCGGGCAACGCAAGCCCGAGTCCGGTGACGGCGCGGGAGGTGGTCGCCTCACCATCGCCACCGGCAACACCACCGGCGTGTACTACCAGCTCGGCGGTGCCCTGGCCGCACTGATCTCGGACAACCTCGACGGTTACCGCGCCACCGCCAGCGAGACCGGCGCCTCCGTGCAGAACATCCAAGGACTGACCGCCGGGAACTACGACATCGCCTTCTCCCTGGCCGACAGCGCCGCCGACGCGGTCGAGGGCAAGAACAGCTTCACCGCGCCGCAGGACGTCGTCGCGCTGAGCCGGCTGTACTCGAACTACACCCAGGTCGTCGTGCGGGCGGCGTCCGGCATCACGAAGATGGCCGATCTGAAGGGCAAGCGGATCTCCACCGGTTCGCCGAACTCCGGCACCGAGGTGATCGCGCGGCGCCTGCTCACCGCCGCCGGCATCGACCCGGTCAAAGACGTCACGGCCCAGCGGCTCGGCCTGCCCGAGTCGGTGGACGCGATGAAGAGCGGACAGATCGACGCCTTGGTCTGGTCCGGCGGACTGCCCACCAGCGGCATCACCGACCTCACCACGTCCATGGGCGCCAAGGTGCGCTTCATCCCGCTCGACGACGTCCTGCCCGCCCTGCAGAAGGAGCACGGCAAGGTGTACGCCGCGGGCGTGATCCCGGCCGCGGCGTACAAGCAGCCGACCGACACCCAGACGATCATCGTGCCGAACCTGCTGCTGGTGCGTAAGGACATGCCCGACGCCCTGGCCGAGAAACTCACCAGCCTGCTCCTCCAGAACAAGGAAGCCCTCGTGCAGGTCAATCCCGCGGCCAAGGGAATCGACCTCAAGAACGCCGCAATGACCGACCCGGTGCCGTTGCACCCGGCCGCGAAGAAGGCCATCGACGCACTGGACTGAGTGCCCACCGTCGATTGACGAGCCGTCAGAAGTAACCGCCCAAGGCTCTATGCGCCGGACAAGTGAGGCCCCTATGTCAACCGCGATCTGCAGGCGTGGTGCCCCGAGTTCGTCCTATTCGATCGACTCGTGGACGACCGACGACGTCCGGCCACCCGAACGTGTCGAGTACTGGATGAGCGTCATCAGCGCGGCCACCCGTTACCGGGTGGATCCGACCTGTTCGCCAGGGACGTTCCGGGGCCGGCTGCTTCGTATCGGCACGGTCGCCTACACGCTCGGCCGGGTATCGGCCGACTGTGCGCAGGGACATCGAACCGCCGCAATGGCGTCCGAGGATCCGCACGACAGCCGCACGCTCATGGTGACGATCCGCGGTCAGTTGCTGGTCCACCAAGATGATCAGGAGTTTCGGGTCGGCCCAGGTGGGGCGTTCCTGGCGTCGTCGAACTCGCCGTTCGAAGCGAAGCTCGACCACGCCGACATCGCGCTGCTGACGATTCCCGGGGCGGAGATGGACAACCGCCTCCGCCCCGGGGCTCGCCGGTCGGCGAACCGGACTCTCGACACCGACCGCGGCTTGGGCCGGGTCCTCGTGGGCGTGCTGGGTGAACTGTTCGCTCAGCGGGCGCACCTGTCGGCAGCCGAATTCGACGCGGTCTGCGATCGGCTGGTCGACCTGCTGTGCATGCTCGCCGTCGGTGACGACCGACCGGACACCGAGGGCGGCCTGGGCGAGGTCGAGGCGATGGTCAGACGCTACGTACGAGAGCACGCCACCGATCCGCGGCTGACCGGCGCCACGGTGGCACGTGCCCTGGGCTGGTCGCTGCGGCAGGTGCAGCTGGCCATGCAGCAGGCAGGTACGACACCTCGGGAACTGATCCGGGAAGAACGACTCGCGCTGGTGCACGAACGCCTGCGCAGCCCTGTTCACATCGTCATCGGCGAGCTCGCCCACAGCTGCGGCTTCTCGTCCAACAGCGTCCTGAGTGCCGCATTCCGTCAGCGCTACGGCATGAGCCCCCGGGAATTCAGAGCGCAATACCTGCGGGACGCATGCGACACGACCGCGGGGAACGGCGTCGGGAAGCCCATCAAGCTCTCCAGCGAGTCCGGCTCGCGCGACTTGCAGCCACTCAGGTAGGCGCGATGGTGGCGCAGCCGACCTGCCGAGCTATCCGCTGCGGGTGATGCCGCTGGCGGGGCCGGCGACGAGGATGGTTCAGGGCTGGCTGAGGAGCGGTCGCCCGGCACGGAAGGGGGAACGGGTATGGCCATCGGACCGGTGCAGTTGATCGTTCTCGGGTTCAACCACCCGAACTTTCACGGAGAGATCATCGACGAACTCGAACGGTTGCGCGCCAGCGACACCATCAAGGTGATCGACGCGCTGGCGGTCCACAAGGACGCAGCAGGCGAGATCGAGGTCGCCCATCTGAGCAACCTCACCCTGGACGAAGCTGTCGAGCTGGGCACGAAGATCGGCGCCCTGATCGGCCTCGGCATCGAAGGTGAGGAAGGCATGGAGGAGGGCGCCGAGCTGGGGGCCGAGGCCGCCGCCGACGGGATGCAGGTCTTCGAGGGGGAGGAATGGGACGTTCTCGAGGACATCCCGAACGACTCTGCCGCCGCACTGCTGCTGATCGAGCACCACTGGGCCGTCCCGCTGCGCGACGCGGTCGCGCGAGCCGGCGGCTTCCGGCTGGCCGACGGCTTCATCAGTCCGCTCGACCTGGTCAGCATCGGACTGCTCGACGCCGCCGAGGCCAAGGAACTGCACGAGATGGAGAAGGCCGCGTCGGCCAAATGACGCCGCCGACCCGAACACGACGTTGGAGGTGACCATGTTCGGCTCCCGCAGGGTGGCCCGACGGACAGCCCGTCGCACAGCGCGACGCGTCGACCGCCGCCGATAACAGCTGAATCAGCTGGCCCGCCAGCCCCGCTCGGTTTTACCGGCGGGGTTTTGGGCGGTTGGTGGGGGTGGCGGTCAGTGGGTCTTCGGGCCAGGGGTGGCGGGGGTAGCGGGCTCGGAGGTCTGCTCGGACCTGGGGGTAGCCCTGCTTCCAGAAGGAGGTGAGGTCGCTGGTGATCGCGACCGGGCGTCGTGCGGGAGACAGTAGGTGCAGGACGACTGGGACGCGGCCGTCGGCGACGAGCGGGGTGGTGGTCCAGCCGAAGACTTCCTGCAGCTTCACGGCGAGGACCGGCGGCTCGGCGCCGTCGTACTCGAGGCGGACGTGTGAGCCTGATGGGACCTGGAGCCGTTCCGGGGCGAGTTCGTCGAACCGGGCTGCTGCCGGCCAGGGCAGTAGTCGCCGGAGCGCCGAGGTCACGTCGATCTGGGCAAGATTGCGGACCGTGGCGAGCTCGGTACCCAGCCATTCGTCGAGATCGGCCAGCAAGGCTTCGTCGTCGACCGGGGGCCACGGGGCTCCGAGGTGGGCGTGGCAGAACGCGAGCCGCTGCCGCAAGGCGAGAGCGGCGTCCGACCAACGCAGTACGGACAGACCGCTGCGGCGGATACCGTCGCGGACGGCCGCCTGCACGAGCAGTGGGTCGGGCTTTGCCAGCGGTACGTCGTTGAGCACGATCGCGCCGAGCGTCTCGACGCGCCGCGTGACGATCCGGCCGTCGTCCCAGCGGATCTGGTCGGTGGTCGAGACCAGTTCGCCGGCGATGTCTCGCGCGGTCTGCTCGTCGATCGGCGCGGCGGAACGGATCCTGGCGTCGGCGCGCCCCGGTGCCCGGTCGGCCACCGCGATCGCCAGCCAGGGTGTGCTCCGCAACGGCGACTGCGGGTCGAGCGCCGCACCCGTACCGCCGGACATTTGGTACGTCGCCGAGCCGGCTCCCCGGACCCGCGCGATCCGGTCCGGATACGCCAGCCCCACCACAACCCCCACCGCAAGGTCGTCCGGCACTGCCTCCGTTGGACCACCCGATGAGTCCCGGCCGAGGCGCCGTGTTTCCTCTCGCCAGCGGGCCGTGGCTCCGCGATCGTCGCCGCGGCGGAGTGCTCGCCAGCGGGCCGGTAGATCGTCGCCGAAGTCGCGGCCGGAGTCGTCCGAGAGCATCGCGACGATCTCGCGCGCCCGGTCGGAGCCGATGCGCGGCGTACCGTCGATCAGCGCACGAGCCAACCGGGGATGCGCCCCGAGCGCCGCCAACCGCCGTCCCCGTTCGGTGATCCGGCCGCTGTCGTCGACGGCGTCGAGGCGGCGCAGTAGTTCGGTGGCCGCGGTCATCGCCACGGCCGGTGGCGCCTCGAGCAAGGTCAGACCGTCGCCGGCAGGCGCACCCCAGGCCGCGAGATCGAGAGCGAAGGCTGCTAAATCGGCGGTAGCTATCTCCGGCGCCGGATGATCGTCGAGATGCGTGTGGTCGACGGCGGACCAGCAGCGATAAACCCGGCCAGGGCCCTCCCGCCCGGAGCGACCCGCTCGCTGGTCGGCCGACGATCTCGACACCCGGCGGGTGACCAACGCACCGAGGCCCCGGGACTGATCGGTCCGCGGCTCCCGGGCAAGACCCGAGTCGACCACAACCCTGATCCCGGGCACGGTCAGCGAACTCTCCGCGACCGACGTCGTGACCACGATCCGGCGAGTAGCGGTCGGGGCCAGCGCGCGGTCCTGTTCGGCCCTCGACTGGCGACCGAACAACGGCAGGACGTTCCGGCCGGCCAGCCGGCGCGTCACCCCGTTGATCTCGGCCTCCCCCGGGACGAACACGAGGATGTCGCCGTCGTTCTCGGTCCACGCACGCTCGACGACGGCCGCGACGTGATCCAGCAGGCGCGGATCGACCCGCCCGCCAGGAAGCAGCGGCACGGGAAGCGGTGGCGGCGCCCACTCGACAGCCACGTCGTACAGCACGGCGGACGCGGTGATCACGGGCGCCGGAACGTCAGTGCCCAGTGCGCGACTCAGCCTGGCCGTGTCCGGCGTGGCAGAGGTCGCAACGATCGCCAGGTCCTCCCGAAGGTTCGCCCGGATGTCGACGCCGAACGCCAGCAGCAGGTCGGCATCGAGGTGCCGCTCGTGGCACTCGTCGATCACGATCGCCGCGACGCCCGGAAGCTCCGGGCTCTGCTGCAGACGCCGTACGAGGAGCCCTGTCGTCACCACCTCGACACGTAGGCCACCTAGTTCTCGGCCGCCGCTGCGTTCGCCGCGCATCGCGTAGCCGATCCGTTGCCCGAGCGGCTCGCCGACCAGCGTCGCCAGCCGGGCCGCCGCCGCGCGGGTCGCCAACCTTCGCGGCTCGGCCACGATGATCTTCCCGCCCAGGGCGTCGCCCAACGCCAGCGGGAGCAGCGAGGTCTTACCCGATCCGGGCGGCGCGACCAAGACCGCCGTACCGCGCGAACGCACCGCTTCGACCGTGGCAGGCAGAACCGCCCGGACCGGCAGATCAGCCCCCGGCACCGACGATTCAGGCAGCAACACGCCCCGACGCTATCGGACCACTACAGCAGGCCGGGCCGCGGCGTCAGAGGCTCGGCTTTCCCGGCTGGTAGAGCCAGGTCTGGAAGAACGTGTCGAGGTCGCGGTGGGTCAGTCGCTCGACGAACCGGATGAAGGTCTGCGTCGAGACGTTGCCGTTCCGGTACGTCGTCGGCCACTGCCGGAGCACCTGGAAGAACGCGCGGTCGCCGATCTTCAGGCGGAGCGCCTGCAACGTCATCGCGCCGCGGTTGTAGACCAGGTCGTCGAAGATCTGGTCCCGCCCGGGGTCGGCCACCTTGCCGGACCAGTCCTTCTCGTTCGCGTAGGTCTCCGCGAAGCTCTGCTGCACCGGGACGCCGTTGAACTTCTCCTGGTAGAGCCACTCCGAGTAGGTGGCGAAGCCTTCGTTCAGCCAGATGTCCGACCAGTGCACCGGAGTGAGGCTGTCGCCGAACCACTGGTGGCCGAGCTCGTGGGCGAGCAGGTCACCACTGACCTTGCTCGTGCGCTGGTCGTACACCGGACGGCTCTGCGTCTCCAGGGCGTAGTGCACGCCGACGTCGGCGAGGATGCCGCCGGTCGAGTCGAACGGGTAGCGCCCGTACATCGACGACTCCCACTGGACGATCTGCGCCGTGGTCCGGTTGAACACCTGGCCCTGACCGGGTTTCGTGTCGATCGACTGACCGATCGCGGTGATGTTCGGCCGGCCGTCGGCGGTCACCGAGCGAGTGACGTTGTACTTCCCGATCGCCAGCATCGCGAGCTCGCTGGCCATCGGCTGCTTCATCTGCCACCGAAAGGTGGTCCGGCCGTTGTGCTTGGTGGTCGGTCCGGGTTCGCCGTTGGCGAGCACGGTGAGTCCGGTCGGCACAGTGACGGTCTGGGTGTACGTCGCCTTGTCGCCGGTCGTGTCGTTCACCGGGTAGTACGTCGCCGCGCCGATCGGCTGGTTGAGCGCGACCGCACCGTCCTTGGTGGCAACCCAGCCGGAAAGGCCCAGCGCCGGGTCGTCGATCTTCTGCGGGACGCCTGCGTAGGTCACCGAGACGAGGAACGTGCTCCCCCGCCACAGACCGTGCCGTGGAGTGATCACCAGCTCCTGCGCACCGCTGCGGGTGAATGCCGCGTCGCGCCCGTTGACGGAGAGCTTGCTGATCTTCAGCGGCCCCTGGAAATCCAGGTTGAACCGGGACAGATTCTGCGTGGCTCTGGCAACGATCGTCGTGGTCGCGCTGATCGCCTTGGTTCTGGGATCGAACGCCAGCCTGATGTCGTAATGACCGACGTCGTAGCCGCCGTTTCCCATGTCAGGGAAGTACGGATCCCCGGCGCCCGGCGCGCCGGGCGAGAACAGCGGCGCTCGTACGGGGGCCGCATTCGCCGTCAGGCTCGGCGCCGCCACCAGTCCGAGAGACAACGCACAGATCATCACCAGGTAACCGCGGCGACGGTCGAAACGTCCCACAATTCCTCCAGGTCTGTCAGGGTTTGAGGGCCCGCGTGGCGAAGTAGCCGGGCAGCCAGCCTGCGGTGGCGTCGGAATGGTGCGGCGCCTCGTCGAACCCGGTGATCACGAAGCCGGCGGCGAGCTGCCCGCCGAGCTGCTCGGCCATCGTGTGGCTGTACTCCAGCGGCGCGTCGGCTCCCCACAGCCGCTCGCGCTCCTCGGCCGGGACGTGGGTCAGGTCGCTGTACGGAAGGCGGTGGCGCACGACCAGCTCGCCGCGGGTGTCCATGGCCTCGTTGTCGAACAGGTACACGTCCGGGTTGAGGAAGCCGCACAGCAGCGCGCCGCCCGGCCGCAGCACCCGGAAGCACTCGCGCCACACCGGTGCGAGCTCGGGCACGAACAGGTTCGAGACCGGGTTGAAGACCAGGTCGAACGACGAGTCGCCGAACTCCGACAGGTCGCGCATGTCACCCAGCACCGTGCGCAGCTCCAGGCCCTCGCGCTCCGCGACCAGCTGATCCTGGGCGAGCTGGCGCGGCGAGTTGTCGAAGACCGTGACGTGCGCGCCGGCCGCGGCGAGGATCGGGCCTTGCTGCCCGCCGCCCGAAGCCAGACAAAGTAGGTCCACGTCGGACAGGTCGGCGGGGAACCACGCCCGGTCGGCCGGCCGGTACCCGATGAGCACGACCGACCAGTCACCGGCGCGTGCCCGTGCGACGGTCTCGGGAGTGACTGGTCTCGACCACTCGTTGCCGCTCTCGACCTGAAGGTCCCACGCCACGCGGTTGTGCGCTACCGGATCGACGCTCACGGGCCCACGGTACGCCCCGACGATCGCCGCCGGGACCGATTTCGGTGGTGCAGCTGATATGTCAGGACTTTGCCGGCCCGAACACCTTTGACAGTTGAGGAATCAGGGACTTTGGTGAAGATTTGGTCAGGCGCACCGACAGGCCGCACCCGAGTGCCAAGTGACTTCCGTCTCCCCTAGGATGACAAGAGGTTCCTTTCCCGACATGAAGGCTGCGCCAATGGCCCCATCAGACGACTCGGAATACAATCCGGGTTTCGACACTTCCCAGCCGACCATCGCCCGCGTCTACGACGCTCTCCTCGGTGGCAAGGACAACTTCGCCGCCGACCGCGAGGGCGCCGCGCTGTACTTGAAGTACGTGCCGGACGCCGGACGCTGCGCGATCGAGAACCGTGAGGCCCTGGTCAGGGGCGTGCACTACCTCGTGCGGACGGCGGGGATCGACCAGTTCCTCGACATCGGCAGCGGCCTGCCGACGCAGAAGAACACCCACCAGGCGGCGCAGGAGATCAACCCTGACGCCCGGGCTGCGTACGTCGACAACGACCCGATCGTGCTCGCCCACGGCCGTGCCCTGCTGGCCACCAACAACAGCACGATCGTCGTCACCGCCGACCTGCGTGAGCCGCAGTCGATCCTCGACAACGAGGAGATCAAGGCCCACCTGGACTTCTCGCGTCCGATCGCGCTGATGGTCGTCGGCCTGCACATGCACTTCCACGACGACGAGAAGCCGGACGAATGGGTCCGCACGCTGATGGACGCGCTCGCCCCGGGCAGCTACCTGTTCATCACCGACTTCGTCGACACCGGCGAGCCGCTGCAGAAGTCGATGGAGCGGGCCGGCCTCGAGAGCCTCGGCAACGGCTGGATCCGGACCCCGGAGCGCATCGAGCAGCACTTCCTCGGGTTGCCGCTGATCCCGCCCGGCGTGGACTTCCTGGCGCGCTGGCACCCGGAGGACCCGGATGCCGACGTCCCGGCCGCCGACGAGCTCGCGGCGTACCAGCGCATCCTGATGGCAGGCATCGCGAAGAAGGTCTGACCGGCACGAGGCGCGCAGCCCGACGGGCTGCGCGCCTCTGCCCGCCGCAGCTGTGTCGAGCTCAGGCCGACGGGAAGCAGGCGGCGACGGCCAGTTGGTCGACGAAGTCGTTCATGTCGTGGCCGGAGTGGCCCTTGACCCACTGGAACGCGACATCTCCGCGCTCGGTGACCAGCCCGACCAGCGGCTCCCACAGGTCTCTGTTGGCGACCGGCTTCTTCGCCGACGTGAGCCAGCCTCGCTCGAGCCAACCGGCGTGCCATCGGTCGCGGAAGCAGTTCACGACGTACGTCGAGTCCGAGACGACGAGCAGCGGACCGTCGTTGGCGCGCACGGCCTCCAGGGCGGCGCGGATCTCCATCCGCTGGTTCGTGGAGGCGGCCTCGTGACCGGCCGCGAACTCGGTCTTCGACAACGCCCAGGCCCACCCGCCGGGTCCAGGGTTGCGCGAGCACGCGCCGTCGGTGAACACGGTGCGCGCTCCGAGGGGAACTGTCATGTCAGCCGGACGCGGCCGGCGAGTGCGAACTGAAGGCATCGGCACCAGATGCTACCCGCCGAGCGTGATCTCGATCGTGTGGTCTCCCTGAAGGGAGGCCGGTACGCCGGACTGCGGGCTGCCGTCGAGCTCGAACCCGCGGACGACGGTGCCGGTGCCGCGGAGCGTCACCGTCAGCCCGGCGTCGCGGTACCGCAGGCCGCTCAGCGTGACATCACCCCAACCAGCCGGGAGGGACGGCGCGAAGGTGAGGCCGCGGTCGTCGAATCTCATCCCGAACAGCCCGGTGTGCATCATGTCGATGTACGCCGTCGCCGACCAGGTCTGGTCCGGTTCCGAATCCCAGCGGCGCTTCAGTACGCCGGTCGCGCCCTGGTAGCCGCCCTCGACGGCGCCGGTGTTCCCGTCGTAGATCTCCCAGAAGCCGCCGCTGTTCCTGACGAGCTCCGCGAGCAGCCTGGTCTCCGTCGCGAACCCCTCCACATCGCCATGCTCGGCCAACCCCTTGGCCCAGAGCCCTTGCACGAGCGGCCAGACGATCGCGTTGTGCCGTCCGGGCTCCGCGCCGGAGTATCGGTCCCAGTGCGGATACGTGTCGGGCATTCCCCACGGCATCCGCTGCGCATTCGAGATCAGCGCACTGGCTTGCGCGTCGTCGGCGATCCCGAAGAGCAGCGCGAACGCCAGACCCGTGCCTTCCTGATAGACGCCCGGCGTGCCATCGGCCGTGAGCTCGTAGTTGTAGCTTCCGGTCCGCGGATTCCAGAAATGTTCGTTGATGGCTTGCTTGATCGCCGCCGCCTTGGACCGGTGGCCGTCGGTCGGCCGGCCGAGTGCGTCCGCCATCTCGGCCGCCCGCGTGTACGCCGCGTAGTACAGCGCGTTGGTGCTGAGGTACATCCCCGAGACGACCTCCGGGTACGACGTACTCTCGCTCCCCCGCGACTCGCCCCCGTCGGCCGTCGGCAGGGGGAAACCGGAGACGCCGTCGTTGAAGAACGACGGGCCGGTGAACAGGCCGTAGCGCGCATCGGCGCCGAAGACCGTCGCTTGCTCGCGGAGCGCGAGCGTGTTCGTGACGACCTCGTACGCACTCCGCAGGAAGTCCCGGTCGCCGGTCACCAGATAGTGGTGCCAGGCGCCGACGGTCCACACCACCTGATCCCACTGCTGGCTGTCCTGCTGCACCCTGAGGTTGCCCCCGGCATCCTTCTCGACCACCGCCCACAGCGTGTTCGCGGCCACCGCCGGCGCCAGCAGACTCGTCGCGTTCCAGCTGTTGATCGTCGCGTCCCGGGTCCACGGTTGCTCGTAGCCGCCGCCGGCGCGGACCATGCCGACCGCTGGATTCATCAGCCCGCTCCTGGCGTAGATCTCGCCGAACGGAACGCTGTTGGTGCCCAGCAGGTTCTCGAGCGCCGCGTCGTAGGTCGCCCCGTACAGCGCCTGGCTCTCCGGATCCGCGAACCGTAGCGTCGGCCGTGAGTCTGTCGTGGTCATCCGCTCATTCCATCAGACCGCCGACCTCGCGCTGCGGCCCCGGTCCGAGGGTTGAACGGCGGGTACCGGGTGCTTGTCAGAGCCCGGTCAAGGGAGGCGCGTGATGAGCATTGGGTTCGGGATCTTTCTGATGGCCGCCGGCGCGATCATCGCGTTCGGCCTGCGCGACCGTAGTGACGCGGTCGACCTACCTGCCCTCGGGGTGATCCTGATGCTGGCCGGAGCTGCCGGCATCTGGCTGTCGTACGTGATCACCAACAAGCGCCGCCGCGTCGCGACGCAGGCCCTGGACGAGTCGGTCGAGGAGGAGTACCGCACGGTCCAGTCCGGACGGATCCGCGCGTACGTCGTCCGCAAACCCAAACCCGCACCGGCGACGACGGCGGACTCCCCGACTGCCCGCAGTATCGACCTCGACCCCGCCGCCAGCGGCCTCCCCACCACGCCCGCCGCCGAAGAACCCGCCGACGTCGCCGCGGCGCCCGTCACCGCGCGCCGCCGACGGCTCCTCGGCGCGCCCCGAAGGCGCTGACCCGGCGCAGGTCCTGAGGCCGGCGCTAGCGTGACGACTCGGCGTAGTCGCGGGCGTCGATCAACTCCTGGGCGACCTCGCGAAGCGGCCGCCCGGTGTCCAGCGAGTTCTGCTTGAGCGCCTCGAACGCCTCGTAGCCGTCCATACCGTCGCGCTCCATCAGGATGCCGGTCGCCCGCCCGACCAGCTCGCGTACGTCGGGTGTCACGACCAGGCCGGCCTCGGGACGGACCGTCGCGATCGCCATCGCCGCCTGAGTGCCCAGGACGTGTGCGAAGGCGACGTCGTCGTCATCGAAACCGTCCGGGATCTCACTGAACAGACTCAGCGTCACCGACGCCTGCCGACCGGCCGGCACCGGTATATGAGCAGCGCTGCGGATGCCCGCCGCGAGCGCGCGATCGGTCCACAGATGCGACCAGCGCTGCTCGATCAGCACGTCCGGGACGATCTGCTCCCGATCTGTCCGGATCGCGCTGATCAGCGGCCCCTCCCCCAGCTCGATCTGCACCTGGCACAGCCCGACCAGCCTGGGGTCGGTCAGCGCGACGATTTCGACGCTTGTCTGCTCGTGAACCAGCACCACCGAGGCGTACGTGCAACCGACGGCGTGGACGGCGAACCGTACGACCGCATCGACGGCTTGGTCGACGCCCAGGACAGGAAGCAGCTCGGTCGGCCGCCGATGCTGCGCCATGGCTTCACCTCGAACAGTGCCGAAACGGCGACCCCTCGCGTCAGCGAACAGACCGAGGCGTCGCGCGGCGGGCAAGAATCCCGCCTGATAAACCCGGTACCCGCAGAACAGCACGCGAAACCACCCGCGTTCGAGGAACTCGTAGATGATGGCGACTCTGCCGCCAGTCGAGCTCTCTGGAAGGGACCGGTGTGACGATGACCGCTGACGTTCAGCAGCTCCAGCTCGAGGAAGCCCCGTTCGTGGATCAGGCCGCCTGGCCCGCGCGGTGGATCCTGGCGGCAGAAAGCGGCGACGTGGTCGGATTCCGGCTGCGGGTCGAGTGCTCGGAGGCGGCTGAGATCGTTGTCCACGTCTCGGCGGACGAACGGTACGAACTGTGGCTCGACGGCGACCTCCTCGGCCGCGGGCCGTCGCGGGGCGACATCGGCCACTGGCCGTTCGAGAGCTACCGGCTGCAGTTGCCGCCCGGCGCCCACTGGCTCGCCGCTCGCGTGTGGAGCCTCGGCGACGACGCGCCCCTCGCGCAGCTGAGCCTCGGCGACGGCCCCACCTTCCTCCTCGCAGCCGAGACTGTGCACGGCCGGCCGCCCAAGCTCGACACTGGTACGGCGACCTGGCAAGCGGCGACCCTGCCAGGACACGGCCGCCGGCCGAAGGGCGACGGGTACGGCTGCGGAGCCAGGCACGTCAGCGACGGCCGCACGTACCCATGGGGCTGGCAAACCGGCACGGACGACCTCGAGTGGTCAGCTGCCACCGAAGGACGGACGACAAACGGCCTGCGACTGCTGGTGCCGTCCCGCCTGCCCGCACCGGCGCAGCGGTGGGCCGAGGGCGCCCGCATCCGCCATGTCGCCGCCCACCCCGCGGGTGAGCCGACGCACGACCGCGTCGTACAGCCGGCGGACAACCTCGACGTCGAGGCCCGCGACTGGCAGCGGCTGCTCGACGGTACGGCGTTGTCGGTGCCGCCCGGGACCTGCCGCCGTGTGCTCATCGATCTCGACCAGTACGTCTGCGCATACCCGGTCCTCGATCTCGACGGCGGCCGCGACGCCGAGGTGCGGCTGCACTGGCAGGAGTCCCTCTACGAGACGGAGGCCGGAGCAGGTAAGGGACATCGCGATGTCGTCGCGGGCAAGCTGTTCGGCCGTCCCGGTCTCGGAGCGGACGGCATCGGTGACAGCTTCGTCGCCGGCGGCGGTCACGAGCGACACAGCACGCTGTGGTGGCAGTCCGGCCGCTATGTCGAGGTCCTCGTCACCACCGCGGCCGAACCGCTGACGATCACCGGGCTGCGGTTCCGTGAGACCCATTATCCGTACGAAGACCGCAGCCGCTTCACCGCGAGCGACCCGCGGCTGGCGCAGGTCGGCGTACTCGCGTTCCGGACGCTGCAGGCCTGCAGCCACGAGACGACCATGGACTGCCCCTATTACGAGCAGCTTCAGTACGCCGGCGACACCCGGCTGCAATGCCTGATCGCCTACGCCACCACCGGCGACGACGCCCTCGCCCGGCAGGCACTGCGCGCTTTCGCCCACAGCCAGGACGGCAACGGGTTGGTCGCCTCCCGGACGCCGTCCCGCAGGTCCTCCCCGATCCCGCCGTTCACACTGTGGTGGGTCGCGATGGTGCACGACTTCGCGTTGTGGCGCGGCGATCTGGCATTCGTCACAGAGTTGATGCCCGCCGTACGTGCGGCCGTCGAGGTTCACCAGGAGTCGGTCGACGACCGCGGGATCTTCCACGCGCTGCACGGCTGGAACTTCACCGACTGGGTGCCAGGCTGGGACGCCGGCAGTCCGCCCGGGATCGTCCAGGACGGGGAGCAACATCCTGACTGGCCAGGTCCCGGGCGCGGGGTGTCGGCGGTGCTGCACCTCCAGCTGGCGCTGGTCGCACGGCAGGTCGCCGAGCTGGAGTCCTGGGTCGGCGAGCCCGACGCATCCGCTCGGTACGCACGACTGGCCGACCAACTCCTCGAAGCTGCCGACGAAGCGTTCTACGACGCCGATCGCGGGCTGTACGCCGACGACCTCGGCCACACCGCCTTCAGCGAACACTCGCAAGCGCTGGCCCTGCTCGCGGGCGCGAAGTACGGCGAGCCAGCCGTGCGGACGATGCTCCTGGAACCGCCCGTACCGCTGGCGCGGACGACGGTGTACTTCGATCATTACCTGTTCGAAGCACTGCACGCGATCGGGCGCACCGACGTGCTGCTCGCCCGGCTCGACCTATGGTTCGGGCTGCTGGACCAGGGCCTGCGCACGGTCGTCGAACACCCCGAACCGACCCGCAGCGACTGCCACGCGTGGGGCGCCCATCCGCTGTACCACTACGTCGCGACGCTGCTCGGCGTCCGGCCGACAGCCCCCGGGATGACGTCCGTCACCGTCGCCCCGCAACTCGGCGGCCTCGAGTGGGCCCAGGCCTCCGTCCCCACCCCGCACGGCCCCCTGCAGATCCGAGCCGAAGCCGGCAAACCACCCGAAATCACCGCACCCCCACAGATCACCGTGACAATGGCAGCAACACGCTGATCAGACCGCAGCACCGCACCTGCCGCCGCCGCTCAGGTCCGCCGATCGAGGCGGCGTGTCTCGCCTTCCGTCCGCTCGGGCTGCAGGTCTGTCAGGCGGCTCAGCACGTTCTCGTCGTAGAGGAGGATGTTCAGGTCCTTCGAGGTCAGTTCGGCGCCTTCGGAGGTCTTCGCGCGGACGTCGTCGAGCAGGTCGTCGCAACCCCAGGAACGCAGCGGATGGATCCGGCTGGTCAGGGTGTGGATCGCGTGCACCGCAGGATCGGCGACCATCTCCGGCACCGGACGACCCGACAGCCTCCCGACCTGGCCGCGAAGGACACGCGACACTTCGTCCGAGCGGGCCAGGATCGCAGGGATGGAGGTCTGCTCAGGTGTGAGCAGCAGGCGGCGACGGAACCGTCGATCCACTGCCTCGGATCCTGTCACGCAGGCGAGCGGGATACTCAGGAGGAGCCCGACCGCCATCGGCCAGTACCAGAGCGGCAGGACCGAAGCACACAGGGCGCCGACCATCGCCACGCCCGCAGCCGTATGTCCGCCGAACACGCGCGCCGCCTCCCGGACCGGCAGGGCAGCGCATTCACGGCGCTGCGGTTTCCAGCCGGAGTCTCTGCCCAGCAGGATCGTGATGACGAAGGCCGCCTGGCTGAGCGCCATCGCCGGCCAGAGCAGGATCGACAGCACCCACTCGACCACCGCGCTCGCCGCGATGCGGATGGCTCCGCCGTGCGCCGTACGGACGCTGCTCGTCGCCAGCGCGGCAATCAGCCCGAGGAGACGCGGCACGAACAGCATCGTCACGACACACGCGACGCCGAACCATTCGGCGGACCAGCCGAGGGAGCAGTCGGACAGCGCTCCGCCCCAGCACGATCGCTCCGGCGAGTGCATCGAGGTGACGAGCAGACCCGCGCTGAACACCAGCGACAGCGGACCTGAGATCTGTCCGCAGATGCCGATGACGAGATGGAGCCGGCTGAGCGGCGTGAGACCGGCCGCGGCCAGCAGGTTGAGATGCTGCAGGTTTCCCTGGCACCAGCGTCGTTGCCTGATCAGGTGATCGACCAGGTTCGGCGGCGACTCCTCGTACGCGCCGGAAACGTCGGGCGCGAGCCAGACCTCCCAGCCGGCCCGTTTGAGCAGCGCTGCCTCGATGAAGTCGTGGCTCAGGTAGTGGCCGCGGAAGGGAGCCCGCTTGTGCATGGCCGGGAGCCCGCAGTGCTGTGTGAACGCCTCCACGCGGATGATCGCGTTGTGCCCCCAGTAGTTGCCGTTCCCCAACTGCCATGCCGCTTGCCCGTTCAGGTCGAGCCTGCCGTACAGCGAACCGGCGAAGTGGGCGCACCGGCTGAACAGCGTTCTCCCGTTCACGAAGGCGGCGGCCGTCTGGACGAGACCCGCACGAGGATTCGACTCCATACAGCGCACCAGCCGTACGGCGGTCCGGCCCTCCAGCACGCTGTCGGCGTCGAGCGTGATCATGTACTGGTACTTGCTCCCCCACCGCTCGCAGAAGTCGGCGATGTTGCCGGTCTTCCGGGCCGTGTTCAACGGCCTGCGGCGATAGAAGATCCGGCCGTTGCCACCCGTGCGGGCGCACACTGTCTGCCACGCCGCCTGCTCCTGGAGCCAGAGCGTCGGATCGGTCGTGTCGCTCAGCACGAAGAAGTCGAACGAGCTCGACAGACCGGTCGCCCG
The DNA here is from genome assembly GCF_053603655.1 of Kribbella sp. NPDC004138. Taxonomy (NCBI): domain Bacteria; kingdom Bacillati; phylum Actinomycetota; class Actinomycetes; order Propionibacteriales; family Kribbellaceae; genus Kribbella; species Kribbella sp. NPDC004138. The sequence continues at coordinate 91,947 of NZ_JBSGFZ010000029.1, forward strand.
GAGGCTCTCGTACATCGCCTGCACGTTGGCGAAGACGACCTCGGGGTCCTCGTTGTAGATCGGGATCAGGATCGCCGTACGGCCGCTGATCTGTTCACTGTCCGACTGCGGGCCCGGGACGCTCAGCGCGCCCAGTGACCCCAGGAAGCCTGCCATCGCCGCCCAGAAGGACAGTGCGAGATTCGCGGTCAACGGGACGAAGAGCACCACGAGTAGCGTCCCGATGAGCCAATGGACGCCGATTCCCGCCAGCACGAGACCCAGAGAGATCGCAGTGGCCACCGCGGTCAGGCCGGCGGCGATTAGGATCGCCGCGCGGGTACCGGACGGCCCCGTCACGGCGCACCCCGGCCGGCGTCGGGCCGTTCGGTGGACAAGGTGGCCAGCGGACGGTCCGCGGCCCAGATCGGCGTCAGGTCCGCGGTCGGCAGCGTCACTCTTGCCTCCGTCGGCGTCGGGATCGGGACGTTCGCGACGATGGCCGGACGGAAATCGGGCGGCAGCGGCCCGGCGGACAGGACGACGTTCGGCCAGCGAGCGGGTCCGGAGCACAGGAAGAAGGCGGCTCGAGCCGCGATGTGCACCGGGAGCGCGGTGTCGAGTCGTCCCTGCAGCGCGGACGTGAACCACGCGTCGACGGCGGTCTGCAGCCGGTCGATCCGAACCCTGCTCCAGGGGTTGCCGTCGGCAACCACAACGGCGAGCTCCTGGTGGACGACCGGATCGGTGACGCCATAGCCGCGGAGAAACCCCGAGACCGCGGAATCCGGCAGGCCGGGCGGCGCGCCGGCGACGGACGGATCGACTGTCGTGGACGTTTGGAGGTCTTCGGACACCCTGCGTCTCCCCCTGCGGTGGGCGGCGGTGAAACACAGGAGATTCTTCGGCGCGGTCCGGACCGGAACAAGGAATCAACCCGGCGCACGCCATGCCAAAAGAAGCAACGCGCCACGCTGCCCTAGGCGGCTTCGTCGGCCATCCGATCGAGTGTGGCGACGATCGCCTCCGGATCGGTGAGCCAGCCCCGCGACGCCGACTGTCCGGGTGCGAACGAACCGAAGCCGTCGCGGGCGAAGAGCGGATCACCGGTCAGCGCGGCGGCCTCGCGGATCATCAGCCAGTGCTGGATGCGCTCGGGATTCGACTCCGCGGCGCGGACGAACGCCTCGTACTCCCGCTCGGCCCGGCGCCGCGACGCCGGCCGGTTCATCCGGGTCAGATAGTCGAACTGGTAGATCGACATCACGCCCATCACGATCTGCCAGCGGAACAGGAGCTCGATCGGCCGGCCGTGTTTGCGGGTGAAGTAGACGTAGTTCCGCAGCCACTCCCGGCCCTCGTTGTGCAGGTCCCGCCGATGCGAGCTCTTCACCACGAACTCGGTCAGGCCCCGCGCCTTGCAGCCGGCCTTGTGCAGGCGGTACCCGAAGTCGATGTCCTCCTCGCCCCATCCCACGAAGCCCTCGTCGAACCCTGCCACCCGCCGGGCGGCCGTCGCCGTCACACCGGCGTGGTTCGACACGAAGCAGTTCCAGGACGTCGTCCACTCCCCCGAATCGACCGCCGCGACGGCCCGGCGATGCGCCGCGAGTGTGCTGGGCGACAGTTCCTCGCTGCTGACCTCGTTCGACAGCATGGTCGCTCCGAGGACCATCACCTCACGATCCTCACTCGCGACGACCGCGTGGTGCGCGGAGACGAAGGCCGGCGAGGTCAGGCAGTCGTCGTCCAGGAACACCACGTACTCCGCGGCGGCCGCGGCGAGCCCGACGTTGCGGGCCCCGGCGCGGCCTCTGTTCACACCGTCGGCCTCGACCCGCAGGGCGGACCAGGCGGCCGGTTCGTAGCGGCGCATCGTCTGCAGAACCTCGGCCGTTGCGTCACTGGAGCCGTCGTCCACGACCACGACCTCGTAGTCAGGACAGTTCTCCTGCGCCGCCAGGGCTCGCAGCGTCGGCTCCAGCAAGGCCGCCTTGTTGTACGTGGGAATGACTACGCTGATCGACGGGGTCACGAATGAGTACCTTCCGCGAGTAGACGGCGCCGTCCCGCGTCGCGTGCTCACACCCTCCGCAGGCCGGCGCCGAGGGTTGTCCGGCCGACGGTCGCACTCGGTCGTTCGACGAGCTCGTCCGCCAACCGGCTGAACACGCCGCCGAAGCCGGCTGCCCAGGACGGCATCACCTTCGGCGCGCAATGGAACATGCCGACCAGCTGGCCGGGGTACTCGGCGAACAGCACCCGCAGCCCGAACCGCTCCTCGGTCCGCTCCAGGCTGACCGGGACGTGGTCCAGCCGGAGACCGGAGAACTCGACCGGCTCGTCCAGACAGATGATGTGGCTGAAGACCACGTCGTCGATCCGCCGGGCGCCGTCCGGTCCGCCGAGCCGCGCCGCCGCGGGCGGCAGCAGGTGCAGGGGCAGCCCGTTCGCGGCCGCGAAGTCGATCTCGGCCTGGGCAGCGGCGATCAGGTCCGTCATCGGCTGGTCCGCACGCACCGAGGCCCGCAGCAGCACCAGGTGCTCGAAGAATCCGACCGTGTCCGCGACCTCCGGCCGGTCACGCCCGTCGAACACCGAGGCGACTGCCGGCTCGCGCACCCCGGTCCGTGCCCAGATCAGCGCGAAGAACATCGCGAGTGTGACCGCGAACAAGCCTGCGGAAGCGTCCGCCGCGAGACGCTGCAGACCGGACACCTGCCGCTCCTCGAGGACGCAGTCCGGCTCCGGTCCAGCGTCAGGTGCCGCCTCGGACACCTGCCGGAGGGCCGGTACCTGAACGTGCTGCAGTCGTTCGGTCCAGGCGTGCCGCAACTCGGCCAGTCGCGCACCCGACATGCGGTCGCGCTGCCATTCGGCCCAAGCGGCGTACTGCCATCCGGACGGCGGCAGCGCCGCGCCGCTGTAGAGCGCGGCCAGCTCGTCGGCGATGACGGTCGCCGATCGACGGTCCATCGCGAGATGGTGGATGTTCAGGCAGAGGATGTGATCGGTCGGCGACAGCCGCCACAACCGGATCCGCAGCGGACCTTCGCCGATGTCGATCCTGGATCCGGTCTCCGCCTCCAGCGCCGCGAGCACCTCCTGCTCACCGGCACCGGAGCACACGGTCTCGGGAGCCAGGCCCGCGGACGCCGGCGGCTTGATGACCTGCAGCAACTGGTTGTCCCGCATCAGGAACGCCGTGCGCAACGACTCGTGCCGTTCGATCAGCGCGTCGACCGCGGCCGACAGCGCGCCGATGTCGAGCGGGCCGCGCAGGCGCCATGTCATCGGTTCGTTGAGCGCTCCCGCGGAGCCCCGGTAGCGGTCCATCAACCACAGCAGCCGCTGCCCGATCGACGCCGCGAACTCCCGGGTCTCTGCCACAGCTCACGATCGTAGGTGCCACGCTCGGACCGGCCGAGGACGTGAGTTGTACGGCGACAGCTCACGTGGCCGTGTACGCCGCGGCCTGGATCGCGTAGAGCTCCGCATACCGTCCCGGATCGCGCATCAACGCCGAATGGGAGCCACACTGCACGACCCGCCCCCGGTCGAGGACGACGATCCGGTCGGCGCCGGTCACCGTCGAGAACCGGTGCGACACGATCACCACGATGGCTCCGGCCCGTCCGGCCAGCGCGCGGGCACGCGCGATGTAGGCCTCGAACACCGCGTGCTCGCTGGGGGCGTCCAGCGACGCGGTCGGCTCGTCCAGGACGAACAGCAGTGGGGCCGGCCGCATCGACGCCCGCGCGAGTGCGGTCTTCTGCCATTGGCCTTCGGACAGGTCGACACCTCCGAGTTCCCGCCCGAGCTGGGTCTCGATCCCGCTGGGCAACCGGTCCACGAGGGCCGTCGCGTCGGCATGCCGGACGGCATCGTCGATCCGGCCGGGATCGGCGATGTTCGGCAGGTCGCCGAGGCCGATCGTCTCGGCGAACCTGGTCCGGAAGCGACCGAAGTCCTGGAATGCGGCACTCGTCCGGGATCGCCAGGCGGCCGTGTCGACGTCGGCCAGGTCCAGGGCGTCCAGCCGGACCGCACCCGACGTCGGCTGATAGAGCTTGAGCAGCAGCTTCACCAGCGTCGACTTTCCGGACCCGCGCTCACCGACGACCGCGATCACCGATCCGGCAGGCAGCCGCAGGGACACATCCTGCAGGGCCGGACGCTCGGTACCCGGGTACGTGAAGCCGACGTGCTCGATCGAGATGCCGTCCAGTAGCGCTTCGGGCGGGCGCTGCCGGCCGCGGGCGTTGGATCGCTCGGCCTCGGTGTAGTCCCGCAGCCACAAGAACGGTTCGATCAACCGGCCGGCTCCAGCCGCCTCCGCGGTCCGGTACACCGTGTTCTGCAGGGCCTGTCGCATGTTGGCGACGACGGTGATGGCGAGAACGATGTCGCCGACTGTTCCCGATCCCTGGAGCGCGCCGGTCGCCACCAGTCCCAGACCGGCGCTGAATCCCAGGGTGAAGATCAGCCAGCCCGTCAGCTTCCACACCGCCAGCCGGCAGCGCGCGCGGAACTGCGTCGACTCGACGTCGGCCCACGCCGCTGCCTGCCGACGAGCGCACTCGGGGCCGGCTCCGGCAGTCCGGATCTCCTTGCTCGTCGCGGCGTCCGCGGCCAGGTCGAACAGATGCCGCTGCAGCCGGAACGACTCAGCGGTTTCGGTCTCGGCCGCGATCACCGCGCGCTGGCCCCGCTGCTCGAACCACAACGGCACGTAGGCGAATCCGAGCAACAGCAGCAGCCACGGGTTCACGACGCCGAGCAGCACCAGCAACACCGCGAGCCGCGCCATGTTGAAGATCGAGTCGACGGCGACCCAGACACCGAACGCCAGGTCCCAGGCTCGCCCGCGGACCACCGTGATCCGGTCGAGGAACTCCGTCTGCTCCAGATGGTCGAGGGTCTCCAGGCCGGCGATGTCGCGGTCGATCCCGGGCTGCAGCTCGAGGAGGCCGAGCCGCTCGACGAGCCCGAAGTGCAGCACGATGTCGACCTGGTCCACGTACGCCATCAGCCCGCAGACGAGCGCGGCGACGAACGCTGCCCGGATCGCCGACCGGGCGTCCGCGGCCACCGCCGCGTCGACGACCTCGCGCAACGCGAGTGCCGAGGCGGCGACCAGTCCGACCGAGACCACCTTCACCGCCAGCAACCACAGCGTCTGCGCCGGGAACCGCCGTACCGACAGCCGCAACAGCTCCGCCCAGAGTTCGACGTAGCGCCTCATATCAGCTCGCCCTCTTCGATCCGGTCGTCGTGTCCCTGCCGGAACCGCTCGGCCTGGAGCGAGAACATCCGTGCGTACGACCCGCCGAGCCGCATCAGTTCGGCGTGGGTGCCGCTCTCGCTGATCCGGCCGTCCTCCAGCAGGACGATCCGGTGCGCGCGGCGTACCGTCGACAAGCGGTGCGAGATCAGTACGACGCTGGTGTCGTGCAGGGCGCTCGTCAGCTGCTGGAACACCTCGGTCTCGGTGCCGACGTCGAGGTGAGCCGTCGGCTCGTCCAGTACGACGATCTTCGCGCCCATCCGGACCGCGTACAGCGCCCGGGCGAGCGCGACCTGCTGCCACTGACCACCGGACAGGTCCACGCCGCCGCTCCGGGACCGGGACAGCGGCGTCTGCCAGCCGTCCGGGAGGTCGGCGACGACGGCGTCGAGGCCGGCCTCGCGAGCGACAGCGTCGAGTACGCCGGGGTCCACCGCCGCTCCCGGCCGACCGAGCGTGACGTTGTCCGCGGCGGGCAGTTGGTAGCGGACGAAGTCCTGGAAGACGACCGAGATCCGCCGACGCCACTCGGGCCCGAGATCCGCGAGATCGGTGCCGTCGGCACTGATCGAACCGGCGGTCGGGCGGTAGAGGCCGGCGAGCAGCTTGATCAGCGTCGACTTGCCGGCGCCGTTCATCCCCACGACCGCCAGCAGCTCTCCTGGCCGGATCTCGAGGTCCAGCCCGTCGAGGACCTGCCGCGCGGTGCGCGGATACGCGAAGGAGACACGATCGAACCGTACGAGCGGCGGGCTGCCGGTCTCGATCGCAGCCGGCGGCGCCGACTTCCGGGGCTCGAGGCTGTCCCGGCTCAGCAGATCGCGGAGTTGGTCCAGCGCCGCGAGACACGCGGTGGCTCCGATCAGCTCGCGCGCGTCGTCGTTGCCGAGGATCTGGAAGAGGGACCAACCGGCCGCCAGTACGGCGGTCGTCACCGCGACCGACGTGGTTCCGCTCGCAGCAGAGCTCGCCACCATCGTGTAGACCACGCCCAACGGCACCACGACGACCAAGGTCTGTGGCAGCAGCCGCGCGACGAATCCGTTGCCCAGACCCCACACCGGCTCGAACGTGCCGCGGACGTGGTGCAGCATCCGATCGACCGCCCAGTCGCCGAAGCCGAACACCCTGGCGTCCTTGCCTTCACTGGGCGAGGTGATCGCTGCTTCCCACGCGTCGCCGTGCAGCGCTTGGCCGAGGCCGCGCTGGGCCTGCCGGTACCACCGCAGTGCGTGCCGGTGCAGGAAGAAGCGAAACGTGAACGCCGACAGTACGAGGAGCGGGACGGGCCACCAGGCGTAGCGCGTCAGGACCACGCACGAGCCGGCCAGGCCGATCCCGGAGGCCAGCAGCCGCAGTTGCGCGAGCGCCCCGTCGGCCGGCGTACGTTGCGTCCAGTTGTCCGGATCCGCCTTCGCTTCGCGAATCAGGGTCTGCGCTTGAGGTCCTTCGAGCGCGCCGATCGTCGGCGCCGCCGTGATCAGCTCCGACAGCGACCGCCGGTGTGCGCCGTCGATGCGCATACGGGCGAGGTGGTACAGCGGCTCTCGCGCCGCCTCGGCCGCGTTGCCCAGCACCAGAACGACCGCGAACAGGGTCAGCGGAGCGTAGAGGATCGCCAGGTCCGCGGTCCCGTCTCCCTGCTGCACCCGGGAGACCAGCCAGGCCACCGCCGTCGCGGTCAGCGCGGGCACCAGGCTGCCGACCACGGATACCAGTACGACCGCCAGCAGCAGGGCGACGCCCGTCGCTCGGAACGACTTCAGCAACGCGATGCGTTCAGCGACCAGGCGCGCCACGATGCCGTTCATCTCCAGCTCCCGCAGGTTGGTTGCCGTCCGGATCGACGCTATACGGTGGCACGACGGTCCGAAAGCCGAGCAAATACAGGGTGTTCGAGCTTCACGAGACGATGGGAGCCACCATGCCGACAGCTTCGGCGCGCCGGTTCGTCCTGGTGACCGGCGGTTCGCTGGGTGACGTGCTGCCCTACATCGGCCTCGCGAGTCACTTGCGGTCATTGGGTGAGGACGTACTGCTGGTGGCCGGGCCGCAGGTCGCGCTGCTGGCCCGCGGAGAGCGGATCCCCTTCCAGGCCCTGGAATCGGCGCCGGGCGACGGCGCCGACAGCGGATTCGACGAGAGCGGCGGCTGGCGGGCCTTCCTCCGGCTGACCGACACCTGGGTGCTCGGGTCGCTCGGCAACACCATCGCGCAGCTGGACGAGACGATCCGCTCCGACGACGTCGTCGTGGCGCATCCGATCCAGATCGCCGCCGCGCTGGTGGCGCAAAATCGCGGTGTGCCCTGGTTCACCGTGAGCCCGGCGGCATGGCTGTTCCCGAACGCGGAGCGAATGCCGCTGTACCAGCCGTTCAAGACCCTCGGGCCGGTTCTCAACCGGCTGGCCTGGAAGGACTTCGGGCGCCGGCTCGACGCGCGCTTCCTCGGTCGCATCCGCAGTGCCTGCGAAGCGGCGGGCATCGCGGGACCGACCGGCTCGTTTCTCGACCTGTGCTGCTCGCCGGGGCGAGCGCTCGTCCTCAGTTCTCCGCTGCTCCTCGACTCCCGCCGGCTACCGGCCCACGTCATGGTGACCGGGTTCGCGCACTGGGACGTGACGCGGCTCTGGCGCAACCGGTCCGGACTCGAGCGGTACCTCGACGAGGGCGACGACGTCCTGGCCTTCCGGGCACCGCCGCATCAGTCGACCCCAGGTTTTCAGGAGGCAGCAGCGGCGGTCTGCCGGTCCCTGGGGGTGCGCGGCGTCTACATCGACTTCCGTGCCGAGCGATCCGGTGTCGACGGTCCGCTGTTCGTCGACCGCTACATCCCGCTGTCGGTGCTGGCTCCGCGATCACTGGCCGGCGTCCACTACGGCGGCCTCGGCACCAGCACGGTCTTCGCGGCGAACGGGCGTCCGGCCGTGATCATGCCGTCGACCGTCGACCAGTTCGAGAATGCCGACGTACTGGCGGCGCTGGGCGCCGGCGTCCGGCTCGACTGGCGCCGCTGGACGCCCGCGCGTCTGCTCAGCTGCGTGGAACGCGCAGTTGAACAACGCGATGCCAGCACGTCCCTCGGTGCACAGCTCACCCGGGAGCGTGGGTTCGACGTCGCGACGTCGGTGCTCCGCGCCGAGGGCCGGCCGGACGACCGAGCGAGACGGGAAGGCTCTCCAGCCCACGCAGGGTGAAGGTCGGAGCCCACACCGGCTGACCTGCGAGGCTGAGCTCCGGGAAGCGCCGCAGGACAGCCACGAGGATGTACTCGGCCTCGGAGCGCGCGAGTCCCGCTCCGAGGCAGTAGTGATGCCCGCCTCCGAAGGAGAGCACCCGCCGCGCGGGCCGGCGGCTGAGCACCAGCCGATCCGGCTCGGCGAACGCCTCCGGGTCGCGGTGTGCGGCCGCGACCATCGCCATGATCCCGGTGCCGGCCGGAAGGCTGTGGCCGCGGAGGTCGATCGGGCGGTGTGTCACCCGGGCGATCGACTGGATGGGGCTGTCGTACCGGAGCAGCTCGTCGACCGCTGCCGGGACCTCGGTCGCCGGCGCGCGGCGCAGCGCGGCCAGCTGATCCGGATTCCGGAGCAGGGCGAGCAGGCTGTTGGCGATCAGGTTCACCGTGTTGTGGTAGCCGTTGACCAGTAGGAACACGGCGTTCGCCACGAGCTCGCCGAGGTCGAGAGGCGCGCCGGCGACATCGGCCCGCACCAGTCGGCTGACGATGTCCTCGCCCGACGTACGGCGGCGCCGTACCACCAGGCGGCCCATGTAGCTCGCGAACTCGCGCTCGGCATCTTGGGCGGCGTCGCGCTGCGCGTCGGTGACGCTGGAGCCCGGATCCCCGTTGCGGACCAGTGCTCGGCTCCATCGCACCACGTCCGCGTGGTCCTCCTCAGGGATCCCGAACGACCCGCAGATGGCTGCGAGCGGCACCGGGAGCGCCAGCTGAGTCACCGCGTCGACCGTCTGGCCGGAGCGTTCGGCGGCCTTCGCCAGCATGTCCGACACCAGGTGAGCGACTGTCGGCCGCAGCACCGTCGGTGCGTCCCTCCCGAACGCCTGGCCCAGTGCGCCGCGAACTCTGCCGTGCATCGGCGGATCCAGCATGCTCACCGGGCGCGGGACGTCGTTGCCCGCGATCCCCTGGATACCGGACACCGCGCCGTAGCCGTCGAGCCCGCCGTGCGGCGGCGCCGTGCCGGCCCTCCGATCGCTCAGGATCCCCGCCACGTCGTCGTACCTGGTCAGCACGACGGTGCCATCGGCGAGGCGCAGGACCGGCTCGCGGCGCCGCAGCTGCGCCAGGTACGGGTACGGGTCGGCCCGGTACGCCGCGGTCGCGGTCGCCGCGCCGAAAGCGTCGAGCTGTCCGCGCGCCGTCATCAGCGGGCCTGGAGCTCCTCGACGACGAGATCGGAGATGTCGCCGAGGGTCTTGATCTGCTGGGCCCGTTCCTGCTCGATCGGATCGAGGTCGAACCGGTCCTCCAGCGCGAAGGCGAGCTCGAGCAACGCCAGCGAGTGGAACGCCAGGTCCTCGACCAGCCGGGAGTCGTCGGTCGCCGGGACGTCGTCGGCCGGCGCGAGCTCGAGCGCGATCGCCCGGACCTCGGCGCGGATCTCGTCGACCGGCCGGCCGGACACCATGGTCGGATTCGCTTCAGTCATCGCTGTCTCCTGTCGATAGTTGCCTCGGGCGACGAGCAGCCGGATCACCGGCCGGCTGCCGCGCCCCGAACATCTGCCACAGCCGCGCCCGTTGCGGCTTGCCACTGGTCGTGCGCGGGATGCGGCCGCGCGGCGCGTCCACGGTGACCACCTCGGCGCCTTCGGCGGACCGCCGGAGAACCCGGTCAGCGGCCCACAGCCACTCCGGACGGGCCCGCTCGATGACGGCAACCGCCGTACTGCGACCCTCGCGCACCCCGAGCGCGGTGGCGAAGCGCTGCGGTGGCACTCCCTCCGCGGCGATCGCGGCCTCGAGGTCCTCGGCGAAGACCGTCCGCGCGCGGACCTTCAGGCTGTCGCCGAGGCGGCCGATGACGAACAGCTCGCCGTCCAGCAGGAAGCCCGCGTCGCCCGTCCGCACCTTTCCTTCCGCGAATGCTGTGAGTGAGCCGGTCGCAGCGTCGAGGTCGCCGAGGTACCCGCTGCCGATCGACATTCCGGACACGGCGATCTCTCCCACTGTGCCGGCGGGCTGCGGCTGCCCCTCGGAGTCCTCGACGTCGACCACCACACCTGCCATCGGTGTGCCGCAGCCGATCAGCGTCAGGCCGGAGGTCCCAGCCGTCTCGACCCGCAAGCCCGTGCTCAGACTCGACGGCACGAACGTCAGCGCCCGGAGCCGTCTGCCTTGTCGCAATCCGGTGACGGCGAGCGTTGCCTCGGCGAGTCCGTACGCCGGCAGCAGAGCACCCGCATCCAGCCCGTGCGGCCCGAGCAGCTCGGTGAAGCGCCGTACGGCGTCGGGATCGATGCGCTCGGCACCGATGATCACCGATCGCACCTGGGTGCAGTCGAGACCGGCCAGGTCGCCGGGCCGTACCCGTGCCGCGACGTGCGCGAGTCCGAAGCTCGGCATCGCCGTATGGCGCGCCGCCTGATCGCCGCCGCGATCGAAACACCGCAGGAAGCGCAGCGGATCGCGAACGAACTGCCGCGGAGACATCAGCCAGACGTCGGAGCCGTCCACCACCGGGGTGATCAGGCAACCGGTCAGGCCCATGTCGTGGTACATCGGGAGCCAGGACGCGGTGGCCTGCGAGCCGTCCATCCCCAGCCAGTCCCTGATCGCCGCGACGTTCGCGGCGAGAGCGGCGGAGCTGATGGCGATCGCGCGACTGCGTCCGCTCGATCCCGACGTGAACTGCACCAGCGCGGGACCGGGCACGCCGTCGACCGGGGCCGCGGGCGACGAGTCGGTGAACGTGCCGAGATCCTCGACAGCCGCGACACCGGCTCGGCGCGCAAGATCGCGGATGACACGCTCGTACGGCGCCTCGACCAGGACGATCGCCGGCTCCGCCGCCCGGAACGACGCCCCGACCTGCTGGGCGTACAGCTCGCGGTCGCCGAATGCCGTCGGCGGCGGCAACGGAGAGGCGGTCGCGCCGCAGTGCATCGCGCCGAACAGAGCTGTGACGAAACCCCGACCGCCGTCGGCGACGACCGCGACCACATCGCCGGGCACGATCCCCGACCGCACCAGCGCCGCGGACACCCCGCGAACCCCGGCGGCGAGCCGCTGGTAGCTCCAGAACTCCCAAGCATCCTGCGCGCCGGCGAAATGGACGCCCCGGCCGGGACTCGGGTCGTCGAGCCAGGACAGCAGGCGACGGCGGGCGGTGTCAGCGCGACTCAACCTGCACCCCAGCGTCGGCGCGTTCCGGCTCGGGCCAGAGCCGCCACAGCCGCTCCGGCACCAGGCAACTCAGCATGGGCAGGGTCCCGAGCTGCGATCCGTACGCGAGGATGGCCTGTGCCTTCCGGCCGGTGGCGTTGTCGGGCCGGAGTTCGTTGCCCTGCGCGCATTCCTTGGCGCCCGAGCTCCTCGCGGTGGCCCGGACCTGATCAACGGCCAGGGTCGGGAACTGGACACGGTACGGCAGCTCCTCGTAGGCGAGCGAGACGATGCCGGCGAACTCACGCGCAACCCGGCTCCAGACGCGGGCCACTTGCACGTGGTCGGGATGGAGCAGTCCGACCGGCCCGAGGACCACGTCCGGGCGACAGCTCTCGATCGTCTCCCGCAACCGGGCAGCGATCGCGTCGTCGCTGCTGCGAACGCGGTACTGGCGGTCCAGGAACTCCAGATGCAACGGCGTGGCGCCGAGCAGGCCGAGCGCGAGCGCGTCTTCCTGCCGGCGCCGCGTCATCATCTCCGCCCCGTTCGCCGCACCCGTCGCGGCGTCGTAATGTCCGCGCGCTTCCGGGCCCGGCACGCCGGCGAACACCGTCACGACCGTGGCGCCGGGATGCTGGCCGAGGTACTCGCCGGTGGACAGCACGGCGTCGTCCAGATGCGGCGAGATGACCAGAACGGAACTCATGCCAGTCCGCCCGACAGGTCCGCGGCCGGTGCGTACGCCGATCGGCTCGCGCCGAGGTAGCGCTGCCGCAGAGTCTGCTCGGCCTCGTCGTACTGCGTCCGGAACAGACCGCGTCGCTGAAGCTCCGGCACCAGCAGGTCGCAGATGTCGTCGACACCCGACGTCGGCGGGCAGGGGTACAGGTTGAACCCGTCCACCCCCGCGATGTCGAGGTACTCCTCCATCCGGTCCGCCACCTGTTCCGGCGTACCGAACAGGCTGAGGCGGTCGTGCGCGTGCGGCCGCCGCGGCGTCGCGATGAGGTCCCGGACGTCGCCCACGGTCCAGTCGCGGTCCGGCGACGCGCCGGCCAGGAACCCGGTCACGGAGCGGCCGTCCTCCGGCATGATGTCGGTGATCGGCGTCCGGTCGTCGTACGCCGCGAGGTCGACGCCGACCCACCCGCACCACTTCGCCAACAGGCCACCAGGGCTGGTCAGCTCGGTGAACTCGGCTGCCCGCGCCTCCGCTTCGGCCTTCGTGCGACCGAGCAGGACCGGGAACCCCTGCAGCACCTTGATCGCCTGCGGGTCACGGCCGAACTGCTCTGCGCGCCGGCGGAGTTCGCGCACCTTCTCGGCGCCGCGCCGGGCGCTGCTGAGGGTGACGAACACGACCTCCGCGTGCCGCGCCGCGAACGTGGTCCCACGATCCGACGAACCGGCCTGATACAGCACCGGCGTCCGCTGCGGCGACGGCTCGCACTGATGGACGGCGTCCACGGTGAACCACTGGCCCTTGTGCTGCACCGGGCGCACCAGGTCCGGATCCGTGAAGACGTCGGCAGCCACGTCGTGCCGCAGCGCACCGTCGGCCCAGCTGTCCTCCCAGAGTGCGCGCACCACCTCGAGGTACTCGTCGGCACGGTCGTAGCGCTCGTCGTGCGGGATGTACTCGCCGAGCCCGGTCGCCTTCGCCAGCCGCAGGTCCGACGTGACAATGTTCCAGCCCACCCGGCCGCCGGTCAGGTGGTCCAACGACGAGAACACCCGGGCGCACTGGTACGGCGCGTGGTACGACACCGAGTACGTGACCGCGAAACCGAGGTGCTCGGTGGAGGCTGCCATTGCCGGGAGCAACAACGTGGGGTCGATCGCGGGCACCTGGTGGGCATGGCGGACCGAGGCCGCCGCCGACCCGCCGTACACGTCGTACACACCGTGGATGTCGGCCAGGAACAGTGCGTCGATACACGCCGCCTCGAGCCGCTGGGCGAGTGACGTCCAGTAGGACAGCGACCGGTAACCCGTCCGGGTGGCGTCGTCCGGGTGCCGCCACAGGCCCTCGAACAGCGGCGACGGCACTCCCTGGCTCAGGACATTCAGATGCATGTGAACCGCCTCCTCAGGCTGCGCGTACCGACAGCGGCACGCTCTCGAAGGCGCGGATGTTGCCCGCACTCGTGAACCGTCGAACCGGATCGCCCGCCGGTTCGATCACGGCGAACCGGCTGAGCAGACGCTGGAAGACCACGCGACCCTCCTCACGCGCCAGTGGCGCGCCCAGGCAGAAGTGACTGCCGCTGCCGAACGCCAGCTGTGGATTCGGGGAGCGGCCGATGTCCAGCCGATCCGGCTCGGCGTACACCCGCTCGTCGTGGTTGGCAGAGCCGAGCAGGAGCACCAGCACCCTGCCCGCCCGGATGACCTGACCGCCGACCTCGATCGGCTCCAGCACCATCCGGCCGGCGCCCTGTACCGGCGCGTCGTAGCGGAGGAACTCCTCGACCGCCGACGGCGCCAGCCCGGGCTCCGCACGGAGCCTGGCGAGCTGGTCACGATGCTCCAGCAACGCGGCGCATCCGGTACTGATCATGTTCCGCGTCGTCTCGAAGCCCGCGAAGAACAGGAAGACCGCGTTGTCGACGATCTCGTCGCGGGTCAGCCCGGTGCCGTCGTCGCCGGCGGCCGCGACCATCCGGCTGAGCAGGTCGTCGCCGGCTGCCCGCCGGCGGTCGTCGAGCATCGCACCGACGTACTCCCGCAGCCACACGACCGAGTCGTGCACCGCGGGCCGATCCGTCTCCGCGACGTGGGTGTTCCAGCCGCGCGCCAGATCCGCCGCACGCGGCCGCACCAGATCGCGGTCGCTCGCCGGCACCCCCATCAGCTCGCAGATCACCGTGATCGGCAACGGGTACGCGAGGTCCTTCGCCACATCGAGCGTTCCGGTGTCCGCGGCCGGATCGAGGAGCTCGTCGACGAGCTCGCCCAGCCGGGCGGACAGCCCACGGACCAGCGCCGGGGTGAAGGCCTTGCTCATCAGCCCCCGGAGCTTGGTGTGTTCGGGCGGGTCGCGAACGATGCTGATGGCACCGAAGAACTCGGCCGCGGGTCCGTCGCCCACCGCGAATCGCCGGTATTCCGGCGGATACCCGTGCCCGAGCCGCCGGTCCCGCAGCAACGCCGACACCTCGGCATGCCGCGTGACGCCCCATTGCCCGGGACCGAAGCGGCACAGCGGGCCGGCGTTCCGCAATTCCCGGTAGGCGGGATACGGATCGACCAGGACATCGGGAGCGTCGTGATCGAACCGGGGAGGCAGCGGGTCGATCGTCACAGGATCCTCCGGGGCGCGACTGGGCACAGGTCATCAGCGTCTGCGGCCGTCGACGGGAGTGCAACCCAGGCAATACCGTGACGACGGTCCGCAGACCGGTGCGAAGGAGTGTCGATGGACGAGGCGGAGTACGACGCGTTGAGCCGGCTACCGGGCGCCTTGGAGCGGCACGGCTTCGCGTCGTTCCTGGCTGCTTTTCCACCGCATGCGACCCGGCGCGATCGCTGGGCGCGCGAGGCGGACCGGATCGACGGATCGTTGCGTAGCCTCGTGGATCTCCTGCTGCTGCAGCGTTGTGTCAGCCGAAGCACGCTTCCGAGTGAGGTGGCTGCCGCGCTCCCGGTCCTGGCTGCGGCGGACGTCGCGCAGCTCGACGGCACGGACGTATCGCTGCCAAGCCTTTCGCTCTTTCGCCCGCACGGCGTGTGGTTGCTCGCAGAGCCTCCGGGGCCGACGCAGGTGGACACGTACTTCGGCCCGGACTCGTTGGCGCTGGCGATGCATGCGTCGTACGGCACGGGTCGTTCCTGCCTGGACCTCTGTGCCGGTCCTGGCTTCCAAGGCCTGACCGCGGCCGCGTCCTGCGCATCGGTCACGCTGGTGGAGCTCATGCCGCGCGCGGCCGCGATCGCCGTGCTGAATGCCGCTCTGAACGGCGCGACCGCGAAGGTGGACGTCCGTGTCGGAGATCTGTACGACGCCGTGAACGGCGAGCGGTACGACCATGTCGTGGCGAACGTGCCGTTCATGCCGGTTCCGCCGGGTCACTCGTTCCCGGTCGCGGGCGCGGGCGGGCCGGACGGATTCGCGATCGCACGCAAGGTGCTCGGCGGTCTTCCGGAGCACCTGGAGCCCGGTGGCAGCGCGTTCCTGGCGACGATGCTGCTCCGCGACAGCGACGGCGACCTGTTGCTGCGCGACGAGCTCGCCGCCTGGGCCGCGCAGGCAGGCTACGACGTCACCGTGCTGGCCACCTCGGCCATTCCGGCGACGCCGGCCTCACCGCTGGTCCGCGGGACCGCGGAGGCGATGGCTCCGGGACGCGCGGACCTGATCGAGCAGTTCACCGGGGAGATCACGGACCACTACGCGACGCTGGGCGCGCGAACCGCCACCTGGGCGTTCCTCCGCGTCGGCGAGGGCGACCGTGGACTGAGCGTCGTCGACCTGGGCAGCACCGGCCGGCTCGCACCGTGGGTCTCGATGGTCTGACGGTCACGCCAGCCGGGCCCGCAGCGCCGCCTTGTGGACCTTGCCGATCGATGTGTAGGGCAACGACTCGACGGTGACCACCGCGTCCGGGAACTTGTACGTCGCCAGGCCGCGATCGCCGAGGAAGTTCCGCAGATCCGACAGGCTGGGCGCATCGCCGGTCGCCGCGACGACGAAGACGCACGTCCGCTCCCCCAGGACCGGGTCGGGCTGCGCGACGACGGCTGCCTCGTGCACCCGCGGGTGGGCGGCCAGGTGTTCCTCGACCTCGGCCGCGGAGATCTTCTCGCCGCCGCGGTTGACCACGTCCTTGATCCGCCCCTCGACGACCAGGTTCCCGTCGGGCCGCACGGTCACCAGGTCACCCGTGCGGAAGAAGCCGTCGGCCGTGAAGGTCTTCGCGTTGTGCTCCTCCGCGCGGTAGTACCCGTTGATCGTGTACGGGCCGCGCGTCAGCAACTCGCCGACCTCACCCTGCGGCACGGGCTGGTCGTGCTCGTCGACAACACGGATCTCGTCGTCGTCCGAGAGCGGATGCCCTTCGGTCCGGTGCCGTTGCTCGGCCGGAGCCTCCGGCCGGGTGAACGAGAGCAGACCTTCGGCCATCCCGAACCACCGGGTCAAGCGGCAGCCCAGCACGCGCTCGGCCTCCACCGCGAGCTCGGGCTCCAACCGCGCTCCACCGACCTCGATCGTCAGCCTCGACAGGTCGGCGCCGAAGGCGGGGGCGGTCTTCATCCACAGGGGCAGAAAGGCCGGCATCAAGGTCGTCAGCGTGACCTGCTCCCGCGCAATCAACGGGAACACCTCGTCCGGGCTCGGACTCGCCGCCAGGACGGCGGTGCCACCGGCCCGGATCGCTCCGAGCACTCCAGGACAGCCGAGCGCGGCGTTGTGTGCCGCGGGCAGTGCGGCCAGATAGACGCCGCTGTCGTCGAAATGCATCGCGGCGGCTGTCGCACGCAACTGGTACCCGTAGTCGTTGTGCGTCCGCGGGATCAGCTTCGGCAACTGCGTCGTACCTCCGGACAGCAGCAGCAGCGCGACGTCGTCCGGGTCGGGTGGCGGCACCTGCGCCGGTTCGCCGCGCGTCTCGTCGAGGGCGACGAACTCCCCTGGGTCGCCAGCCACCAGCACGTGCTCCAAGGCCGGCGCCGTCGGCCGGATCTCGCGAGCGAGCTCCCGATGGTCGAATCCGGCTACCACGTCAGGCACCACGAGCAGCTTCGCCTCGGTGTGGGCACAGAGGTAGGCCAGCTCGACCCGCCGGTGCGCGGGCAGCGCGAGCACGGGCAGCACACCGAGCCGGAAGAGCGCCAGGCAGAGCGCAACGAAATCCGGCGTGTTCGGCAGCTGCACCACAGCTCGGTCCCCGGCGCGCAGACCGAGCGCACGAAGTCCACCGGCCAGCTCGTCCGCCCACCGGTCCAGCTGCCCGTAACTGACCTGGCGCTGAAGCGTCGCCAGCGCAGTGCGCCCAGCAGCCTCGCGAGCCGGCTCCCGGCCCAGGTCGGCCAGCGTCTCACCGCTCCAGTACCCGGCCCGGCGGTACGCCGCGGCCCGGTCGGCCGGCCACGGTACGGCGCCGGTCAGCACGATCGTCTCGCTCGCTGCATCAGGGCCCCGCCTTCGTCGTCGGAAGCTAGTTGCCTTGCGCAAACATCCAGCGATGTCCCTCGACGTCCTCGACCCGATAGGTCCGGCCGTAGGGATTGTCGGACGGCTCCCCGAGAATGGTCGCGCCCGCCTCCTGCGCCTGGCGGTAGTGCGCGTCGACGTCGTCCACCCGCACGTACACGCCGTCGATGACGTACGGGACGCTCAGCCAGGACCGGGCCGCCTCGCAGTGCTCGGCGTGGTGCCGCGGACTCTCGTAGTCGGGGGTCGGCGTCGCCAGCATGATCATGCCGTCGCCGGCAGCCATCTCGCCGTGCATCACCGCGCCGTTGTCGTCGAGCATCCGGGTCACTTCCCGGAAGCCGAACGCCTTCGCCAGCCAGTCCATCGCGGCCGCAGCGTCCTCGTACGCCAGCATCGGGATCACGGCCGGCCGGGTTCCCTGGTCACTTGACATGCCGCGGCTACCTCCACGTCGTCGGTCGGATCGCTCGTCCCGAACACCCTAGGGTCGCACCGGCACAGCCGCAATCAAGCGCGCAGCGCGCGATCAACGTCGCGCCTACGCCGGCGTCCGAAGGTTTCGTAGGCTCTCGCCCCGTCAGCGTCTCGCCGGACGGTCGTACCGGGCATGGAGGGTCGATGGACGCAGGATCGTCAACCGCCGGAGCCGCGGCCCCCGGCACCCGTGCCCGCGCGATGCAGGTCCGGCTCTGGCTCGCGTGCCTCGCGACCCAGGAACTGCTGTCCAGCTACCTGGGCCTGCAGCTCGGCCTGTACGACGCCCTGCACGCCGCGCCCGGCACGTACGACGACCTCGCCGCACGGGCCGGCGTCGCGCCCAGGTACGCACGCGAATGGCTCGAACAGCAGGCGGTCGCGGGAATCCTGGAGGTCGACGACGCGACGCGCCCGCCGGCCGAGCGGGTCTTCAGCCTGCCGGCCGAGCATGCCCGGGTGCTGACCGCCTCGGACGATCCGTTGTCCTTGGCATCGATGGCGGTGCTGCCGCTCGGCGGCATCGCGAACGCGTTGCCGGCTCTGCTTGACGCGTTCCGGACCGGCGGCGGGGTTCCCGATGCGCGCTTCGGCGCGGACTGGCGACGCGGTCACTCGGGTGCCAACCGCGCGTTGTTCACCCATCAACTGGCCGGATGGATCCGGCGGGCCTTGCCCGCCGTGCACGCCGCGCTCCGCGCTCCCGGCGCGCGGATCGCAGACGTCGGCTGCGGCGCGGGCTGGGCGACCATCGCGCTCGCCAAGGCGTATCCCCGGGCTTTCGTCCACGGCTTCGACCTGGACGCCGACTCGGTCGCGGACGCCCGGCAGAACGCCTGCGAGGCCGGGGTCTCCGACCGGGTCGAGTTCACCGTGCACGACGCGACACAGCCGCTACCAGGCGGGCCGTTCGACCTGGTCTGCCTGCTGGACATGCTCCACGAGATGCCCCGGCCGGTGGAGGTCCTGTGTGCCTGCCGGGCGAGCCGGGCCGCCGGCGGCGCCGCGATCGTGCTGGACGCCAAGGTCGGCCTCGAGTTCTCCGCGCCGGCCGACGAGGTCGAGCGCTTCCAGTACGCGACCAGCGTCCTGCACTGTCTGCCCGCCGCGATGGCCAGTACGCCGACGACCGGCACCGGAACCGTGCTGCGGCCCGAACAGGTTCGCACGTTCGCACGGGACGCCGGCTTCGGCGATGCGCGGATCCTGCCCGTGCAGGAGCGCTTCCACCGGATGTATCACCTCGTCGACAGCACAGATCGGACCTGACATGCCCGCAACCGACGGCCGTTACACGCTCGGCGTGAACATCGGCTTCCACGACGCGTCCGCCGCTGTTCTTCGTGACGGTGCGCTCGTCACGCTCGTCGAGCAGGAGAAGGTCGGCAGACACAAGCACGCGCTGGGCCAGACCCCCGCCGGCGCGGTCACCGCATGCCTCCGGTCCGCGGGTATCTCGGCCGACTCCCTGGCCGGTGTGGCGATCGGCTGGGACATCAGCCGGACCAAGCTCGCCGAGCACCGCCGGTTCGGTCCGGCCGGCCTTCGCAGACTCCTGTTCCCCGACGCGCCGCCGGCCGAGATGCCGCCCGTCAGCTGGATACCGCATCACCTGGCCCATGCGGCGAGCGCGTACTACTCCTGCGGCGAGGACGACGTCGCCATCGTGGTCATCGACGGCGCCGGCGAGAGCCAGTGCACCTCGATCGCGCACGGGCGGGACGGCCGCATCGAGATCCTCCGGGAACTGCCGATCCACCAGTCGCTCGGCTTCTTCTACGCCTCCGCCTCGAAGTGGGCGGGACTCGGCGAGTGGGGCGCGGGCAAGCTGATGGGACTCTCGGCGTACGGCCGGCCCAGCCACGACGTCCCGCTGCGGCCGACACCGGACGGCTACGCACTGCTGGTGCCGGGCGTCGATCACACGCCGGATCCCAACGTGTTCGCGCTCAGCTTCACGCCGCAGTACGAGAACGCCGTACGGTCCGCGTTCAGCTGCCACTACCCGTACGCCGAACGGACCGGCGAGGAGGCGATGTCCTACGCCGACTTCGCGGCGAGTGTCCAGCTGGCCGTCGAGGAGTCGGTGCTCTCGCTGGCCGCCGAGGCCCGTCGGCTGACCGGCGCCCGGACGCTGGTCCTCGCCGGCGGCGTCGGGATGAACTGCACGATGATCGGGCGGCTGTCCCGCAGCGGCCTCTACGACCGGGTGTACGTGCCGCCGGTGCCGACCGACGTCGGCGTGTCGCTCGGCGCGGCACTCGTCGAGGCAGCCGGCCAGGACTCCTTCCACCCGGTGCGCATGGACCACGCCTACTGGTCGACGGAGCTCGACGACGTGGCCGCCGCGGTCTCGAAGGCCGGGCTGGTGTCCCGGTCGCTGCCCGGGACCGACCTGGCCGCGACCGTCGCGGAAGCCCTGGCCGCCGGCCGTGTGGTCGCTTGGGCACGCGGCCGGGGTGAGGTCGGTCAGCGGGCGCTCGGGACGCGCAGCCTGCTCGCCGATCCCCGGGACCGCCGCATCTGGGAGCGGCTGAACATCGTCAAAGGCCGCGAGATGTGGCGGCCGATCGCTCCGAGTGTGCTCGCCGAACATGTCGGCGACCTCTTCGTGGACACGGTCGGCGACGGTGCCGACTTCATGCTCGAAGCCGGCACCGTCCGCCCCGACGTACGGGTGCGGATGCCGGCCACCACCCACGTGGACGGGTCCGCCCGGCCGCAGCGCGTCTCCCGTACGACGAACCCGGTCTACTGGGACCTCATCGACCAGTTCCGGCGCCGGACCGGTCTGCCTGCCGTGGCGAACACCTCGCTGAACCTGGCCGGCGAACCGATCGTGCACTCGAGCCAGGACGCCGTCTCGACCTTCGTCCGCGCCCCGGGCATCGACCTGCTCGTCCTGGACGATCTCGTCGTGACGCGCAGCGAGACGGACCTCGAGCGCACGGTGGAACTCAGCTCGGCAGCGCACTGATCGGCGTATACGGCGCCCTGGCCGCCGCCGACGTGATGCGGACGTAGTCCGCGAGGAACCTTCGGACCCAGTCCGGATCACACCGCTCCGGGCGGTGGAACAGCATCGCCCGGAGACCGTCGGCACACGGCAGCACCGAGAGTTCGAGGTCGAAGCGGCCGCCGACGTGCGGGACGAGCCCTTCGAGCTGGACGGCGTCGTGCCGGCTGGCCTGCTGGATCGGCTCCGGCATCATCTGGAAGACCACGCTGTCGGTCCTGGCCGCGCGGGCGGCGCCGGTGCCGGGCACGAGCTGGTACGGCAGCTCCTGGAACCGCAGCGCGTCCCGCACCGTGCTCCGGGTCTTGCGGACGATGTCCGCCAGGCTGGGCTCGACGGGCAGCCGGACACGCAGCATCGCCATGTTGGCGAGCAGTCCGACGGTGAAGCGCGTTTCGGGCCGCGAACGGTTGGCCAGCATCGTGGCCACCGCCAGGTCATGCCCGCCACACCGGCGATGCAGCGCGGCGAAGTACGTCGCGAGCACCACCGCGAACAGCGTGGTGCGTTGCGAGTTGGCCACTGCCTCCAGCGCGTCGACCACCTCCCCCGGAACGCCGGCCTCGACCATCTCCGACCGGCCGGACGCCGTGCGTGGACCACCGTGCACCGGCAGGTCCGGAGTACGGAGGCCGGACAATTGCCGCTGCCAGTAGGCCCGATGCCGGTCGAGCGCAGAGCCGGTGAGCAGCTCGTCCTGCCAGTCGGTGAATTCGCGGTACTGCCAGTCGACCCGCGGCAGATCGGGCGGGGCGTCCTCCAGCAGAGCGCCGAGCTCGCGGAAGAGGACCCCGCACGACCACGAGTCGGCGACCAGATGATGGAGGTTGAGGCAGAGCAGGTGATCGGCCGCGCCGAAGTGCCAGACGGTCGCGCGCAGCGGACCCTTCTGCGGGTCGATCGGCGTCCGAAGCTCTGCATCCAGGAGCTGTTCGACGAGCTCGTCGCTCCAGCCCGCAGAGCACCGCTCGTGCCGGACGACCACACGGGCCGGAGCATGAACGACCTGACGCAGCCTCGAGCCGCGCCCGTCGAACGTCGTCCGTAGCGATTCGTGCCGCGCCACGAGGCGGTCGAGCGCGGCTTCCAGACGTCCTTCGCCGGCCTCACCGCGGATCCGGCAGACCAGTGGGCAGTTGATGCTGCTCTCGCTCTGGTAGTGGTCGAGGAACCACAGCAGCCGTTGCCCCGTCGAGGCGGGCGCGACGCCGGTCACGACGGCGTACCGGTCACGGCGTCGATCGCGGCCAGGGTGGCGGCGTCGAGTGTGACGCCGGACGCGCTCACGGAATCCTCCAGCTGCTCCGGCCGGCTGGCGCCGACGATCGTGGCACTGACCACCGGATCACGCAGCGCCCAGGCCAGAGCCAGCTGGGTCATCGACAATCCGGCGGCGGCTGCCACCTCCCGCAACTGGTCGGCCTTCGCGATGTTCTCGGCACCTGCGTAGCTACCCATCGATCCCCGCGTCGCCCGGCTCGCCGCACGCGATCCCTCCGGCGGCGCTTCTCCTGCGCGGTACTTCCCGGTGAGGACGCCCTGCGCCAGCGGCGAGTAGACGATGTTCCCGATCCCGAACTGCTCACAGGCGCCGAAGACGGCTTCCTCCGGCGCGCGGTGCAGGATCGAGTACTCCGGCTGGCTGGACGCGAATCTCGTCACGCCGGGAAGCTCGACGGCGGCCGTGATCTGCTCCGCCGTCCACTCGCTGAACCCGGCGTACCGGATCTTGCCCGCAGCAACCAATTCCGTCAGTGCCGTCATCGTCTCCTCGAGCGGCGTGCGGGTGTCGTAGCGATGACACTGATAGAGATCGATGTGGTCGACACCGAAGCGGCGCAGCGACTCGTCGCACTGCTTGCGGACCTGCGCGGCCGACAGTCCGAGTTCGCCGCGTCCCATCGGGAAGTACACCTTGGTCGCCAGCAGATAGCTGTCCCGCGGGAAGTCGCCCAGAACCTCACCCAGCAAGGACTCCGCGGCGCCTCTGCCGTACACGTTCGCACAGTCGAACAACGAGATCCCCAGCTCGTACGCCCGCCGGACACAGTCGGCCGCGGTCTCCCGGTCAACCCGGTCGCCGTACGTCAGCCACGACCCGAGAGCGATCTCCGACGTGACAAGGTCGCTCTCGCCCACCTTCCGCTGTTCCATCCCGGTGCCCTTCTGCTCACGTTGGCCGCCCGCCGCAATGCGGATACGGTTCGAAAACTGCAGACCTGGTGCAACGCGTGGAATCCACTGAACCGCACGTACCTTTCGTGAGGAAGGGCAACTGTGATGCACATCGGAACTCTCGTCGAAGAACTGCGGCTCGCGGGCGTCGTGCTGTGGGAGGAGTCCGGCGCGGTGCGCTACCGGGCACCGCGCGGCGTCCTGACCGGCGACCGCCTCGCCACCCTGCGGACCCGGCGGGACGAGGTCCTGGACTACCTCCGTCAGGACACCGCGGCGATCCGTCCGAGCCCCGAGCAGCGGCACGAGCGGTTCCCGCTCAGCGACGTCCAGTCCGCCTACCTGCTCGGCCGCCGCGACGCCTTCGACTACGGCGGTGTCGGCTGCCACGGGTACGGCGAGCTCGAGTTCACCGATCTCGACGCCGGCCGGCTGCAGGCCGCCTGGAACGCGGTGATCGCTCGGCACGACATGTTGCGCGCGATCATCAGCGCGGACGGCTACCAGCGCGTGCTGGAGCAGGTGCCCGAGTTCGAGGTGCCGGTGCTCGATCTGCGCACCGGCGCCGCGCCGTCGGAGTTCCTCCAGGTCCGTGCCGCGATGGATCACCGCGTCTACTCCCCCGACAGCTGGCCGATGTTCGATCTGCGCGTCACCAGGCTCGCCGGGCGCGACGTCGTCCACCTGTCGCTCGACTTCCTGGTGTGCGACTTCGTGTCGATCCGCGTGGTCCTGGGCGAGCTGCTCCGGCGCTACGACGACCCCGGCGCGGTCTTTCCCGAACTCGAGATCAGCTACCGCGACTACCTCGTCGCGGAGCGCGAGAGCCGCAGCGGCAGCCGCCACGCCCGCGATCGCGACTACTGGCTAGGCCGGCTGGACTCGTTGCCTGCAGCACCTGTCCTTCCGGTGCTCGACGAGTCCCGTGCGGCCCCACCGAGCTTCCGCCGCTGGGCTACGACGCTGACGAAGTCCGAGTGGGCCGCGTTGCGTGCGCAGGCGGCACGCTTCGGACTGACGCCGTCCTCCGCCGTGCTGACGGCGTACGCCGAGGTCATCGCCGCGTGGAGCGCACAGCCCGCGTTCACGCTGGACATCACCGTCCTCAACAGGCTGCCTGTGCATCCGCAGGTCGACCAGTTGGTGGGCGACTTCACCTCGGTAAGCCTCCTCGCTGTCGACGCCGACCGTCGGCTCCCGCTGCGGGAACGGGCGCGGGCGCTGCAGGCACAGCTCTGGCAGGACCTGGACCACGGGAGCTTCACCGGTATCGAGGTCGTCCGCGAGCTCGCCCGGACCCCGGGCAGGCCCAAAGCCTTGTTCCCGGTGGTTTTCACCAGCGCGATCGGCATGGTCGCGGGCGACGCTCCGGCCGACGGATCCGGCGCGCGGCCCAGCTACGGCATCAGCCAGACGCCGCAGGTCTGGATCGACTGTCAGAACATCGAGCGCGACGGGCAGGTCGACACCAACTGGGACGTCCGCGACGGTGTCTTCCCCGAGGGGGTGGTCGACGCGATGTTCGCTGCGTTCGCCGGCCTGCTCCGCGAGATGGCGGCGACCGAGGCGATCTGGGAGGCTCCGGACCCGGTCCCGCTGCCCGCCGATCAGCGAGCGCGCCGGGAGCAGTGCAACGGGACCGATGCCGCCGTACCTGAAGACCTGCTGCATGCGCCGGTGATGGCTCAGGCCGAGCGCACACCGGATCGGGTCGCGGTGGAATGTGCGCAGCTCGGCCGGCTCACGTACGGCGACTTGGCCGGGCGGGCCCGCGGGGTGGCCCGGTGGCTCGTCGCGGCCGGCTGTACGGAAGGTGACCTGGTCCTCGTCACCGCGGACAAAGGCGCGTCGCAGGTCATCGCCGTCCTCGGCGCTCTACTGGCCGGCGCGGCGTACGTCCCGGTCGACACTAGCCAGCCTCCGGCGCGCCGCGACCAGATCATCGCCGACGCCCGGCCCGCCGCGGTGCTGACCACCTCCACCCATCTGGATGCTTCGTGGCCGTCAGGAACCGCCATCCTGGCGGTCGACACCATCGAACCCGCGGACGCACCCGACCTGCCGCGCCTTGCGACGGGGCCGGACGATCTCGCCTACGTCATCTACACCTCCGGCTCCACCGGGACGCCGAAGGGTGTCATGATCAGCCACCGGGGCGCTCGTAACACCGTGGCCGACATCAACGACCGCTTCGACGTCGGCGAGGACGACGCGGTGCTCGGCCTGGCGAGCCTCGGGTTCGACCTGTCGGTGTACGACATCTTCGGACCGCTGTCCGTCGGCGGCCGGCTGGTCCTGCCCGAGCACGACCGCCGCGGAGACCCGTCGCACTGGGCGGCGTTGATCGCCGATCGCGGCGTGACCGTCTGGAACTCGGTGCCGGCGCAGATGCAGATGCTGTCCGACTACCTGGCCTCGGCTCCCGGGGTGGAGCTGCCGACTCTCCGGGTCGCGCTGCTCTCCGGGGACTGGATCCCGGTGAACCTTCCGGACGCGATCCGCGAGCGTCTCCCGGGCGTCCAGCTGATCAGCCTCGGGGGCGCGACGGAGGCGTCGATCTGGTCGATCTGGCATCCGATCAAGGAGGTCCCGTCCGGCGCCCGGAGCATCCCGTACGGCGTTCCGCTGACCAACCAGCGCTTCCACGTGCTCGACGCGGCGTTCCGCGACTGTCCGGACTGGGTCCGCGGCGAACTGTTCATCGGCGGAGTCGGCCTCGCACTCGGCTACTACGGCGACCAGACCCGGACGGCCGAGCGGTTCGTCGAGCATCCGGTGAGCGGCGAGCGGCTCTACCGGACCGGCGACCTCGGCCGCTACCTTCCCGACGGGACCATCGAGTTCCTCGGGCGTGCCGACTCCCAGGTCAAGATCCGCGGGCACCGCATCGAGCTCGGCGAGGTCGAAAGCGCTCTGCAGAGCTGCCCGGGGGTCGCAGCGTCCGCGGCGATCGTGGAAGGGGCCGATCCACTGCAGCGGCACCTCGTCGGCTTCGTCCAGCCGGCGACGCTGGCAGCGCAGGCGCAACCGGCACCGGCGTCGCTGGTCCCGGCGGCCAGGGATGCCGGCAACGATCTGCTGGTCGGCCTCGAACCCGAGACCTATCTGACGTATCTGCGGGAGCTCGACGAGGTCGCGCTGCTCGCGATGGTCCGCACCCTGCGATCGGCGGACCTGTTCACCGACGGCGCCGCGCACGACCTCGACACCATCCTCACCCGCGCCGAGGTCGCGCCGGCCCACCATCGCCTGGTCCGCCGGTGGCTGCGCGCCCTGGTCACCACCGGGCACCTGGAGCACCTGGCCGACGGCCGGTATCGGCTGCTGCGTGATGCCGACGACGAGCTCGTCTCGGCGGCCTGGAAACGGATCGAGGAACTCCGCGAGGCGGCCGGCGACGACACCGAGCTCGTCGACTACTTCCACACCAGCGCGACCCACCTGGCCGAACTCGTCCGCGCCGACGCCGATCCGCTGCAGCTCCTCTTCCCCGAAGGCAGCCTGGAGGTGTCCGAGGACCTGTACGCCGACGCGCTCTTCAACCGCTGGGCGAACCGGGTCGCGGCGGCCGCCGTACGGGAGCTGGTCTCGGCGATGCCTGCCGATGCGGTGCCGAGGGTGCTCGAGGTCGGAGCCGGCGGCGGCGGTACGACCGCGGCCGTGCTGGCCGGCTTCGCCGACGGTGAGGTGGACTACCTCGTCACCGATCTCTCGCCGTATTTCCTGAGCAGTGCGCGGGAGCGATTCGGGCATCTGTCGTCGGTGCGGTATGCGCGCTACGACCTCGACGAGGACTTCCGTGCCCAGGGCCTGCGGCCGAACAGCTTCGACATCATCATCGCCGGCGATGTCCTGCACGCCACCGCGGACGTCGGCCGGACGCTCAGTCGCCTGCACGAACTGCTCGCACCGGGCGGGTGGATCTGCTTCCTGGAGATGACCCGGGACCACTACCAGATCATGACGTCGCTGGAGCTGCTGACCCGGCTCGACGAAACCGGCGACTTCGCGGACGAGCGACGTGGGACCGACGATGTGTTCCTGAGCCGCGGCGCCTGGCAGCGCCAGCTCGAGAGGCAGTCCGCCGATGTCGTGCACTGCCTGCCGGAGCCGGACGACGACCTGCTCGGCGAGCTCGGGATGACGGTGTTCCTCGCCCGCTTCAAGAGCGACCGGGCCCGGCTCGACGCCGACGCGGTTCGTGACCACGTCGCCGGGCGGCTGCCGTCGTACATGGTGCCGGCCGGCATCGAGGTCGTCGACCAGTTGCCGCTCACCAGCAACGGCAAGGTCGATCTGGCGACGCTGGGCACCTGGGTCCGGCTGCCGGAAGGTCAGGCACCCGAGGCGGCCGGCCAGGAGCCGGCCAACCAACTCGAGCAGGCGGTCGCCACAACCTGGGCGGAGGTCCTGGAGCTGCCGGTCGTCGGACGCGATCAGAGCTTCTTCGCGTTGGGTGGCGACTCGCTGCTCGCTGCGAAGCTGGCCGGACGGCTGATCGAAGCTGTCCCGGCGGCCGGTGCCGTGTTCTTCGATCAGATGCTGCGCTGCATCCTCGATGCGCCGACCGTGGCCCAGCAGGCCGAGTTCCTCGCCGGCCACGAGGAGCCGGGAGTCGCCGGCGCCGACGACGCGTCGCCGGCGAAGCATCGCCTGGTCCCGTTGCGGAACGAGACCGCGGCAGACGGCCACATCGTGGTGCTGGTGCCGCCGGTCCCCGGCGTGCCGGTCTGGGGCCCGCTGCTCGCGCACCTGCCCGACGGGCTGCAGCCGGTGTCGGCTTTCGATACGTCGTACGACGGGCATTCGGAGGCTGAGCTCGAGGCGACGGTCGGCGAGTACGCCCAGCTGCTCGCAGAACGCCACGGGCCGGCGACCATCGTGGGCGTCGGCGCCGGTGGCCGTCTCGCGCTGGAGCTGTCCTTGCGCTGTGCCGAGCAAGGCCAGGACGTGCGCCGGCTGGTCGTCGTCGCCGGTACGACGCCGCCGTACCAGGTCAGCGATCCGGTGCTGATCGAGGACCTGTGCCTGCGCGAGCTCGGCCTCGATCCTGCGCTCGCGGGCCTTACCGGCGAGCACGAGGTGGCTGACGGGTCGTTGCCGGACGCGCAGGTGTTGGCGCACTGCGTCGACGGCTACGGGCGTCTGGTCAACGCCTTCGCCGAGCGGCCCTGGCCGGTGTACGCCGGTGACGTCACCCTCATCGTTCCGGATGGCGAACCGGCTT
This sequence comes from Kribbella sp. NPDC004138, assembly GCF_053603655.1. Classification (NCBI taxonomy): domain Bacteria; kingdom Bacillati; phylum Actinomycetota; class Actinomycetes; order Propionibacteriales; family Kribbellaceae; genus Kribbella; species Kribbella sp. NPDC004138. The sequence continues at coordinate 120,612 of NZ_JBSGFZ010000029.1, forward strand.
CCGATCCGGTGACGCAGTGGGAAGGTGCGTGCCTCGGAGACTTCGCGGTTCGCCGGCTCGACCAGGCGAGTCCGTGGAGCTCGGAAGTCCTTGCGGCGCTGGCGAACGCGGTGAGTCGTTCGTGACCGTCGAGACCCGGCAGCCTTCGCTGGTCGACACGATCCTCCGGCTGCAAGAACTCGCCGACTACATCGTCCCCTTCGGCATCCGAGCCGTCAGCGAACTCCACCTCGCCGACCACCTCACCAACGGACCCCGCACCATCACCGACCTCGCCACCGCCACCAACACCCACGCCCCCTCGCTCTACCGAGTCCTCAGAGCCCTCGCCTGCAAAGGAATCTTCACCGAAACCCAACCCCACACCTTCGCCCTCACCCCACTCGCCGACCTCCTCCGCACCGACCACCCCCTCTCCCTCGCCGACGCCTACCCGTTCGTCATCGGCGACCTGCGAGCCTGGGCCGAGTTCGGCCACACGCTCCGCACCGGCGAGTCGGCGTTCGAGCACGTCCACGGCACGGGGTACTACGACTACCTCGCGCAGAACCCGCTCGAGAGCGAGAAAGTGGATCGCTCGGTCCGCGCACAGAACCGGTACGTGCTGCGGGACGTCCTGCACGCCTACCCGTGGTCGGAGCTGGGCACCATGGTGGACGTCGGCGGTGGTGACGGCACGTTCCTCGCCGGCCTGCTCGCCCGCCATACCGGCCTCACCGGCACTCTCGTCGACCTGCCGCACGTCGTCGCCAACGCACCAGCAGTCCTCGACAAAGCCGGCGTCACCGACCGCTGCACCATCCTGCCCGGCAGCTTCTTCGACCCACTCCCCGCCGACGCCGACGCCTACATCCTCAAGACCATCCTGCACGACTGGAACGACACGGCAGCCCGCGCCGTTCTCCGGCGGGTCCGGGCCGCGATGCGCCCGGACGGCCGGCTCATCCTGCTGGAGGCGCAACTGCCGGACGGCGACCAGTTCCACATCGGAAAGCTCCTCGATCTGCACTCGCTCGTGCTGGTCGCCGGACCGGACCGCAGCCGCGAGGACCTCGCCACACTCCTGTCGCAGGCCGGTCTCCTGCTGTCCGGGAGCATCACGACCCAGACACTGACCATCTTCGAAGCAACGCGGGACTAAGGACGGTGCGCGACAGATGACGACCACCCGGCAGCCTTCTCTCATCGACACGATCTTCCGGTTGCAAGAACTCGCCGACTACATCGTCCCCTTCGGCATCCGAGCCGTCAGCGAACTCCACCTCGCCGACCACCTCACCAACGGACCCCGCACCATCACCGACCTCGCCACCGCCACCAACACCCACGCCCCCTCCCTCTACCGAGTCCTCAGAGCCCTCGCCTGCAAAGGAATCTTCACCGAAACCCAACCCCACACCTTCGCCCTCACCCCACTCGCCGACCTCCTCCGCACCGACCACCCCCTCTCGCTGGCCGACGCCTACCCGCTGATGGCCGCGAACTTCCACGGGTGGGCGGAGTTCAGGCACACCCTGCGGACCGGCGAGTCGGCCTTCGAGCACGTCCACGGCATGGGGTACTACGAGTACCTCGCGACCCATCCCGACGACAGCACGCGGTACGACGGGATCCAGGCCGCGGGCACCCGCCTGGAGCTTCGCGCGATGCTGCGCGCCCTCGACTGGCCGCGCTTCGGCTCGGTGGTCGACGTCGGCGGTGGTGACGGCGCCTTCCTCGCCGGCCTGCTCGCCCGCCACACGAGCATCACCGGAACCCTGCTCGACCTCCCGCACGTCGTCGCCAACGCACCAGCAGTTCTCGACAAAGCCGGCGTCACCGACCGCTGCACCATCCTGCCCGGCAGCTTCTTCGACCCACTCCCCGCCGACGCCGACGCCTACATCCTGAAGCGCGTGCTCTACGACTGGTCCGACGATCGAGCCGCACCGCTGCTGACCGGGCTCCGCACCGCGATGCGCCCGGACAGCAGCCTGATCCTGATGGATCCGGTGATCGAGGAAGGCGACGCCTTCGATGTCGGGAAGATCTACGACCTGCTGAGCCTGGCGATGCTGGCCGGCAAGGCGCGGACCGAGCGCGAGGTGGGCGAACTCCTGGCCGTGCACGGCTTCGAGGTGGTCCAGGTGGTGCCGACCGCGATGTTCCCGATCATCGAAGCGCGCCCGGCGCGCGGGTGACCGCGGGCTCGCCGAGTGCGCGCACCACGTCCGCGATCACCGCTGTCCGCCGCGCCACCAGGTAGAAGTGGTCGCCGGAGAACACCCGCAGCTCGAACCCGCCGGTCGAGTGCCGGCGCCAGTCACCGGCCTCGGCGACACTCACCTCCGGGTCCGCATCGCCGACCAGGGCCGTGATCGGGGTGGCGATCGGTGGCCGCCGCACCGGCGCGTACGAGTCGATCAGGCGATAGTCGGCGCGCACCCCGGGAAGTGCGAAGGCGCGAATCGCGTCGCTGTCGAGGGAGTCGTCCGTCGTCCCGCCGAGCCGGCGTACCTCTGCCCACAGTGCGTCGTCGTCCTCGACGTCGACCGTCTCCGATCTGTGGTGCTCCGGCGGCTGCCGGCCGGACAGAACCACCCTGACCGGCTCCACGCCGTGCTGACGCTCCAGCCGGCTGACGACCTCGAAGGCGATCGCCGCGCCCATGCTGTGGCCGAAGATCGCCAGCGGAAGGCGGCGGTCCGCGAGCAGCACCGCGGTCAGGGTCCGCACCATCGTGGGCATGTCCGGGACCGGCGGTTCGGTCATCCGGTCGAGGCGGCCGGGGTACTGCACCGCGGCCAGCTCCACCGTCGGCGGCAGCAGATCGATCCACGGCCGGTAGAACGCCGCGTTCCCGCCCGCATGCGGCAGGCAGACGAGCCGTACCCGGGCGTCGGGCCGCGGACGGTAGCACCGCAGCCAGCCGTCCGCAGAGGCGCGCACCGGGCTCATCGCCGACCGGCCGGGGTCGCGTCCGGTCGCGCCGATCGCAAGGCGTCCAGGTCATCGGCGAGCAGGAACGACGGGTCGTCCGACCTGACGAGCTCCGGTGGGCCCAGAACCTTCGTGATGTCCTGCCAGAGCTCGCAGAGCGCGAGATGGGACTGCTCGTGCGCGCTGCCGGATCGCCCGGCCTCGACGGCGTCGACGAGCTCGGTCAGTGCGCGGGCGACGCCGGCCGGCCACACGTCCTCGAAGGCAGAACGGAAACCGGGCGCCTCGGCCGGACCGAGGGTCAGCGAACTCGGCAGGTCCAGATGCGCATCGCCGCCGCCGGACGCGAAATGCGACGCGGCGTTGTCCGCACCGACCGTGCGGGGGAAGTCCGGCCGGGCACTCCAGATCGTCGGTCCGTGGCTCGTGAGCAGACTCAGGTTCCCGCCCTCGACGCCGATCGTGATCCGGTGCATCAGGTGCGCGTAGTTGTCCGGGTCCTCCGGGTCCATCTGGTTCTGCACGCGCAGGGTGATCGGCACGCCCGCGAGGACGCCGTCGAGACTGCGGAACGGGACGTCCAGCCGGGTCAGGCCGAACACTTCGGCGCCGTCCGCAGGCTGGACGAATCCCCACGGCCGCAGGCCTCCGAGTGCGTGTCCGAGGATGTCGAGCAGTGAGTAGGCGAGCTGGAAACCGCACGCGGCGTCCACGTAGCGCACCTGCTGGGTCCGTAACAGCTGCCTGGCCGCGGCGATGAACCGACGTACCGGTTCGACATGCACGTAGAAGGAGTTGAGCCGGTGAACGACGCCGTACCGCCGCGCCTGCCGTACGCACGCGGCCAGCTCGTCCCGGTGCAACGGATGCTCCTGCAGGACGTGGAGGCCGCGTTCCATCAGGGACAGTGCGAGATCGGTGCCCTGACCGCCGAGCAAACCACCGCGGATGACGACGCAGGCGATGTCGACATCTCCTGGGATGTCGTCGATCCGGGTGAACAGCGGTACGCCGTAATGGCGTGCCACAGCGCGCGATCGCGGGCTGCCGCCGGCGAAGACACCCGCCAGCTCGACCGGATTGCCTGGCTGCCGGAACGCCTGCAGGTACACCTGGCCGAACCGGGTACCGCACACGATCGCACGCATGGGCTACAACTCCTCTTCGTCGAGGCGGGCGGGTCCGTCGAGGTACTCGACCGCGGTCACGGCATCGGCGGTCCGCAGCAGGGTCAACACGGCGTCGGGGTCCATGACGTCCGCCGCTTGATGCAGACCGGGAGGTACGTCACCGGACGCCACGGCACGGGTCGTCAGTGCGGCGACCGCACCTGTCAGCTCGGTGGCGCCTGTCCCACGCACCATGACCGACGCGGCACTGCCATCGGGTGCAACGGCCTCGACCAGGACGACGTGGTACGGCGAACGGCCGAACAGGTCCAGCTCCGCAGCAGCACGCAACTCCGCCGCCGCAGCCCCGGGGTCCGATCTGCTCAGCGCCGCTGTGCGGCCGAGCGCGTCCCGCAGGTGCTTGCCGGCCAACACGTTCCCCCAGGTCGCCTCGCTGAGTCTTATGCGCACGGCGAAGCTCTCGAGCTCGGTACTGAGGTACGGCCGCACGGTGACCCGCTCGGGAAAGAACGGCAGCTCAACCTCGGCCAGCTCGGGCAACCCGAGAACCCGGGTGCCGCCACGCCATTGGGCGAAGGCCACGCCGAAGTCGTCGCTGCCGCGGAGGTAGTCGGTGGCGCCGGACACCGTGAATCGGTCCCGGCCGCCGATGTAGCCCGACACCACGCCGCCCGCGAGCGGCAACCGTCGAGCGAGCAAGCGCGGCAGCAGTCCGGTGAGGCCGGGTTGCAGACCCGCGGCCAGGACCGCGGTCACACCGCGGCGGGCCGGGTCGAGCCGGCCGAGCCCGCTCAGTAGGTCGCCGCCGGCCGCCGGGTCGACGTACCCCGTCTCCGCCTCGACCGTGGCGCGGGCCACGCGATCGCCCAGATCGACCGCAGGCCCGGCGCAGTTGAGAACGACGGCGCACCCGTCACAGAACCGTCGGAGAGCGGCGGAATCGGTCACGTCGACCGCGACGACCTCCACCCCCGGACCGAGCTCGCGGGCGAGCGCGGCGCCGCGGCGCGGATCCCGGACACCGAGCCGCAACCGGTCCGTGCCCCAGCTCCGGAGCTGCCGGGACGCGGCGGTGCCTACGCCGCCTGTCGCGCCGACGATGCCGATCACAATTCGCCCTCGTCGACCTCGCCCGGCAGATGCGCGCTCACGGCTGCTGCCAGCTCCGCCAGGGTCGGTGCACCGAAGACCTCGCGCAACGACAGCTCGACCCCGAGGCGGCGCTGGACTCCGGCCACCAGCCGGATCGCCAGCTGGCTGTCCCCGCCGAGGGTGAAGAAGCTCTGCCGACGGCCGACCACCGCAACGTTCAGCAGGTCGCGCCAGAGCTCGGCGAGCAGCTCCTCGACACCGGGCTCGGGCGGCTCGTCCTTCTCGGCCCCCGGCGTACTCCCGCCGTCGAGGCCGGCGAGATCGGCGACCGCCCGCCGGTCGACCTTGCCGTTGCCGGACAGCGGGATCCCGTCCAGCACCGCGACAGCGTCGGGGACCATGTACGCCGGCAACCGGCCGGTCACGAACTCCAGCAGGTCGTCGAGATCCGGCAGGGTGCCGGGCGCCGGGACGACCGCCGCAAGGAGCCGCTGGCCGGCCGTTTCGTTCTGCACGAACGCGACCGCCCGGGAAACGTCTGGATGGCCGAGCAGCGCCGCCTCGACCTCGCCGAGCTCGATCCGGTAGCCGCGGACCTTGACCTGGAAGTCGGTGCGGCCGAGGAACTCGAGCGTGCCGTCCGGCCAGTACCGGCCGAGGTCTCCTGTCCGGTACCAGCGCTGCCCGTCCACAGCCAGGAACCGCTCGGCCGTCAGTACGGGATCCCCGCGGTAGCCCTGTGCGACCGATGCGCCGCCGATCCACAACTCCCCCGCGACCCAGTCCGGGCAGTCGTGCCCGCGGCGATCCACCACCCGGAAGGCCTGGTTCCGCAGCGGGACGCCGTACGGAACAGAGCGCCACGCACTGGGGACCGACTCGATCTCGAACCAGTTGGACCAGATACCGGCCTCCGTGGCGCCGCCGAGAGCGATCAGCCGGCAGCCCGGGTGGCGTTCCCGCAACCGCTCGGCAAGGTCGAGTCCTACCCAGTCACCGGAGACCATTGCCACACGCAACGGTCCGGTGACGGCGCCGAGTCCGGCGGCGACCAGATACATGTCCAGCAACGCCGGTACGGAGTTCCAGACGGTGACGCCCCGGGTGGCCACGAGCCGCACCCAGTGGGCGGCCTCGCGGCGGTCGTCATGATCGACGAGTACGACGCTGCCGCCGACGGACAGCAGCCCGAAGACGTCGTACACCGACAGGTCGAAGTCCAGCGACGACACCGCGAGGACACGATCCGCGGAGTTGACCCGGCACCGTTCGTTGACGTCGTCAATGGTGTTCAACGCGCCGCGATGCGTCATCTCGACGCCCTTGGGAACGCCGGTCGAACCTGAGGTGTAGATGATGTACGCGAGTGCGTCGGGATCGACCGTCACCGGCTCCGGCAACGGATCGGCTCGCAGTGCTTCGGTCAGGTCGATCGCCCGCAGGACGTCCGGCATCGGTTGCTCGGCGCCGGTCAGCACGAAGCGCGCGCCCGCGGCCGCGTAGATCCGCCGCATCCGCTCGTCCGGCTGATCGACGGCGACAGGCACGTAACATCCACCCGCCGCCAGGACGCCGATCACCGCGGCGATCTGCCCCGGGCCGCGGGGCAGCGTGATGCCGACGGGTTCACCGGGCCGGAGCCCCCGCTCCCGCAGGTGTCCGGCAACTCGAAGGGCTCGCTCGGCCAGCTCTCCGTAGCTCAAACGCTCGCGGACGTCCCAGAGCACAGCGTCGTTGTCCGGCGCCGCGGCGGCCTGCTCGAAGAAGTCGTGGATCAGAGTGCGGTCAGGCAAGGGGCCTTCCGTCGCGTTGACGCGCTCCCGGATCGCGCGCTGAGGAGCCGGCAGCAGCTCGGGCGGCGGTGCCTCCCAGTCCGCATCGGTCAGCCACTCGAGCAGCCGGCCGTACGCGGCGAACATGTCGTCCAGCATCCCCGCCGGAAACAGGTCGTCCACCGCGTCCCAGTTGACGACGAGCCCGCCGTCCCGCTCCATCACCTGGTTGTCGAGCCACACCTGCGGTGTCTGCGAGACGCCCCAGCACAACGTCCCGAACGGGAACTCGCCACTGTCCATACCGCTCGCCACACCGAGTGCGCTGGTGAACACGACCGGCATCGTGACAGCGGGCACATCGAGTTCGCGCGCCAGCCGGCGCAGTACCCAGATCGCCGAGACGTCGCGGTGCTCGAGGTCGGTCCACAACTGCTGCTGGAACCGGCGCACCAGCTCGATCAGGCGATCGTTGCCCCGGGCATCGTGCTCGATCAGCAGCAGCGACGTGAAGTCGCCGAGGACGTGCTCGATCCCGGGATGCACCGGGGGCCGGTTGAACAGGGTGAGATTCAGCGTCAGTCGGTCCTGCCCGCTCCAGGTGGCCAGCACCTCGGCGTACGCCGTCGCCAGTACGGCGGCCGGGGTGACACCGTGCCGCTGCGCCTGGGCCGTCAGCCGATGCCAGGCCGCCGCCTCGATCCGCAGTTCGCGGCGTACGAAGTGCGGCTCGGTGAGTGTCGCCGGGTCCGCCGCCAGCGGCAGCGCCGGGGCAGGCGGCAGCTCGGAGACCCGATCCAGCCAGTAACGCTGAGCGGTCTCGCGCTCCTGGGGGTCGCGGTCACTGTGCACGACGTAGTCCCGGAACGAGAGCTCCAGCGGGCGAAGGCCGGCCGACGGTTCGACGTACAGCGCGGACAGCTCCGCGAAGAAGGTCACGATGCTCAACGCGTCGAGTGCGATGTAGTCGAAGCTGAAGGCCAGCCGGGTCCGCGAGCCGCCGTACTCGACGGCCCTGATCTCGAACAGCGGCCAGCGGCTGATGTCGGGGATCCGATGGGCCAGCCCGTCGCGCAGGGCCTTGAGCTCCTCGGTTCCGGCCTCGTCGGTCCTGGTGACCTGCACGACGTAGCGCGGGACCGACGGCAGTACGCGTTGCGTGCCGGACTCGTCGATGACCGCGCGCAGCATGTCGTGGCGCCCGACCAGACGGTTCACAGCCGCTTCGAGACGCTGCAGGTCGACGTCGCGGCCGTCGAACTCCCAGTACCAGTGGGAGCCGACCCCACCGAGGGCGAAACCGTCCGCGCGGCCGATCCAGTAGGCGCGCTGGACATCGGTCAACGGGAACGGCTCGTAGCGTTCGGCCGGTGCCGGGCGGAGGGCAGGTGCGGAATCAGGCGCCGTGCCGATCGTCAGGCCGGCCGCGAAATCCTTCAGAACCGGCGCGTTGAACAGCCGCGAATGATCCGCGCCGCGCACACCGGCATCCCGGAGCCGGGCGACGAGGCGGGTCGCGACCAGGCTGTCCCCGCCCAGCGCGAAGAAGCTCTGGTCCCGCCCGACCGCCGGCAGTCCCAGCAGCTCGGTCCAGGCCTCGGCGACCAGTGCCTCCACCGCGCCGGCCGGCGCCTGGTACTCCCCCGGGTCCGTCGGCGCGGCCAGCCGCTCGGCGATCGCTCGGCGGTCGACCTTGCCGTTCGCCGACAGCGGCCAGGCGGCGACGTACTCGATCTGCTCCGGAACCATGTATCCCGGCAGCAGGCCGCCGACGTACTCGCGCAGCCCGTCCGCGTCCGGAGCGCTGCCGGCCGCGGGGACGACCGCGACGGCCAGTCGCCGTACTCCGGATCCGACGACCAGCGCGAGGGCGTCGGCCACCGACGGGTGGCTGCGGAAGGCCGCCTCGACCTCGCCGGGCTCGATGCGGTGGCCGCGGATCTTCACCTGCAGGTCGATCCGGCCGAGGAACTCGATCGTGCCGTCCGGCCGGTAGCGCGCCCGGTCGTTCGTCCGGTACCACCGGATCCCGTCGTGGTCGACGAACTGGCGGGCGGTCCGCTCCGGATCCTCGCGGTACCCGTCCGCGACCGACGCGCCGCCGATCCACAGCTCACCCGGCACCCAGTCGGGCCGGTCCCGTCCCACGCCGTCGACCACACGGCACATCTGGCCGCGCAAGGGCCGTCCGTACGGAATCGAGCGCCAGTCCGGCGGTACGGTCGTCACCTCGCACACCGTCGAATGAATGGCCGTCTCCGTCGTGCCGCCCAACGCGACGAGCTTCGCGCCGGGACTGTGCTCCGCGAGACGCGCGGGAAGATCCAGCCCGACCCAGTCGCCGCCGAGCAACGCCAGTCTCAGGCCGAGCGACCGGCCGCCGGCTGCGGTCAGCAACATCTCGAGCAGCACCGGAACCGACTGCCAGATGGTGACTCCGAGCCCGGTGACGAGCTCGACCCAGCGATCCGCGTCGCGGCGTACGCCGTCGTCCAGCACCACCAGCGAGCCGCCGGCTCCGAGCAGGCCGAAGATGTCGTACACCGAGAGGTCGAAGTCCAGCGCGGAGACCGCGAGCGCCCGGTCGTCCGCGCCGACAGCGAAGCGTTCGTTGATCGCGTCGATGGTGTTCGCTGCCGCCCGGTGCGAGACCATCACACCCTTGGGATCCCCGGTGGACCCCGAGGTGAAGAGCGTGTAGGCGATCGTCTCCGGGTCGACGACGACCGGCTCGGTCAGTCGCCCGGCGCCGGCCGTCGTTGCCACCGGGACCGCGGTCGTCTTCGGCGGCAGCTGTGCGGTGTCGGTGTCGGTTCCGGTGACGACCAAGCGCGCACCGGCGATTCGGGCGATCCGGTCCCGCCGGGCCGAGGGTTGATCGACGCCGACCGGCACGTAGCTCCCGCCGGCCGCGAGCACGCCCAGCACGGCGATCACCTGCTCGGGCCCACGAGGGACCTGCACCATCACGGGCTCGGCCCTGCCGACGTCGTACGACACCAGCCGCCCGGCGAGGTGCAGCGCACGCTCGGCCAACTCGCCGTACGACAGGCTCGAATCGTTGCCCCAGAGCAGAGCGGGCTTGTCCGGGTGCTTGCTTGCGTAGGCGAAAACCCGGTGATGCAGCGTCCGCGGGAGCATCGGCGAACCGGAGTCGTTCGCGACCCGCCGGACCTCTCGCTGGTCCGGCGGAAGCAGATCGTCGCCAGTACTCGTCCACCGGGACTCCGCCGTGACCAGCCCGTCGATGATCGAGCTGAGCGCGGCCCACATGTCGTCGACCAGGCCCGCCGGGAACAGTTCCTCGACGACGTCCCAGTTGAGGTACAGGCCGCCCTCGCGCTCGGTGACCTGGAAGTCGAGCCACACCTGCGGCGTCTGCGACATCGTCCACCCAGGATCACCCAGGGTCTTCCGGACGTCGGTGCTGAACAGCTCGCCGAGCCCGATCGCGCTGGTGAACACGACCGGGGCGCCCGCACCGGCCGGCCCGCGGGTGCGGATGAGGTCACGCAGTACGTCGACGCCGGAGTAGTCGGCGTGCCGGACATCGGCGTGCAACTGCTCCTGGATCCGCTGCGCACGGTGCGCGAAGGTGGCACGGACGGAGGTGTCCACCTCGAGCAGGATCAGGTTGGTGAAGTCCCCGACCAGGAGCGGTACGTCGCTGTGCACCGGCCGGCGGTCGTACAACGGCAGGTTCAGCGCGAACCGCGGTGTCGCGCTCCAGGCACCGAGCACCTCGGTCAAGGCCGTCAGAAAGACGACCGGAAGCGTGACGCTGTGCCGTCGGGCATGGTCGGCGAGCGTGCTCCACTGCTCGTCGCTCAGCCAGTTGAACCGCCGCGTCACCCGGTGCTCCGTCACCTGTCCGGGATCGCGGACCAGCGGCAGGTCGGGACCCGCCGGGAGATCGGCCAGTCGTTCGCGCCAGTAGTTCGCCGCTTGTTCGCGCGCACTCTCCCGGCTCGCTCTCGCCGCGGAGAGGTACTCGGGATAGCTCAGTTCGATCGGCGGGAGCGTCGCTTCGGGTGCGGCGTACAGCGACGCGAGCTCGGCCAGCAGGATCCGGAAGCTGTGGGCGTCCGCGACGAGCATCTCGATCTGGACGTGGACCCGGGTCGCCCCGGTCGGCAAGAGCGAGAGTTGAACATCGAAGACCTCGCCACGCTCGACGGCGAGACGCCGGTGCGACAGGGTGTCCCGCAGCTCGGCCAGTGCACCCTCGGCTGCTTCGGCAGCGACACCGCGAAGATCGTGCACGGACACACCGGGCCAGGCGCTCTCCGAGCGGATCTCCTGGCGACCGTCCGGCCGGAAGACGCAGCGCAGCATTCCGTGTCGTGCGGTGAGTGCGCGGACAGCACGTTCCAGCCGCTCCGGGTCAACGTCCGCACCGTCGAGCTCGGCATAGAAGTGGGCTCCGACGCCACCGAGCGGCTGACCGTCCGCGCGACCGACCCAGTAGGCGTGCTGCATGTCGGCCAGCTCGAACGGTTCCTCTTCCTTGCCGGCGGCAACCAGCACCGCCGCGTCCTGGGAGAGCCGCGACGACACGAGCTCCCACCACTCCCGGAGCGTGCGCTTCTCGATCAGCTCGGCGAACGTCACCCGGGCACCGGCCTGGTGCCACTGCCCCGCCAGCACCATCACGTTGATCGAGTCGAGTCCGAGCCCGAGCAGGTCCGCGTCGTCGGCGACGGCGGACGCCGGCTCCCGCAGACAGTCCGCGACATCGGCACGCATCCGCTCCAGATCGAGCACCAGGTCGCCGATCTGTTCGATCATGCCCCACTCCAGTCGGTCGTTGAATCGGCTCAGGCCGGCCGCAGGCTCACGGGCAGCCGCGTATAGGAACGGAAGTTGAACTGTGCGGTCCGCTCGGGCTCCCCCGCCGGCCCGATCGACGCACATCGCCGGGCGAGCTCCGCGAAGACCGCGGTCGCGTTCGACCGGGCGTGCGCGGCGCCGAAGCAGTAGAAGCTGCCGCCGCCGAAGCTGACGTGCGGATTGGGGCGCCGGCGCACATCCAGCCGCGCGGGCTCGGCGAAGACTCGTTCGTCACGGTTCGCGCAGCCGAGCATCAGCGCGAGCGTCCGCCCCGCCCGGATCACCTGGCCGCCGATCTCGATCGGCGCCTGGACCGAGCGCAGCGTCACCTGGATCGGCGGGTCGTAGCGCAGGAACTCCTCGACGGCGAGGTGCGCGTCGTGCGGCGCCGCCCGGAGGACGGCGTATTGGTCGGGGAAGTCCGCGAGTGCGGCGATGCCGGTCGCGATCAGGTTGGCCGTGGTCTCGAGACCGGCGTACAGCAGGGCCAGGACGGTGTCGACGCAGCGCCGCCGTACGTCGTTGCCGGTGGCCACGGCGGCCAGGCGCGACAGTACGTCGTCGCGCGGGCTTCGGTCCCGGGCCGCCAACTCGGCGGACACCACCTCGCGCAGCTGCCGGACTGCAACGTTCGCCTCGTCCACCGATCGGGTCGCGGTCGGGCTGATGTCACCGAAGTTCACCAGGCTCGACACCCAGCCGGCGACGGCGCTGCGCACCGCTGACGGCAGGCCGAGCACGTCGCAGAACACGTCCAGCACCAGTGGGCGTGCCAGCTCCGTAACCACCTCGGCGCGGCCGGCTTCGAGGACGGGTTCGAGTGCCGCGGCGGCGGCCGCCTGGATCTCCTCGATCCGCCGACGACTCGACGCCGCGCTGAATTCGTGGGCGAGCGTCTCGCGCACACCCGGATCACCCCGGCCGATGTCCATCTGCTGGAAGAAGTCGGCCACCGGTCCGGACCCGACCGCGTCCTGGAAGAAGGCCTGCGGCAGGAAGAACTTCACCAGCTCCGGACGCCGCAGCAGTCGCGACACCTCGGCGTGCCGGGTGACTCCCCACGCCCCCGGCACGAAGCGGCACAGCGGTCCGTACTCCCGCAGCCCGACGTACTGCGAGTACACGTCGTGCAGAAGGTCAGGATCCGCGGTGTCGAACCTTGGCGGCAAGCCGGTCCGGGTGTCGGCCATTGCTCGAATATGCCCGCATCAGCCCTACCAGCCAACGCAACCAAGCCCGGTCGGGCGCCTCGGTCAGGCCGGCTTCGCGGTGAGTGGGACGGAGCGGAAGGATCGGATGCTCGGGTGTGGGCGCCGGATTGGTGGGCCGGTCAGTTCGATTCGGCTGAACCTGTGGATCAGCCGCTCCAGCACCAGGCTTGCCTCCAGGCGTGCCAGCGGCGCGCCGAGGCAGTAGTGATGGCCGCCGCCGAAGGCGAGGTGCGGATTGGGGTGCCGGCCGACGTCCAGCTGGTCCGGGTCGGGAAAGACCTGCTCGTCGCGGTTCGCCGAGCCGAGCAGCAGGACCGCGACTCTCCCCGGCCGGATCTTCGTGCCGTCCACGACGAAAGGCTCCCGGACGAGTCGCATCGACATCTGCACCGGCGAGTCGAACCGGAGCAGCTCCTCGACCGCAGTCGGGATCAGCGAAGGATCGCGACGGAGCCGCTCGAACTGGTCGGGCCGCGTCAGCAGGGCGACGGTCCCGTTCGCGATCAGGCTGGTCGTCGTCTCGAACCCGGCGAAGAACAAGAAGATCGCGTTGTCCACGGTGTCCTGGCGGCTGAAACCGTCGGCTTCGGTCGCCAGCATCCGCGACAACAGGTCACCGGCCGTACCTTGCCCGAGCCGCGCACCGACATACTCGCGCAGCCACACCACCGCGCGATCGGCCGCCCGGCGCTGCTCATCCGTGAGCGTCAATTCGCCGAACGCCGTCGCCAGATCGACCATCCGCGGCCGCACCAGCTCGACATCCTCGGCAGGAACGCCCAGCAACGAGCAGATCACCAGCACCGGCAGCGGCGTGGCCAGGCCGGGGACGAGGTCGAAGCCGGAGTCGTCGAGCAGTGGCGCCAGCAGTTCGTCCACCGTCGCGGCCACCTGCGCGCGAAGTCCGGCCACCGACCCCGGCGAGAACGCGTGCCGCATGCCCTGCCGCAGCCGGGTGTGATCGGGAGGATCCCGGTCGATCAGGATCCGGCCGAAGAAGTCCCCGGCCGGGCCGTCGCCGAGTTTGACCCGGTGGGCCGCCGCCGGGAACTCGCTGCCGAGCCGGCCGTCCCGCAGCAGCCGCTGCACATCGTCGTACCGCGTGAAGATCCATTGCCCGGGCCCGCCGGGCAGGACACGGCCGGCGGCCCGCAGCCGGGCGTAGGTCTGATACGGATCCGCCACGAACTCCGGGTCACCCGAGTCGAAGCTGACCTTCACCGCAACGCAGTCCCTGGGTCCGCGCCGACGAGCACAGCGCCCAGGGCGCCGAAGACGTCGGGCCCGGCCGCGAAGTGCTGGGTGATCGTGTGACCGTCCCGCAGCCGCCGTTGCAGCGGCGAGCGGTCGTACAAGGACGTGCCGCCGCCCAGCGCATACGCGGCATCCAGTACGGCGGTCGCCGACTCGACCACGTGCGGTCCCGCCGACCGCAGCGCCGCCCGGTCGCGCAGACCCAGCGGTACGCCGGCCAACGCCGACTCCCACACACACGAGGCCTGTTCGGACAGCAGGGCCCGCGCCGATCGCAGCCGGACCTCCGCTTCGCCGAGCCGTTGCACGAACCCCGGCGACTTGCCCAGCGGGTGCGGGCTGAACGCCGGACGCTTGCCCGCGAGTGCCAGCGCGATCGTGTCGTCCAGCGCCGCCGCGGCGTTGCCGACGGCCACCGCCGCGACGAAGAGCCCGCCGAGATCGCGCGCGGGGATCCGCAGGATCGGCTCGTCGCCCGGCGGCGTGGACGCGAAGTGGCAGGTGTACGCGTCACCGCACTCCGCACGGTTGACCCGTACGTCGTGGCTGGCCGTCCCGCGCAACCCCATCGTGCTCCACGTGTCGACGATCTCGAGCTGCTCCGCGGCCAGCAGCGCGAGCCGGAGGACCGGCAGATCGTCCGGGTCGAGGACCGGGGAACCGTCCTTGACCTCCAGGCATTGGACGAAGAACCACGTCGCTTGCGGCGCTCCGGAGACGAACGGCCATTGCCCGTTGATCTGCCAGCCGTCGGCGATCCGCGTGGCGCGGCCCTTCGGAGCGACGGCACCCGCCGCGAGAAGGTCCGGAGACCCGCTGAACACCCGGTCGACCGTGGCACCCGGGAAGTGCCGCAGGATCAGCTGCGCCTGTGCGTGCTGGGCGACGGTCCAGCCGACGGACGCATCCGCGGTGGACACCAACTCGACCACCTGCAGCACCGTGGGAAGGGGTTCGTCGCCACCGCCGTGCCGGCCCGGCGACAGCATCCGCAATGCTCCGGTCCGGCGGAGGTCGTCGAGAATCTCCTCCGAAACGTGACGTTCGTTCTCGACATCGTCCGCCCGGGCCGCGATCTGCGGCAGCAGGTCGGTCACTCGCACCAGCGTCGCAGGCATCAGCGTCACCGTTCCCGTCCATCGGCCGCGCGGTCACCGGGACGGTCGGACGCAGGTCCCAGCAAGCCGAGGCCGCGCAGTCCGTCCCGCACCCGCGGCGTGAGCAGCCCGACGTCTCGCAGCGACGTCACGACCTTCGCGAACACCGCTTGGCGGTAGCGGGCCATCACCGGATCGGTTCGCGCGTACGCGACGCCGGCCCGCGGGTCGATGCCCAGGTGCTCCCAGATCTCGACCAGCTGGAACCGCCGCGCCATCAGCGCGGCGGACTCGAGCACGAAGTCCTCCCGGTCGGCCAGTTCTGCCGCGGACATCTCCAGGTACGCCGGTTCCAGGGCGAGGATGCCGAACGCGACGTGCCGGGCCTCGTCGCGCGCCACCTTGCGGCAGATGTCGCGCAGCAGCGGATCGTGGAAGCTCTGCTGCCCGAGGCGGAAGGCCGCCATCGCGAGCGCCTCGATCATGATGTGCATCCCGAGCTGGGTGATGTCCCAGCGGCCGTCCCGCAGCGTGTCTCCCAGCAGGGATTCCAGCGGCGCGGAGATGGCGTAGAAGTGCGGCATCTTGACCGACGCATACCGCGCGAACACCTCGACGTGCCGCGCCTCGTCGACGGCCTGGGTGGCGGCCACCGACTTGGCCTCGATCCCCGGGACGACCTCGACGAGCCGGCCGGCCGCGACCATCGCGCCCTGTTCCCCGTGCAGGAACTGGCTCACCATCCAGTTCTGGAACTCCCAGCGGAAGCGGTCGGCCGCATCAGGGCCCAGAGCCGCAAGCGGACCGCCGGCCTCGTTGAGCGAGACGAACCGGGCGTCGAACGGCAGCCGGTCGCCGTACGGAACGTCGATCGACCAGTCGATATCGGTCTGCGCGCTCCACTGCCCGTCCTTGCCGCGCTCGTACAGACCGGCGAGACGGCGGTTGCCGACGTCGTAGCTCCACCGGAACTCGGCCGCGATGGACGCCGGAACAGTCAGCGAAGCGGTCCGGTCGGACGGCGTCATCGGACCTCCTTGCCTGGCGAGGACTGGTCCGTTCATCCTGCGTGTCCGCCGTCGGCAAGGGAAGCGCGGCGGCTGACCGCAGGCGCCGTACAACTGCCGGTTCCGAGCGGTTGAACGAGACCTCTCAGTCCCCCGCGGCCGTCGTACGGCTCCAGTTGAGCCAGCCGTCGACCATGGGCTCGCGGATCGTGCGGCGCTGGCCGAAGACGAGAACGAACGCAGCCTCCCGCAGCGCCAGGCCCGCCGGATCCGACTGTTGCAGGGCACGCCCGCCGTTCGCCGCGACGGCAGCCCCTGCACGGGCGGCCGCGAAGTTCGACGCCGCCGCCCTGGCGGCCGCGAGGTCCTCCGGGCCGGATTCGTCCAGCCGCCGGCGCACCGCGTCGAGCTCGTCGTCGTCACCGGCGACGCCGAGCATCCGCCCGCAGCGATCGGCCAGGCCCAGCGCCAACGATCCGTTGATCCGCAAGGATCCCGGGTCCCCGGCGAGGATCTCGCCGAGCGGCGTGGCGTCCAGCATGTACGCCGCCGGAATCCGGTGGCCGTCGAACCGCAGCTCGACGGTCTTCGTTGCCTGGAGCACCCAGAGGTCGGTGTCCGCGGCCGACAGCGACGGGCTCGGCCCGGCCGCGGTCAGCAGGCGTACGACGTTGTCGTCGGCATCCCGGGCGGCCACGACGAGACCGTCGACGAGCGTCCAGCCCGAGACCCAGGGCGAGGTGCCGGTCACGACGTACTCGTCGCCGTCGCGCTCGACCCGGAGCATCGGGGGCCCGGGCAACTGTCCGGCGAAGGCGATGCCGCCGCGGAATCGCCCGGAGGCGACGTCCGCCCGCCAGGAGGCCTCGGCGCCCGGCCCTTGGCGCCCCACGGCGACGCGGGTCATCGCCAGGTGCTGCAGCCAGACCAGCGTGGTCGCCAGGCATCCCGAGGCCAGTCGCTCGATGACCCCGAGGAGCGTCGGGTAGTCGACGTCCGGATCGCCGCCGTCCTCGGCGTCCATGCCGACGCCGTACAGGCCGAGCGCGGCCAGCGCCTCGAAGTTCTCGGCGGGGATCGTGCCGGTGCGGTCGACGGCCGCCCGGTTCGCGGTCAGGACCCCGTCCCGCACGCCCTCGACCGCCTTCAGCACTTCCTGCGCGTGATCCGAAGTGTTCATCACGCCAGTCTCCCGCGCCCGCCGTGTGCGCGGGTAAACTCGCGGATCGTCGCGTGTCGGAGTTTTCCGGTCTCGTCGCGCGGTAACTCACGCGTGAACCACCACATCCGCGGCACCTTGAAGCCGGCGATCAGTCCCACGCAGTGCTCCCGCAGTACGGCGGGCAAGCGCTCGTGGTCAGGCTCCTCGGTCATCACCAGCGCCGCCGCGACCTCGCCGAACTCCGCGTCGGGCCGGGCGAACACCGCAGCGTCGACGACCGCCGGGTGCCTCAGGAGTGCCGCGACGACTTCGGCCGGATAGATGTTGACCCCGCCGGACACGATCGTGTCGTCGTCCCGGCCGTCGAGGTACAGGTATCCGTCGTCGTCCAGGTGCCCCAGTTCGCCGAAGGTGTAGACGCCGGGACGCAGATGCGCGGCCCGCGTCTTGGAGGGATCGTTGTGGTACTCGAAACCGGCGCGCGTGGCCCGCTCGACGAAGACCCGGCCCCGCGTGCCTGGAGGAAGTGCCCTCCCGGCGGAGTCGACGATCGTGACGGTGGTCCGCGGCAACGGCCGGCCGACGCTGCCCGGATGCCGTTCCCACTGCTGCGCGTCGATCATCGCCACGATGCCGCCTTCGGTGGCTCCGTAGTACTCGACGAGCACCGGCCCCCACCAGGCCAGCATCGCTTTCTTCGTTTCGACATCACAGGCGCCGCCGCCGTGCCACACCGTCTCGAGGCTGCCGGTGTCTCCGGTCCGGCCGGTCGACGCGCGGTACCGCAACAGGCGGACCAATTGGGTCGGAACCAGATGGCAGTGATCGATCGACTCCGCGCCGACGACGTCCAGGAACTCGCCGGGCTCGAACCGATCCACCACGCGCGTCCGGTTGCCGAGGAGCAGGGACATGAGCGCGAAGTACAAAGGGGCCGAGTGGTACCACGGGCAGACGAGCAGGCCGCGGCGTCCGCTGGGGATCCCCACCACGTGCCGCGCTCCCCGGAGCGTCGCGCGGACGCTGTCGATCGGAGCACCGGGCGTGAACAGGTGGCTGATCACACCGCGGGGCCTGCCCGTGGTCCCCGACGTGTACAGCATCAGGCCGCCGCAGCTCTGTGCGTCGGGCTCCCCCGCGTCCGCGTCGCCGAGATCCTGTTCGATGCACAAGTGACGGACTCCGCGGCCAGTCACTGCCTCGGCCGTTACCTCCCGGCGTTCCGGGTCCGACACGACAACCTCGCAGCCGGCGTCCGACACGATGTGGGCGATCTCGGTCGCGGCGAGCCGGCAGTTCACTGGCACCAGGACCAGGCCGCTGTGCAGGCAGGCGAGCAAGATCTCCAGGCACTCGATCCGGTTGCCGCTGACGACAGCGACACGGTCCGCGGGCCGGAGACCGGCCGCGCGAAGGGCCCGTACCCAGCCGTTGACCCGCGCATCGAGCTCGGCCCATGTCAACGTACGACGCTGATCCGCGATCGCCTCGTCCGCGCCGGACCCGCGAACCAGGTCGCTCAGCAGTGCGACCACCGGGTCACGCCAAGAGATCGGGGGCGGCGGCAACGATCTCGGCGTACATCGGCCGGAAGTTGAACCGCCCCATCGCCGGGGTTCCCATCAACTCGGCCACTCCCCGCGCGCTCTCGAGGCTCACCGGCTTCGCGCCGCCCGCCGCCTCCGCCAGCAGCTGGATCTGGCAGCACTTGTCCATCAGGACGAACCACCAGGCGGCCTCGCCGACCGACCGCCCGACGGTCAGCAGTCCGTGGTTCTGCAGGATCACGGCCTTCCCGTCGGCCAGCGTGCCGGCGATCCGCTTGCCCTCGGCGCGATCCAGGACGACCCCGGGGAACTCCTCGTGCACGGCGTGGTCCTCGAAGAACGCACAGGCGTCCTGCGTGATCGGGTCGAGCCCACGGCCGACTGCCGCCCAGGCCCGTCCGTACGTCGAATGCGTGTGCACGGCCGAGACGACCTCCGGCCGCGCCGCGTGGATCTGCGAGTGGATCGCGTACCCGGCTGGATTGACCCGCCCGTTGCCCTCGACAACGTTTCCGTCGTGGTCGACGAGCAGCAGGTCGCGCACCCGGACCGACGAGAACGGCTGGCCGAAGGCGTTGATCCAGAACCGGTCGGGGTGTTCGGGATCGCGGGCGGTGACATGCCCGCCGGCCCCTTCGTCGAGCCCGCGGCGCGCCAGGATCCTCACCGTCGCCGCCAGTTGCACCTTGCGCCGCTGACGTTCCGCGGCGATCGGGGACGGCGTTCTCGTTGCGTCCATGGCGTACGCTCCCTCGCCCGTCGGGCCGGCATCCGTTGCGGATGTGGCGATCAACCCTGTCTGCCGTCGCACGCTAGCCGCGGCGCGACGGACGTGGCTACGGTCACCAAGTGGACATCGCGTGCAGGTCGGACGAGGAGAGCTTCCGCCGCGAGCTGCGCGGCTGGCTGCGGGACAACCGCGCGTACGCCCCCGCCCTCGGCGACCGGGCCAAGCCTGCCCTGCAGGCGTGGAGCCGGCGACTGTTCGACGGCGGGTACGTCGGTCTCACCTGGCCGGTGGAGCACGGCGGCCACGGGTTCGGCGTCCAGCACGAGCTGATCCTCGCTGAAGAGTGTGACCGGGCCGCGGTTCCGGAGCCCCCCAACGTGGTCGGCCTGCACATGGCCGGACCGACACTGATCGGCCACGGATCGAGCGCCCAGCAACGGCAGCACCTGGAGCCGATCCTGCACGGCAGCCAGATGTTCTGTCTCGGCTTCTCCGAGTCCGAGGCCGGATCCGACCTGAGCTCGGTGCGGACGCGGGCCGTGCGAGTCGACGGCGGCTACCGGATCTCCGGCACCAAGCTCTGGTCGTCGTACGCCGACCTCGCGGACTACTGCCTCGTCCTCGCCCGCACCGATCCGGACGCCGAGCAGCACCGGGCCCTGTCCCTGCTGCTCGTCGACATGACGGCCCCGGGCGTCGAGGTCACGCCGATCCGGCAGATCAACGGCGACGAAGGCTTCTGCCAGATCAGGTTCGACGCCGTCGAGGTCGGCGACGCCGGACTGGTCGGGGCCGCGGGAGCGGGCTGGCCGGTGGCGATGAGCACGCTCGCGCACGAGCGAATCACGCTCGCCGTCACGCTCGTCTCGCGGCTGGGTGTGCAACTGGACCGGCTGATCGCCACGATGAAGGAGCGCGGCGAGGCGGCGACCCCGTCGTTGCGCCGCCGACTGGCGCAGTTGTGTGTCGACCAGCGGGCCCTGGAGGCCACCGCCGCACGCACGCTGACTACGATCCGGGCCACCGGCCGCCCGGGCGACGAGAGCCGGATCCTCAAGCTCCAGTGGTCGCGAACCCACCAGGACCTCACCGCGCTCGCAGTCGATGTCCTGGGCATCGATGCACTCGATCTCGGGCACCAGTCCGTCGCCGGCTGGACCTCGAAGCTGCTGCGCAGCCGTGGCAGCACGATCGAGGGCGGAACCACGGAGATCCTGCAGTCCGTCATCGCCGAACAGGTGGCCGGACTGCCCAAGACCAGGTAGCCGATCACCAGACAGGAGCGGACCGTGACACTGACGACGGACGACAGTCTGACGATCCAACTGACCGCACGCGACGTCCTTGCTCGAAGCTATCCGCCGGACCGCGTCGCCGCGCTCGCCGACGGCCCTCGCACGCCTGATCCCCAGGCGTGGTCCGAGCTGGAGGCGCTGGGCTGGTTCGACCCTGACCTGCCGCCGACGGCACAGGTCCTGCTGGCCGAGGAGTGCGGCTATCACCTGACGCCGCAGCCCTGGTGGAGCACGATGTGTGTCGCTGCCCTCGGACGGCTGCGACCTGGGCCGGCCGGTGTCGCACTGCGGCTGGCCGACGGCCTCCCGGCCATCGCCGCGCCGGACGTGGTCGCGACTCCGGGCGAGCCGTGGGTCCTGTCGGGCGCCGTCGACCGGGTCCCGGACGTCGATGCTGTCTCCTCTGTCCTGGTCGAGGCCTCGTCGCCGACAGGCCCGATGCTCTTCTGCGTGGACCTGTCCGGCCGTGGTGTCGTCAAGCGCAGTCGGCCGTCTCTCGATCCGCTGCGACCCGTCGGCGAGATCGTGTTCACCGCAGCGCCCGCGGAGCGCCTGTACAGCGGTGTCGGCACCGCGGCGGCGACCGCGGCAGTACGGTCGCGCGGTCTCCTGCTGCTGGCCGCGGAAGCCGTGGGCGTGGCCCAGCGGGCGTACGACATCGCTCGCGAACACGCCTGCACCCGGCAGCAGTTCGGGCGGCCGATCGGCAGCTACCAGGCGGTCGCGTTCCGGATCGCCGACATGTACGTCGACCTCGAGCTCGCGCGGTCGCTGACCAGGGCCGCCGCGGCGGACGGTGCGCCGATCGGCGTCAGCTGCGCGCTGGTCGCGGCCCGGCGGGCGGCGATCGGCGCCTGCGAACAGGCGATCCAGGTGCTCGGCGGGATCGGGATGACCTGGGAGCATCCCGTCCACCGCTGGTACCGGCGGGCCCTGTGGATCCAGGCGTTCGGCGGATCGTCGGACCTGCACTACGAGCGCGTGGCCCAGCACGCGCTGGGCTGATCATGCTCCGGCCACCGCTGTCCGGCCTGCGCGTCCTCGAGCTCGGCGAAGGCGTCGTCGGGCCGTACGCCGGCCGGCTGATGTCGATGCTCGGGGCAACCGTCGTCAAACTCGAGCCCGCCGCCCTCGACGTCGCCCGGAGAACCCGGATCGACGCCGCCGACACGGCCGACCCGAGCCCGCTGTTCGTCCACCTCAACACCGGCAAACGGCTGGTCCGGCGGACGCCGGCAGCCGTCGGGCACGGCGTGGCCTGGGCCGACCTGGTCCTCGCCGACGAGCCCGGGCCGGACGAGCCCTCGTCGTCGGGTGGACCCGTCTGGCTGCAGGTCAGTCCGTTCCCGCACCCCGACGACGAACTGCTGGTGCAGGCCGCCTCCGGGCTGCTCGCGGAAAGCGTCGACGACGAAGGCGTTCCGCTCCGGTTTCCCGGCTGGCAGAGTCAGTACCTTGCCGGTGCGTACGCCGCTGTCCTGGCCGGCGCCGCACTGCTCGGTGGGCAGCGGACGGCACGGCTGCCCTGGCGGGATGTCGCCTCCTTCGCCTTCGAGTCCCAGGCTGCGGCCGCGCTGTACACCATGACGTCACCGAATCGGTCCGCGTCCGAGGCGACCGCGAACGCCGGTCACCTGGCATCGAGCTTCCCGTCGGGCGTCTTCCGGTGCGCCGACGGGTACGTCGTCCCCGGAACCGTCCGGCCGGTCGACTGGAGCCGGCAGTGCACCGTGTACGGACGCGAGGACCTGACCTACGACGAGCGGTTCGTGTGGGCCAATCGCTGGGCGAACCGTGCGGCGCTACGCGCGGAGATCAGCGGTTGGTACCGGTCCCGGACCAAGCAGGAGATCTTCGCGGCCGGGCTGGACGTCGAATGGGTGGTAGGGACCGTGATGACATGTGCGGACGCCCTGGAGGATCCGCACCTGGCCGCCCGCGGATTCCTGCAGTCGGTTGCCGGGGGCAACGGTGCGCTGGCCCCGGCGCGTCCCTGGCGCTCCGGCCGCGAGGCCTCACCGTCGTCCCCTCGACGTCCACGGACCAGTCGAGATCGTCGAACCTG